>JALSTP010000096.1 GCA_026983675.1 Sedimenticola sp.
GCCACTCAAACTGGATCTGATGGACGAGTCCGCGAAACCCATCGAGCAGGTGATGTTTACCGCTCTGCGGATCTTCCCCCGGCAGGCGGGGGAGGATGTGGCGGCCCCGCTGTCGGATGAACGGAGCCGGGCCGTGGCCGGAAAGGAAAAACCCACGAACCCTGCGCTCAAGTGGCGTTTCAAGATGCTGCCCCCGGGGTTTTCGGTCGAAGCGGCGGGCGAACTGGAGAATGAGGAAGGAAACAAGGTCGAACATCTCGTGGTGACCGATGGCTTCGCTGCAGTGTCTATCTATATTGAACCTTCCCCAGCCCACGGAAAGTCTTTGTTGGGAAGCACGAACATCGGCGCAGTAAACGCGTGGGGCGGCGTAGTGGATGGTTTCCAGGTGACGGCCGTAGGTGAGGTGCCCCGCAAAACCATTCGCGAGATTGTCGCCGCCATGGATCATACTGCCGTGGCCTCAGCGCAGTGATCGAGGAGCGGGGCATCGTGGTGGCCTGTGAAGGCGACTATGCCGAAGTGGAGGCGCAACGGCGCAGTGCCTGCGGCCATTGTGCGGCAAACAGCAGTTGCGGCACGTCCCTTCTGGCGCAGACCTTCGGCGTCCGCGCGAGCCGCGTCCGGGCGCTGAATTCCATCAAGGCGCAGCCCGGTGACCGCGTCGTGGTCGGTCTTCCCGAAAACGTAATGCTTCGTTCTGCTTTCCTTCTCTACGCCGTGCCACTGCTGACGTTCATCGTGGCGGCAGTCGCGGGGCGATGGTTGGGCGAAGCGTTGGCCCTTCCGGCGGTGGAATTCATCAGCATCGCACTGGGGCTGGCCGGACTGGGGGGCGGTCTGGCCTGGGTAAGGCACAAGACATTGGGTGAAACTGGCGGTGCAGCCAGTCACGCCGTGATCCTGCGGCGCGAAACCCGCAGCCTCACCCTCGCGCCCCCGACCTTGCAATCGTGATGGGTCATCCGCACGGGATGCATCTTCTATTTTTGTTGCACGGGGAATCCGTGGTACGTAATCACAGGAGGCTTCATGAAACCACTGGGCATGATTAGATCGATGGGTTGGCTCTGGGCGATAGCCCTGCTGGGGCTCGCTGCGACAACAGTCGTGGAGGCAAGGCCGGCATTGCCCGACTTTACTCAACTCGTCAAGGCCTATGGACCGGCAGTGGTGAATATCAGTACCACCCAGAAGGAACATACGCTTCGGGAACTGCGTAAAAAGTTGCCGAAGGGCCTCAAGATTCCCGATATCCCCGAGGACAGCCCGCTCAACGAATTCTTCCACAAGTTCTTTGGTGAAGGCGGGATCATCCCGGATGAACCTTTGGAATCACGGTCACTGGGATCGGGCTTTTTCATCTCGCCCGACGGTTATATCCTGACCAACCATCATGTGGTGGACGATGCCGACCAGATCATCGTGCGCACCTCCGACCGCAATGAGTATGTCGCGAAGGTCATTGGTTCGGACAAGCGAAGTGATGTGGCCCTGCTGAAGGTGGACGCCAAAAATGCGCCGGTGGTCAAGATTGGTACGTCGAAGAATCTGAAGGTGGGCGAATGGGTGCTGGCCATCGGCTCTCCTTTTGGGTTTGACCACTCGGCGACGGCAGGGATCGTCAGCGCCAAGGGACGCAGCCTGCCCAGCGAAAACTATGTGCCTTTCATCCAGACCGATGTGGCGATCAATCCCGGAAATTCGGGAGGCCCGCTTTTCAATCTCGACGGCGAGGTGGTGGGCATCAATTCCCAGATCTACAGCCGCACGGGGGGATTTATGGGCCTCTCTTTCGCAATTCCCATTGACATGGCGATGCACGTGGTGGAGCAGCTCAAGACCAAAGGGCGCGTTACGCGTGGTTGGCTAGGCGTGCTGATTCAGGACGTAAGCAAAGAACTGGCCAATAGCTTTGGTATGTCGCGCCCCCGTGGAGCGCTGGTGGCGCAGGTGTTGCCCGACAGCCCGGCGGCGAAAAGCGATCTGCATGTGGGTGATGTGATCGTGGCGTTCAACGGGCACGAAATCAGCATGTCCTCGGAGCTTCCCCCACTGGTGGGCGACAGCCCTGTGGACAAACCAGCGGAACTGGAAGTGCTCAGGAACGGGAAACAGCAGAAGATCCGTGTCGTGATCGGCGAGTTGCCCGCCGAAGAGGATCTCGCATCGACACCGTCCAAGCCAGCCAGGGCCAAGGCCGGGCGCCTGGGCCTGACCGTCGCTCCACTAAGCGATGAGCAGCGGGAGGCGCTCAAGATACCGGAAGGTGGCGTTGTGGTCGAAGAGGTGGGTTCCGGCTCCGCAGCGAAGGCAGGCATCAAACCGGGTGATGTCATCACTATGATCAACAACAAGCCGGTGAAGGATGTCAGGCAGTTCAAGGAGATAGTGAAAGGGCTGCCCGGCGGGCGTTCCGTGGCGGTATTGGTGCACCGCGAGTCGGGCCCCATGTTCCTGGCCCTGCGGGTTCCCGCAAAATAGTGCAGCTCACCGTATACAGCCGGTCCGGGTGTCATCTCTGTGAAGAGATGCTGGACCGGCTGGCGGCATTGCGCCCGGAGTTGGGGTACGGATTGACGGTGATCGATATCGGGAACGACGGGGCGCTGGAAGCGCGGTTTGGGCAGAGGGTGCCCGTACTCGTCGCGGAAGGGAAAGAGATCTGCCACTATTTTCTGGACGAACCAGCGCTCCGTGAGTACGTGGACGGCGCGTGATCTGGTATCATGGCGGGATTCCTTTTAACCGCTTTGGTGATTGGTAAGAGCGGAACTTTCGAAGCGGAAGTTCCGTTTTTTCGATCCGCCCGATGACGCCCATGCCTCCGGTAACCCCATGACCGACCTGCAACATATCCGCAACTTCTCCATCATTGCCCATATCGACCATGGCAAGTCCACCATCGCCGACCGATTTATCCAGGTCTGCGGTGGCTTGAGCGAGCGCGAGATGGAGGCGCAGGTGCTGGATTCCATGGACCTCGAGCGTGAGCGCGGCATCACCATCAAGGCCCAAAGCGTCACTCTGGATTACAAGGCCAGGAACGGCGAGATCTATAAGCTGAACTTTATCGATACCCCCGGCCATGTGGATTTCTCGTACGAAGTCTCCCGTTCCCTGGCCGCATGCGAAGGCGCGTTGCTGGTGGTCGACGCCGCGCAGGGAGTCGAGGCGCAGAGCGTGGCCAACTGCTATACCGCCATCGAACAGGGTCTCGAAGTCGTGCCGGTACTTAACAAGATCGACCTGCCTTCCGCGGAGCCGGAACGGGTGATCAACGAGATCGAGGAGATCATTGGGATCGAGGCGGAGGATGCCATCAGGGTCAGCGCCAAGACAGGCGAGGGCATACCGGACCTGTTGGAGGCGTTGATCGCGCGCATACCGCCCCCCGAGGGGGACGCCGATGCGCCACTACAGGCGCTGATCATCGACTCCTGGTTCGACTCCTATGTTGGGGTCATCTCGCTGATCCGCGTCATCAATGGCGAACTCAAGGCCAGGGACAAGATGTGTATCATGTCGAGCGGCCGGGTGTTCCAGGTGGATCAGGTCGGCGTCTTTACGCCCAAAAGGGAGAAGCGCGAGACACTTGGCCCCGGCGAAGTGGGTTTTGTCATCGCGGGGATCAAGGAGATCGACGGTGCGCCGGTGGGCGACACCATCACCCATGCCGACCGCAAGGCGGCAGAGCCGCTGCCCGGCTTCGAAGAGATGCGGCCACGGGTATTCGCCGGGCTCTACCCCGTGTCGTCGGACGACTACGAGGGCCTCCGGGAGGCACTGCAAAAACTGCGGCTCAACGACGCTGCGTTGCACTACGAGCCGGAGACCTCGCAAGCGCTGGGCTTCGGATTTCGCTGCGGGTTCCTTGGCATGCTGCACATGGAGATCGTGCAGGAGCGGCTGGAGCGGGAATACAACCTCGATCTCATCACCACCGCCCCCACCGTCATCTATGAGGTGGAGGAAACCGACGGCAACGTCACCCAGATCGACAACCCGGCGGCACTGCCTGACCCCAGCCGCGTCGCTGAGATCCGCGAGCCCATCATCGAGGCCACTATCCTGGTGCCGCAGGACTACCTGGGTAACGTCATCAACCTCTGTATCGAGAAACGGGGGGTGCAGAAGTCGATGCAGTACCTCGGCGGTCAGGTGCAGATCGTCTATGACATGCCCATGAATGAGGTGGTGCTCGATTTCTTCGACCGTTTGAAGTCCGTCAGCCGGGGCTTTGCGTCCTTTGAATACGAATTCAAACGGTTTCAGGCCGCGCCGCTGATCAAGCTGGACATCCTCATCAACGGTGAGGCGGTGGATGCCCTCTCCACCATCGTCCACCGCGACCAGGCCCAGAGCCGCGGCCGCGAGCTCACCGAGAAGATGAAGGAGATCATCCCCCGTCAGATGTTCGACGTCGCCATTCAGGCCGCGATTGGAAGCAAGATCATCGCCCGTACGACGGTAAAGGCCCTGCGCAAGAACGTCACCGCCAAGTGCTACGGGGGCGATGTTACGCGCAAGAGAAAATTGCTGGAGAAACAAAAGGCGGGCAAGAAACGCATGAAACAGGTGGGTAAGGTGGAGATCCCACAGGACGCATTCCTTGCGGTACTTCAGGTGGGCAAGGATAATTGACGAATACGGACCAAGGAACAACAAATGAACTTCGACTTTCCCACATTGCTGGTGTTGGCGTGCCTCGTGACCGGAGGAATATGGCTCATCGACGCTGTTTTCTTTGCTCCCGCGCGCAAGAAGGCGGCCGCCGCCGCAGGTGGTGGCGTGGCGGACCTGCCGGAGGCGGCACAGAAGGGGGGCTATCGGGAACCGCTCATCGTGGAGTATGCGCGCTCGTTCTTCCCGGTGATCCTCATCGTGCTTTTGCTGCGTTCGTTTCTGGTCGAGCCGTTTCGCATTCCTTCCGGCTCCATGATGCCCACGCTCTTGGTGGGTGATTTCATCCTGGTCAACAAATACGCGTATGGGATCCGCCTACCGGTCACCAATACAAAAATCATCGAGATCGGCGAGCCCAGGCACGGGGACGTGGTGGTGTTTCGTTATCCGGCGAATCCTTCCGTCGATTACATCAAGCGCGTCATAGGAGTGCCGGGGGATGAAATCAGCTACCATGACAAAACGGTTTTCATCAATGGAAAACCTGCACCTCAAACCCCCATTGGGGTATACACGGGTGCAGGTTCCGGGGCGCGCGAGACAGGAGCCCTGGAGGCCGTCGAGCAGCTCGATGGGGTTGAGCACAAGATCCTGATACATCCTTTTGCCCCTGATCTTCCGCCCGGGTGCACAGTATTGGCGGCTGGAAAGGTGGTGGTTCCCGAGGGCCACTATTTTGTGATGGGGGATAACCGGGACAACAGTAACGACAGCCGTTGCTGGGGGTTTGTGCCGGAGGAAAACCTGGTGGGCAAGGCGTTCGGGATCTGGATGCACTGGGATACAGGGCGCAGCGGCTTCCCCATCGCCTGGGACCGGATCGGCGATGCAGTCAAGTAACCCCTGGATTGACCGATACTCTGTCATGGCCTCTGGAAATATTCAGGAGCCTGTACCCAGAGCATTTAAGGAGTGGACTTTGATGACCAACAATCTTCGCGGACAACGGGGCATGACCGGTGTGGGCTGGCTCATCGTACTGGCGTTGATCGGTTTTTTTATCATGCTCGCATTGAAGCTGGTTCCAATCTATCTGGAAAACTACAATGTGAAAACGGTGCTCAACTCGTTGAAGGAGGAACCGTACATCACCAAGAAGAGCCCAATGGAGATCAAACGCCTGCTGAAGAAACGCTTCGATATCAGCTATATCAATGGCGTAGACAGTAACAAGGTGACGATCAAGAAACATAAGGGTGTGATGGATATTGGTATCGCCTACCAGGTCAGGTCCCATATCGTGGGCAATGTGGATCTGCTTGTATCCTTCGACGACAAGGTCAGGCTGATTTCCAATTGAGCGCGGCGTTCGAGGCGTTGCTGAGAAGGCTGGACTACCAGCCGCAGGACGACACCTTGCTGCGGTGCGCTTTGACCCACCGCAGTGCGGGCAAGCACAACAACGAGAGACTGGAGTTTCTCGGTGATGCGATTTTGGGGTTTGTTATCGCCGACCAACTCTACCGGCGGTTTCCCGAGGCCGACGAAGGACAGTTGAGCCGGTTGCGCTCCAGCCTCGTCAAGAGGGAGACCTTGGCAGAGATCGCCCGCGAGGTGGATCTCAGCCCTCACTTGGTCCTGGGACGCGGGGAACTGTGCAGCGGCGGGCACAACCGCGCTTCCATCCTGGCGGACGCCGTCGAGGCTGTGCTTGCGGCCGTCTACCTCGACAAGGGGCTTGAGGCAGTCCGCTCTCTGATTCTCCGGCTGTTCGCCAAACGTCTCGAACGGTTGTCGCCCGATGTGCAGCAAAAGGATCCCAAAACCCAGTTGCAGGAATATCTTCAGGCACGGGGGCTGGCGTTGCCAAAATACTCCGTGATCGATATTCAAGGGGATTCCCACGATCAGATCTTTACCGTGACGTGCCGGTCGGCAGATCTGGGCCGCGAGACCGTTGGCCGCGGTGGCAGCCGACGCAAGGCCGAGCAGGCGGCGGCCAAACGCCTGCTGGACGAGATACGGGATGACTGAAGCCGTCGTCCACCGATGTGGCTATGTGGCCCTCATTGGCCGGCCCAATGTGGGAAAATCGACCTTGCTCAACCGCCTTATCGGTCAGAAACTGGCCATTACCTCCCACAAGGCGCAGACCTCACGCCATGCGCTCGTTGGTATCAAGACACGGCCGGAAGGGCAGATCCTCTATGTGGACACGCCCGGTATTCACAGTCGCGGCGAGAACGCCATGAACCGCTACCTGAACCGTTCCGCGCGCAGCGTACTGGCGGAGGTGGATGTGGTGGTCTTCGTGGTGGAGGCATTGAAATGGACGCCAGAGGATGAGCGTGTTCTGAAGGATATCCAGAACAGAAGAACTCCCACGATACTGGCGATCAACAAGATCGATCAGGTCAAGAAGAAGGATCTGTTGCTGCCTTACATTGCAGAGACCATCAAGCGCCATGATTTCGTGGAGGTCATTCCGCTCTCCGCGCTGAAGGGTGATCAAGTGGATCTCCTTGAACAGGCGGCCCTCGATCACCTGCCCGAAGGCGAGAATTTCTACCCCGAGGAGCAGCTCACCGACCGTTCGGAGCGTTTTTTCGCCGCGGAACTGTTGCGGGAACAGCTCACGCGGCGCTATGCCGAAGAATTGCCCTATGCCGTCTCCGTCGAGATCGAGACATTCAAGGCGCACAAGGGCGTCTATCATATTGCAGCGATAGTATGGGTGGAACGGCCGGGTCAGAAGGCCATTCTGTTGGGTAGAAAAGGGGCCGCCATGAAGGAAGCGGCCATCAATGCCCGCAGGGAGATGGAGAAATTCTTCGATACCAAGGTCAATCTGAAGGTCTGGATCAAGGTGAAAAAGAGTTGGTCATCCGACGAGTCGGCGTTGTCGCGCCTGGGGTACAACGAGTAAGGCATCATGGGGAGCAGGGACGACCTGCACGCCGCTTTCGTTCTGCACCGGCGTGACTTTCGCAACACCAGTCTCATTGTCGAACTGTTCGTCCGCCGGCTCGGACGTGTGCCGGCGGTGGCGAAAGGGGCGAAGGCCCGAAAGCGCGAAGGAGCGGGCCTGTTCGAGCCTTTCCGGCCATTGCTCGTGCGCCTTGTTGGGCGGGGCGAGATGCGCACCCTGGCACATATCGAGCCGGCGGGCGAGGCCGTGGCGCCCACGGGTCGGGCGCTCTACTGCGGTTTCTATATCAACGAGCTGCTCATGCGGCTCCTGGGGCGTAACGATCCGCACGAGGCCCTGTTCGACGACTACCATGCTGTTTTACACGATATAACTCAGGGCGAACTGGAACAGAGCCTGCGGCATTTCGAGCTGCGGCTGCTGCGGGCGTTGGGGTATGCCCCAATACTCGACCAGGTGGCCGGAACGGGCGCGCCGGTGGAGGCGGACAAGCGCTATCTCTACGTGCCGGACACGGGTCTCGTGCCGCTGGCCTCGTCGGAGGCAAAAGGTTATGGTGGCGCTACCTTGCTGGCGCTGGCGGCGGACGCGCCGTTGGAGGGCGCCAGCCGCCGGGAGGCGCGCCACTTGATGCGTTCGGTGCTTGCGCACTATCTCGGTGACAAACCGCTGAAAAGCCGTGAACTATTTCAGATGATGCAGAAATGAAAACAAACGATTCCCTACTGCTTGGTGTCAATATCGACCATGTGGCCACCCTCCGCCAGGCGCGTGGCACCCGCTATCCCGAACCCATCCAGGCGGCCCTGGTGGCCGAGCAGGCGGGGGCGGATGCAATTACGCTCCATTTGCGGGAGGACCGCCGACACATCCAGGACCGTGATGTGGAGATGCTGATCGGCATTCTGCAAAGCCGCATGAACCTGGAGATGGCCGCCACCGCGGAGATGGCGGAGATCGCCACCCGTATCCGCCCAGCCGACTGTTGTCTGGTGCCGGAAAAGCGCGAGGAACTGACCACCGAGGGTGGACTCGACGTCGCCTCGAACACCGCCTATCTGGCAGAATACTGCGCCCGCCTGGCGGAGGCGGGTATCCGCGTCTCCTTGTTCATCGACGCGGAACCGCGTCAACTGGAGGCCGCGAAGGCAGTCGGTGCGCCTGTGGTGGAGATCCATACCGGCCACTACGCCGACGCCCGTTCAGCCACTGACAAGGAGAGGGAACTGGTGCGGGTCAAAGAGGCGGTGGCGATGGGCCTCGAACTGGGGCTGCAAGTCAATGCGGGCCACGGCCTTGACTATCACAATGTTCAGGCCATTGCCGCCATCGACGGCGTCCGTGAACTCAATATTGGTCACGCAATCATCGCCCGCGCCATCTTCAGCGGCCTGGCCGCGGCGGTCGCGGAGATGAAACGCCTGATCAGTTGATCCTTGTCCCGTCCGGGAACCGATCAGTATTTCTTGATCGAAAAGGTGACGCGCCTGTTCAGCCGCCGGCCGTCTTCGCTACTGTTGTCGGCGACAGGCATGCTCTCTCCAAAGGGCTTGGCCACGAGCTGATTACGCGAAACACCCTGACCGACGAGGTAGTCGATGACTTGCTCGGCTCGCCTCCGGGAGAGTTCCATGTTGTAGTCGGTGGAACCCAACGAGTCGGTATGGCCCTCCACGTCGACCTGCATACTGGGGTATTTTTTCAGGGTGTCGACCAAGGGCTCGAGATCCTTCTTGGATTGTGGCGTCAGATCGTCTCCATCCAGCGAAAAATAGACCACGGGAAGATCCAGGTCGCTCAGGATGTGGGCAGGCACAATCGCTGCATCGGCGCGCGGTCCTCCCGTGCCCGGGCGCGCTTCGACGGCCTCACCCGACCCATCCCCGCTGGGTGCGTTGTCTGCCGTGTCACCGGCATTCGTCTCCATAGCCGCCGGCTCCTCCACAACCGCCGCGGGTGCGGCGGCAACCATCGGTGCGGTGGCCTTGCCAAAACGCTTGATCAGACTGAGGCTCAGCAGTTTGGCGTCCTTGTCATAGGAGACGAATTCAGCACGGGCGGCAAAACCGTTGGCCCAGCCGTACTCGGCCCCGACGCCCAGATGCAAGTGAAGCTCTGCGTTCTGCCGATAGTCGAGATTGGAACGGTTGTCCATCTTTCCCAAGCCGATGCGTCCAAACAGAGAGAGCCCCTCCCGCCGGTAAAAGCCCTCGTCGTCGTCGCTGGAGTCTGCATAATCGGCAGCGTCCTTGCTGTTGTAGAGATAGCCGAGCAGGCTGACGCCATAATGCTTATACTCGACGTCACCGGCGTGCTGACCCGTGGTGCGGTATCCTATACCCGCTTCTCCAAGGTTGGCATAATAACCTTCCAGCGTGAAGCGTGGTGACAGATCGATACCTGCATGCAGGATGCCGGCGAAATCGTTGTCGTCATCCACTTCGTAGCAGTTGCAGGAGGATTCCGGCTTTAGACGGGAGATGCCAATCCCGAGTCCCAGATATCCCCGTTGCTGGAATTCCCGTTCGCCGGACATATCCGCCGCGAACAGGCCGCCGGGCGTGAACGCTGCGCCGATTATTGCGATAGCGATAAGCTGCTTGTCGTTCAATTTAAAACTCCTTTCCGTTGAAACCCGATGAGGAGAAGGGCAGCTAGCAGGAACCAGTCCATTCCGCCCCCTCCATGACCCTCGATACCCGTGGTCAATTGGCAACCGGAACAGTCCGGTTCGAGAAAATCCGGAACGCCGTTACCATCACCATCGGGGAGCGCCAAAGGACGGGCGGCAAGTGTGTCGTCATACCCATCATGATCCGCGTCGGTGAAGCCGTCGATCCGGCCATCGTCATCGGTGTCAGCAAAGCCCGCCTCGGAAATGTCCTGTTTGCCATCGCCGTCACTGTCGAGGTCGTGAACATCCGGAATGCCGTCCCTGTCGGTGTCTGGCGGGGTTAGCGTATGTTGTCCGTTGTCCGCCCTCCGATCGCCATCGCCGTCGGGCAGTCCGGCTTCGATAACATCCGGTATGCCATCGTTATCGCTGTCGAGGTCAAGAAAATCGGGCTGTCCGTCGCCGTCGGTATCCACGGGCGCATCACCGATTTGATCATTGTCGTAATCGGTCTGTCCGCTGTCCGCCATGGTCTCCACATCATCGGCGAGGCCGTTGGCGCCAAAGCTGTTGTGGGAATCGATGCGGCCGTCACCGTCCGCATCCAACGCCCCCCGTTCGGAAGCATTGAGGCCGGACTCCGCCAGATCCAGGATCCCGTCTCCATCGGCGTCGGGGTCCTGATAGTTGGGCAGGCCGTCGCCATCGAAATCGGCAGTTCCTTCCACGGTATCCGGGATTCCATCGTTGTCGTCATCGATGTCAGTGTCATCTGCGATACCGTCCCCATCGAAGTCGGGTGCGTTCTGGGTGACATTGGCCGTGACACTCGCGGTGTCGCTCCCGCCCTTTCCGTCGCTTACGGTGTAGCTGAAGGTCTCGGCGCCAGTGAAACCGGCGGCCGGAGTGTAGTCGATGGCGTTGCCATTGATGACCGCGTTGCCGCCATTGTCGGGCGCGCCGACGGCGGTGATGGTGAGGGTGTCGCCATCTGGATCGCTGTCATTGGCAAGTACATTGAGGGTCTGGGTGGCGCCGGCCTGGACCGTGGCCGTATCGTCGCCGGCAACGGGCGGCTGATTGGGCGTGGTGGTGACCGTCACAGTGACGTTCGCGGTGTCGTTTCCGCCCTTTCCATCGCTTACGGTGTAGCTGAAGGTCTCGGTACCCGCGAAACCGGCGGCGGGTGTGTAGTCGATGGCATTGCCATTGATGACCGCGCTGCCGCCATTATCGGGCGCGCCGACGGCGGTGATGGTGAGGGTGTCGCCATCTGGATCGCTGTCGTTGGCAAGTACATTGAGGGTCTGGGTGGCGCCGGCCTGGACCGTGGCCGTATCGTCGCTGGCGACGGGCGGCTGATTGGGCGCGGTGGTGACTGTCACGGTGACGTTCGCGGTGTCGTTTCCGCCCTTTCCATCGCTTATGGTGTAAGTGAAGGTCTCGGTGCCGGTGAAGCCGGCGGCGGGCGTGTAGTCGATGGCATTGCCATTGATGACTGCACTGCCGCCGTTGTCGGGCGCGCCGACGGCGGTGATGGTGAGGGTGTCGCCATCGGGATCGCTGTCATTGGCGAGCACGCCGATGGTCTGGCTGGCGCCGGCCTGAACCGTGGCGGTGTCGTCGCTGGCGACGGGTGGCTGATTGGCCGCGACGGTTACCGTCACGGTACCGGTCGCCGTGCCCGCGTCGTTGTCGTAGACCGTATAGGTGAACGTCTCCGTTCCGGTGAAGCCTGCCGCAGGGACATAATCTATGGTGCGGTTGTCGGCGTTGATGGTGGCGCTCCCGCCTTGATCGGGGGTGGAGACTTGGACGACGGTGAGCGCCGCATTGCCGCCATCGTCGGTATCGTTGGCCAGGACGTCCAGATTTTTCGGGGTGTCAGTCTGGGTTGTGGGCGTGTCATTCGTCACCTGGGGCAGCTCGCCGCTGTCGAGCATCAGAAACACCTTGCCATCACCACCGTCGGATCCCGTCGCTCCGCTCTGGGTGAGCCGAATGCCGGAGATAGGCGTGTTGGCCGGGACCAGGTCGGTGAGGGGATAGATGGTGACGAATACATTCTGCGTGGCGTTGCTGTTGGGAACGCCGGCATCCACGCCACTGTCGATATAGGTGCTCCCGGGCGTGGTGGGGAGGGCGTTGCCAGTCAATGCCCCTCCACTGTCGAGCGCCTGGACCTCCATGGCGTTGTTGCCGTTCCGCTCCGTGACGAGGACGTAACGGTTGGCGGCGGCGCGGGTGGGGTGAGTGTACGCGAACTCGAGATAGTCCGTGCCGTTGATGGTTTGGTCGAGCGACAGGTAGTGGGTCAGGTCGCGGTCCTTGTTGGCATCCAGCAACGCGGGGTCGAATACGGCTGGACCGTCGGTGATGTTGTTGCCGATCACGTCGCGGTTCATGAGAAACTCGCTGGTGGCGGCGGGAGTGGCGAACTGGTAGCGCACTGAATCCGGAACGATGATGGTGTCGAACGGATTCGGTTGGCCCGTGACGGTGAATGCATTGAGGACGGCGCCGTTACTGCCGCCCGAACCGGTGATATTGAACGTTACCTCGCTGCTGTTCAGCGCGGCGCCAAAAGCGCTGGAAGCAAGGAGAACGCCCATGGCGACGCTCAGCCCCCGGAGCGCCGGCCGATACGATTTGCCTGCCGAAGTCTTCTTGTGTTCCATCCTCGTTCCTCAGTCTGGGTTATCGATCTGGTGGGAGACCCTCCCGGTCTCCTGGAGATGTTGCCCGGTACCTGAGGTACTGGACCTTCCCCGGCGCTGAAATATGAATCCCGTTCCCGCGGACATGGTACTGGAATCCGGTTATTGTCCAAAGACGAGAACTGCGGGTTTACATATGTTGACAAATCAGGGCGGTCTTCGGTCGGCAACTCGGTGGCAGCGGGTATCAGGAGGGTATGAGGCTTGGCCGCCCTGTTTCACAAAATCCCACGCCCTTAGTCCGACAACAATATATATCGTATTCAGCCGTGGCCTGTCTTTGAATATCATGGGGTTAGGGGCTTCAGGCAGGCGCCGGACCTGCGTTCCAGTGCGCTGGACAGGATGTCCAAGTGTCGCGAGTGCATGGATGCGCTGGAGCGACCTTGGCAAGGGAACAACCCTTGCCTGCGCACTGCGCCTTGTTCCGACGCCTGCCTGAAGCCGTGAATGCGATATACATTGTTGCCGGGTTAATAATACTTCCTCGCCCCTTGAGATGTGGGGAGTGGAACGTGCGCGGAGGTGGATGTTCGAACCCTCACCCTGGCCCTTTCCCGGTCTTGGGAGAGGGGGCAATCGGACTCGGGGCCGATCAATCCGGCTTTCAGCCGGTGGGGCATTCATCGAATTCGATAGGCTGAGTCGATCGCGCTCCCGGGATTTTCAGCCGGACAGCATTGAAGATCAGGGGGATTCCATGGAAAGGGCGTCAAAGGCCTGCCCGGTGGTTCCGGCACTGTCGGGCCCCATCAGGTAGAGGTAGATATCCATGAAGCCGTCCGGTGTGGGTAACGTCTGTGGATCCTCGCCGGGGTAGGCGAAGGCCCGCAGCTTGGTTCGGGTCGGCGGGGGGGCAATGCTGTTGACCCGGATGTTGCTGCTGTCGCGCGTCTCTTCGGCCAGGATCTGCATGAGGCCCTCGATACCAAATTTGGACACGCCATAGGCGCCCCAATAGGCCTTGCCGCGCCGCCCCAAGCGGTCGGACGTGAAGATCACCGAGGCGTCGTCACTGCGGCGGAGCAGGGGCAGGCAGGCCTGGGTGAGCAGGAAGGGGGCGGTCAGGTTGACCTGCAGGACGCTGTTCCAGGCATCCAGGTCATAGTCGTCGATCCGGCTCAGGAGTTTGAGCTGGGCCGCATTGTGCAGCAGCCCGTCGAGCCGGCCGAATTCCTGATAGAGGGTCTCCGCCATGCCGGGATACTCGCTTTCGGGCGCCTTTTCGAGATCCATCTCGAAGATGGCCGGCTGCGGGCCACCGGCCTCCTCGATTTCATCGTAGACCCGTTCCAGTCGGGGCATGGACCGGGCGAGCAGCACCACCGTTGCGCCGTGGCTGGCGAAGGTCTTGGCCGCCACGCGCCCGATACCGTCGGTCGCCCCGGTCACCAGGATGATACGGTCTTTGAGAAGGTCTTTTGGAGGAGTGTAATCGTTCATGGGGGCGGGTTCATTGTGAGACGAGCAGGATGGTGCGTCCGCCGCGGCGCAGCTTCACCAGCGAGATGCCCCCGCTCCTGCGAACGATGCGCCGCAGGTCGCTCAGGCTGCGGATGCTCGATTTGTTGACGGCGATGACGGTGTCGCCCGGTCGCAGTCCATTTTCCCAGGCAGGACTTCCCTTGCGCACCGTCCCTATTTTCACTGCTTGATAACGGCCGAACGCGGTGGTGTCTTCCACCTCGCCGAACAGGGCGCCTTTGAACGCGGGGTCGAATTCGGCGCCATCGACATAGTCCGCATAGGGATCGGCGATAACGCCGGACAGCTCCAGTGTGCGCCCTTTGCGCACCACATCGAGCGTGAAGCGGCTGCCGGCGCGCATCAGACCGATGGTGTTGCGCAGTTCGGTGGCCGAACGCACCGACCGGCCGTTGGCGCCCACCACGAGGTCGCCTACCTTCAGTCCCGCCTTTGCCGCAGGGGAGCCATGTTCCACCTGGACGATCACCGCGCCATGGCGGTTCGGCAGCCCGAGCGCCTGGGCCACGTCGGGCGTGACGTTCTGCACCCGGACGCCGAAGATGCCGCGCCGCACCTCGCCGAACTTGATCAGTTGTTGCATCACCGACTTCGCCATATTGACCGGTATGGCGAAGCCGATGCCGACATTCCCTCCGTTGGGCGCGAGAATGGCGGTGTTGATGCCCACCAGTTCACCGCGCAGGTTGACCAGGGCGCCGCCGGAATTTCCGGGATTGATGGAGGCGTCTGTCTGGATGAAGTTTTCGTAGCCCTCGATACCCAGCCCGCTGCGCCCCAGGCCGCTGACGATACCGGAGGTGACCGTCTGGCCGAGCCCGAAGGGATTGCCGATTGCCACCACGAAGTCGCCCACGCGCAACGTGTCCGAGTCGGCCAGAGTAACGCTTGCGAGACCCTCCGGCGGCACCTGGATGATGGCAATGTCGGTCTCGGGATCCGAACCGATGGGTCTGGCAGTGAGTTTTCGGCCATCTTTGAGGGTTACCGTGATCTCATCGGCCTTGTCGACCACATGGTGGTTGGTGAGGATATAGCCCTTGGCTGCGTCCACGATCACGCCACTGCCAAGGCTTTGGCTCTCGCGCTTTCTGGACCGCTTGGGCAAGTCGAAGAAGTAGCGGAAGAAGGGGTCGCTCAGGAGCGGGTTTTCGTCGATACGGATCAGGGTGCGGGTGGAGATGTTCACCACCGCCGGGGTGACCCGCTCCAGCATGGGGGCGAGCGAGGGGAGCGGCCGGCCATCCACCGCCACTGGCAGGCTGGCCTGGCAGGCGCTGACTGTCATCAGTGTGCCCATGGCCAGCACAATCAGGATCGCATTGGCTTTCAGGGCCTTCCATTCTTTTCGGGCCAAGCGATGGCGCGCGGAGGCGGTGCGGCAATCTGCGTGGAGCGATGCCCCGCGGTTGGAGATCCGTCTACTTTGCGAACGGCGCGTTACTAACTCGGCAACAATATTTATCGTATTCAGCCGTGGCGTGCCGATTCGCAGCAAGGCGGCCCATCGCCGCTGTAGCCACCCTACAGCACGATGGGGCACCGCAGTCTGCGGGCCGGCACGCCGCGGCCTGTCTTTGAATATCATAGGGTTAGGGGCTTCAGGCAGGCGCCGGACCCGCGTTCCAGTACGCTGGACAGGATGTTCAAGTGTCGCGAGTGCATGGATGCACTGGAGCGACCTTGGCAAGGGAATGACCCTTGTCTGCACACTGCGCCTTGTTCCGGCGCCTGCCTGAAGCCCTGAATGCGATATATAGTGTTGCCGGGTTAATACCTTCGATCGTGGTGACAACGTCGCTGCACACAGGCGTCTGCAGAGGCGGACAAGGGCGGTGTTCATCTTGGTTGCATGCCTCACAATGTTCGGTAAAGGCGCCATGATAGCCAAAGTTTGTACAAAGGGGTTAGCGCCACGCGCTGCCCGATGACGGGAAAACCCGCTTTCTCCATTTCCCCCAGCAGGGTTTCAGCGAGCTGAGCCTGGATAAGCACGGGCAACAGCCGCCTGTTGGTGGGCGTGGCCGAAAGGGCGCCGTGCGAACGGGCCGCATCGGCGAGCCGGGACATGAGGGCGGTGGCGCTCTCCGGTTCGATGCCGATGGCGCACTGGACGCCATACGCCGCCATCAGATCCTTGGGGAGCAGGCAGCGGCCGGCGCGCAGGTGCGCGCCCATGTCTTGAATCGCCGTCGCCATGCCGATCAATCCGCCCAGTCTGCGGGCCTTGCAGACGAGGGTATCGGGGGGCGCGGGGGAGAGAATGTGGGTGAAGAGTTCGCACAGGGCGCCCTGTCCTTGTTCCCAGTGCGCGATCAGGCCGGCGGTATCGGTGAAAGGCGACCGCCGGATTTCCGCGATGATTGCATCCGCCATGTCGAACAGGGGATGGGGTGGCAGGAGACGTCGTTCGAAAAGGCGCGCGAGTGATTCGCCAAGAGGATGCTCGGAACGTCCGCCCGTGACACTGCGTTCCAGTTCGTCCCGCCACCAGCCCGCCTTTCGCAGGGCAACCGCGGGCTCCGAACATTCCGCCGGGATTTGGAACAGCCGGGCATAGACGGCTGCCAACAGCGCCAGGTCGTCCCGCGTATCGGGCGGGGCGTAGCGGATGGCATAATAAAGGTCGGAACCCAAGGGCGTGGCGGTATTGGGATAGCGGTCCTCGGTGGTCAACCGGCTTGGAGCCACGTCAGGATCTCCTTCGGGTGCTGGATGCAGCCGTCCGCGCCCCATTGGCCAGGTCGGTCGCTATCAGCGAGATAGCCGAACAGGGCAACCAGCGTTCGGGTCCCGGCCCGCCGGCCCGCCTGGATATCGCGTTCGGCGTCGCCCACGTAAAGGCATGCCTCTGGCGGGGTGTCGGTGATCTCGCAGGCGTGCAGTACGGGCGTTGGATCGGGTTTGGGGCGGGAGGTGGTATCACCGCTGACAATACAGGCCGCCCGCTGTCGGAGACCGAGCCCCTCCATGAGTGGATCAGTGAGCCAGGCGGGTTTGTTGGTCACGATCCCCCACGGATGTCCCTCGGCGTCCAGGGTGTCGAGCACTTCGGACAGGCCGGGGAACAGCCGTGTCTCCCGGCAAATGTTGTCGCGATAGAGGTCCAGAAACTGCTGGCGCAGCGGAGCGGCCTCCGCACTCTCGGGGTCGAGCCCGAAGCCCAGCCGGATCAGCGCCTTGCCCCCGTGCGAGACCACCGGCCGGATCTGCGCGAAAGGCAGGGGCGCCCGGCCGTGGGCGATCAGCACCTGGTTCAGCGCCCAGGCGAGGTCGGGGGCGGTGTCGGCGAAAGTGCCGTCGAGATCGAACAGCACAGTGCGAATGGCGCCGTTCGGACCGTCATTCATCCGCGGGTCTTTGGCAGGCGACCATGTAGTTGACGCTGACATCGTGGTCAAGGCGGTAGCGTCGGGTCAACGGGTTGTAGACCAGGCCGGTCATATCGCGCATCCCGAGCCCCGCGCGCCGTATCCAACGTTCCAACTCGGAAGGGCGGATAAACTTGCCGTAGTCGTGGGTACCCTTGGGCAGCAGGTGCAGGATGTATTCCGCACCGATGATGGCGAACAGATAGGACTTGGGGTTGCGGTTGAGGGTGGAGAAGAACACCCAGCCGCCGGGCCTTACCAGATCATGGCAGGCCTGCACGATGGAGGCGGGGTCGGGGACGTGTTCCAGCATCTCCATGCAAGTCACCGCGTCGAACGCGGCCGGGCGCTCCTCCGCCAGCCGCTCTGCCGGAATACGTTCATACTCGACCTCGAGACCCGATTCCAGCAGGTGCAGCCTCGCCACCTCCAGTGGCGCTTCCCCCATATCAATGCCGGTGACCTGCGCGCCACGGGCCGCCATGCTCTCGGAGAGGATGCCGCCACCGCAGCCCACGTCCAGTATCTTCTTGTCCGCCAGGCCACCGCACATCCTTTCGATATATTCGAGACGCAGGGGATTGATGTCGTGCAGGGGCTTGAATTCGCTGTGAGGATCCCACCAACGGGATGCGAGTTCTTCGAATTTGCCGATTTCGTGATGATCGACATTGTGTGCGTTGCTGGCCATAAGGCGTCTGTCCGGTGGTGGAATAGGAATAAAAAGATTATATATCAGCGGTCACTGCCCTGGGGGATAAACAAAAACTATGACCAAATTAGTTGACATTTTACTCGAGGTTTCAAAAGCATCATTAGGTCAATCCACGCCATTTATTCCGCCGACGGGTGTGCGGAATGGGCAAAAAGTTCTTTAATAACAAAATATTATAGTTGAGTGATTTCCCTAACGGAATAGGGGTTCTGCCTATAACATTTCTCTTGAATTCTGATATACGATCAAGGCTCGGATTCATGCATATAAGGAGCAATCGTATGGCTCATGTTGCAAGTACAAATCTGAACCCCAAGCTGTTCGAAACTGTTCAGTGTGGCGAAGATTTCGCCTGTTTGGAAGACGAAGCGGTATGCAAGGTGGAATACTTCGTGGATCGGGAGGTTGAGCTCGCCCGTTGTCTCGATTCCCGGGCTTGTGTATACAAGACCCAGTATGGCAGCAGCCTCGTCTGTACATGCCCGGTCAAGAAAGCACAGGGACGTCGTCCGAAGCCCTGCTGATTGCCTGCGGCAAGCCGGAGTGGCAGGGCGCATCGCCCTCCGGCATTTTCCTCATCCGCGCCCGCTGATCCTATCCTGCCAGGCGCGCGCCCGTTGCAGGATCGCCTCCTGGTCCAGGGTGGTCAGGCGGCGGTTGCGCAGCACCTGTCGCCCGCGAATCCAGACATCGGTGACCTTGTCCCGGCCAGTGGCATACACCAGCTGGGACAGCACATGATAGAGAGGGCTCCCTTCGACGTCACCCAGATGGACGGCGGCGATGTCCGCCGACTTTCCCTTTTCCAGCGAGCCCGTCTCGTCCTCGATGCCGAGCGCCGCGGCGCCGTTGAGCGTTGCCATGCGCAATGCATCCGCAGCGGGGACGCTGGCGGCGTCTCCAGACACGCCTTTCGCCAATAGCGCCGCCGTGCGCATCTCACCGATCATATCGAGATCGTTGTTGCTCGCCGCGCCGTCCGTGCCAATGGCCACATTGACCCCGTTTTCCGCCAACTCGGCGACAGGACAGAAGCCGCTCGCGAGCTTGAGGTTCGATTCCGGGCAATGGATGACCGAGGCGCCGGAGGCATACAGCAGCGCCTTGTCTTCCGCATCCAGTTGCGTCATATGAACGGCCATCAGGCTGGATGAGAGCAACTCCATCTCCGCCAGCCGCCGGAGGGGGCGTTTGCCGGTTGCCGTCACTGCGGCCCGCACCTCGTCGGCTGTTTCATGTACATGCATGTGGACCGGGATCTCAAGCTCATCCGCCAGCATGCGGATACGTTCCAGGGGCCCGTCGGACACCGAATAGGGTGCGTGGGGCGCAAAGGCGGTGCGGATGAGGGCGTCGTTGCGAAACTGATCATGGATCTCAAGGCCTCGGCTGAGATATTCGTCTGCGTCGGCCGCCCATACGGTGGGAAAATCCAGCACGATGAGCCCGATGGTGGCGCGCATGCCCGCCATCACCGCGGCGCGGGCAGTGCAATCGGGGAAGAAGTACATGTCGTTGAAACAGGTCACGCCGCCGCGCAGCATCTCGGCCATCGCCAGCAAGGTGCCATCGTGCACGAACTCCTCGCTGACCCATTTCTGCTCGGCCGGCCAGATGTGGCCGTTAAGCCACTCCATCAGCGGCAGATCGTCCGCCAGGCCACGCAGCAAAGACATGGCGGCGTGGGTGTGGGCATTGATCAATCCGGGGATGAGGGCATGCCCGGGGAGTTCCAGTTCCTCCGTGACGCCTTCGAGCGTTCTGGCCTCGGCGGTGGGGAGGACCGCGAGGATACGACCGCCGCCGATGACAATGGAGTGCGCCTCCAAAACCGTGCCCGCGGGATTGACGGGCACGATCCAGCCGGCGTGAATGATCAGGTCGGGATTCATCGGGTTTCCCTGCGAATGGGTTAGAATAGGCGCAAATTTGCCACGGGAGAGACCAATATGGAAGCGTTCAAGCCGGATGTCGACCTCATTGCGGACAACGCCATCGTCTGGCAGGACGGGCGCCTTTTTCTGATCGATCAGCGTGCGCTGCCACAGAAGGAGGAGTATGTGGGCCTCGATACCCCCCACCTGGTGGCGGAAGCGATCCGCCAGATGATTGTGCGGGGCGCCCCGGCCATCGGCATTACCGCGGCCTACGGTGTGGTGCTCGCCGCCCAACTGCGGCACAAAACCTCCCCCGGTGACTGGCGCAAGCGGGTCAAGGAGGACATGAAACTGCTTGAGGAATCGCGCCCCACCGCGGTCAATCTGGCATGGGCGCTGTCACGGATGGGCCGGCTCGTGGATGAGCTGGGGGAGGGCGATCCGGTGCCCGCCCTGCTGGCGGAGGCTCGCCGTATCCACGCCGAGGACCGGGAGGCGAACGAGACCATGGGACGGCTTGGCGCGGCGCTCATTGACGGTCCCACCGACGTGCTGACGCACTGTAACGCGGGGGCGCTCGCCACGGGTGGATTCGGCACCGCGCTGGGGGTCGTCCGGGCTGCATTCGCCAAAGGCAAGATTGGCCGGGTCTACGCCGACGAGACCCGGCCCTGGATGCAGGGTGCGCGGCTCACGGCCTGGGAGCTGCAACAAGACACCATCCCCGTCACGTTGTTGGCCGACAGCGCCGCCGCCTGGCGCATGGCCCAGGGCGGGATCGGCTGGGTTATCGTGGGCGCCGACCGCATCGCCGCCAACGGCGACGTGGCGAACAAGATCGGCACCTACTCGGTGGCCGTCGCTGCCCGCCACCACGGCGTCAAGGTGATGGTCGCGGCGCCGACCTCCACCATCGACATGGACATGGCCACCGGCCTCGACATTCCCATCGAGGAACGTGAGCCCGAGGAACTGCGCGCCTTCGCAGGCGCTCCTGTCGCGGCGCCGGACGTGGAGGTGTGGAATCCCGTTTTCGATATCACCCCCGCCGCGCTGGTGGATGCCATCGTGACCGAACGAGGCGTTGTCACCCAGCCGGATGCTGGCAAAATCGCGAAATTGATGTCCGGTCAGACGCCTGCGGATTCAGGCTAGATGGGGAAGCCACAGATCCCACGCTTTCAGGCGGCAAGGCGGTTCTTAATTAACCCGGCAACACTATATATCGCTTTCAGGGCTTCAGGCAGGCGCCGGAACAAGGCGCAGTGAGCAGGCAAGGGTTGTTCCCTTGCCAAGGTCGCTCCAGTGCATCCATGCACTCGCGACACTTGGACATCCTGTCCAGCGCACTGGAACGCAGGTTCGGCGCCTGCCTTAAACCCCTCACTCTATGATATTCAAAAACAAGCGGTGGCGTGCCGGCCCACAGACTGCGTTGCCCCATCTTGCTGTAAGGTGGCTACAGCGGCGATGGGCCGCCTTGCTGCGAACCGGTACGCCACGGCTGAATACGGTATATAGTGTTGCCGGGTTAATAACGCTCTCACCACTGGAGGGAAGAGGGGGCGAGCGGCCTTGGGGCCGATCGCGCCGGCTTGAAATTGCGGGATCTGAATCGACCATGTGCGGGGAAGAGCTCCACTGCTTGACGAACAGGACATGCTGAGCCGATATCCAGGTATCGGCAGCCGAACAGCGTTCGGTCCGGAGCTCAGCACGCCTCATGTCCGTTCTAAGCCGCCTTCACACATGCAGCGCACCCCGGGCCTATGCTAGAATGACGCATTCTCATTTGGCGTCTGAATCGGACTGCGCGGCGGTCGGAGACGCCCTGACGCACGACGCAACGGATCATGGCCGAATTCGCAAAAGAAGTTCTCCCGATCAATCTCGAAGACGAGATGCAGCATTCCTACCTCGAGTACGCCATGAGCGTCATCGTGGGGCGGGCACTGCCAGACGTTCGGGATGGCCTCAAGCCGGTTCACCGGCGCGTGCTCTACGCCATGAACGAACTCGGCAACGACTGGAACAAACCGTACAAGAAGTCTGCCCGCGTGGTGGGCGATGTCATCGGTAAATACCACCCGCACGGCGACACCGCCGTCTACGACACCATCGTACGCATGGCGCAGCCCTTCTCGATGCGCTATATGCTTATCGACGGGCAGGGCAACTTCGGTTCGGTGGATGGCGACGCCCCGGCGGCAATGCGTTACACCGAGGTGCGCATGGCGCGCATCGCCCATACCATGCTGGACGATCTCGACAAGGAGACGGTTGACTTCGTACCCAACTACGACGAGACCGAGCACGAACCCTCCGTCCTGCCGACGCGTATTCCCAATCTGTTGATCAACGGTTCGTCGGGCATCGCCGTGGGCATGGCCACCAATGTGCCGCCGCACAACCTGACCGAAGTGATCAATGCCGCGGTGGCCATGATCGACGATCCGGCCATCACGATCGATGGCCTGATGGAACACATCCCGGGCCCCGATTTTCCCACTGCTGGCATCATCAACGGCGCGCGCGGCATTCGCGAGGCCTACCGCACCGGCCGCGGCCGCATCTACATGCGGGCGCGCACCGAGATCGAGGAGAGCGAAAAGGGCAACAAGCAGACCATCATCGTCAACGAACTGCCCTATCAGGTGAACAAGGCGCGGATGATCGAGAAGATTGCCGAATTGGTGAAGGAGAAGCGCATCGAGGGCATCACGGAAATGCGTGACGAATCCGACAAGGACGGCATGCGTATCGTCATCGAACTGCGCCGTGGCGAGGTGGCCGAGGTAGTGCTCAACAATCTCTTTCAACATACTCAGATGCAGACGGTCTTCGGCATCAACATCGTGGCGCTGGTGGATGGCCGGCCGCGGCTGCTCAACCTGCGTCAACTGCTTGAATACTTCCTGCGTCACCGCCGCGAGGTCGTGACCCGACGTACCCTGTTCGAATTGCGCAAGGCGCGCGATCGCGCTCATATCCTCGAGGGGCTGGCAGTGGCGCTGGCCAACATCGACGAAGTGATTGCCCTCATCAAGGCCGCTGCCAGTCCCGCGGAGGCCAAGGCGGCGCTGTTGGCCCGGCACTGGAAGTCGGGCGTCGTCGAGGCGATGCTGGAGCGGGCGGGCGCCGCCGCCACCCGCCCCGAGGAACTGGAGGAAAAGTACGGCCTGAGTGAGAAGGGGTACCTGCTCACCGAGGTTCAGGCCCAGGCGATTCTCGACCTGCGGCTGCACCGTCTCACCGGGCTGGAACAGGACAAGATCATCAAGGAGTACGAGGACCTGCTGGAGAAGATTGCCGACCTGCTCGATATCCTCTCCAGTCCCGACCGGCTGATGCAGGTGATCCGCGATGAACTGGTGGCCATACGCGAGCAGTACGGCGATGAACGCCGCACCGAGATCCTCCACGACCGCCTCGACCTCACCCTGGAAGACCTCATCAGCGAGGAGGATGTCGTGGTGACCCTGTCCCACGCCGGCTATGCCAAGGCCCAGTCGCTGGACGCCTATCAGGCCCAGCGCCGGGGTGGCAAGGGCAAGGTGGCCACCCGTACCAAGGAAGAGGACTTCGTGGAGAAGCTGTTCGTGGCCAACACCCACGACACCATTCTCTGTTTCTCGAGTCATGGCAAGGTCTACTGGATGAAGGTCTTCGAACTGCCCCAGGCAGGGCGCAACGCCCGCGGCAAGCCGATGATCAACCTCCTGCCTCTGGAGGAGGGGGAACGCATAAATGCGGTGTTGCCGGTGCGCGACTTCCCGGAGGACCGCTACGTATTCATGGCCACCAGCCATGGTACGGTGAAGAAGACCCCGCTGAAGGATTTCTCCCGTCCGCGCGCCAGCGGCATCATTGCCGTCGATCTGCGGGGTGGCGATCAACTGGTGGACGTGATGCTGACCACTGGCGATCAGGACATCATGTTGTTCAGCTCGGGTGGCAAGGCGGTGCGCTTCCACGAGGAAAAGGTGCGCCCGATGGGCCGGACCGCCTGCGGAGTGCGCGGTATCCGGCTCGACGAGGGGCAACGAGTGGTATCGCTGATCGTGGTGGATGAAGGGGATGTGCTGACCGTCACCGAGCACGGCTATGGCAAGCGCACCCCCATCGATGAGTATCCGGTGCACGGCCGTGGGGGGCGCGGCGTGATCTCCATCCAGACCTCCGAGCGCAATGGGCCGGTGGTAGGGGCGGTGCTGGTAGGCGAGGATGATGAGGTCATGCTGGTCACCGATGGCGGGGTGCTGGTCAGGACGCCCGTCAAGGACATCTCGGTCATGAGCCGCAACACCCAGGGCGTAACCCTGATCCGGCTGGCCAAGGGGGAAAGGGTGATTGGCGTGGAGCGTATCGATTCCCTTGGCGACGAAGAAGAGGAGAGTGAGGGGACCCCCGAGAGTGGACCGGCCGACGGCGAATAGCGGAAGATCCCGCCATCGCGATCCGCCATCGGTCCGGCGCAGGCCGGAACGACGGACGGCCCTGTTTTTTATCGCAAGACGCACGAGCTTACATAAGGTGTAACCAGACAATGGCACGAGTATTCAATTTCAGCGCCGGCCCCGCCATGTTGCCGGAAGAGGTCCTTCAGCAGGCCCGGGACGAGTTGATGGAGTGGAAGGACAGCGGCATGTCGGTGATGGAGATGAGTCACCGGGGTGCGGAGTTCATGTCCATCGCCGGGCAGGCCGAGGCGGACCTGCGTGAACTGATGGCGATTCCCGACAACTATAAGGTCCTGTTCCTGCAAGGTGGTGCTTCCAGTCAGTTTGCCATGGTGCCCATGAACCTGTTGCGCGGCAGGGACAAGGCGGACTACCTCAATACCGGCTCCTGGTCAAAGAAGGCGATTGCGGAGGCAAAGCGCTATTGCGACGTGAATGTGGTGGCGAGTACGGAAGAGAGCGGCTTCACCACGGTTCCGGACGCCGCCAGCCTCGCCTTTAGCGACAATGCCGCCTACGTTCACTACACCCCCAACGAGACCATCCAGGGGGTGGAGTTTCCCTATGTTCCGGACACCGGTGCCTTGCCGTTGGTGGCGGACATGTCGTCCACTCTCCTGTCGCGGCCCATCGATGTCTCCCGCTATGGGGTCATCTACGCCGGTGCGCAGAAGAACATCGGCCCGGCGGGGCTGACGGTGGTGATCGTGCGCGATGACCTGATCGGCGAGACCCTGGAAGGCACCCCCACCATGTTCGATTACGCTACCCATGCCAAGGCCGGCTCCATGTACAACACCCCGCCCACCTATGCCTGGTATCTCGCGGGACTGGTGTTCCAGTGGCTGAAGCGCAATGGTGGACTGGAGGCCATGGGTGAGATCAACCGGCGCAAGTCCGAGGCGCTGTACGCAGCGATCGATGAATCCGATTTCTACAGCAATCCCGTGGAGCCCAAGGCGCGCTCCTGGATGAACGTCCCTTTCACCCTGGCCGACCCCGCCCTGGATCCGGTGTTTCTCGATGAGGCGAAGGCGGCGGGACTGCTCACCCTCAAGGGGCACCGCTCGGTGGGCGGCATGCGGGCAAGCATCTACAACGCCATGCCCGAGGCGGGCGTCGAGGCGCTGATTGGCTTCATGGCCGATTTCGAGAAACGGCATGGTTGAGGGCGGGACGGCAATGTACAAGATTCTGACATTGAACAACATCTCTGTCGCAGGACTGGACCGGCTGCCACGCGACACCTACGAGGTGGCGTCCGAGATGGCGCGACCCGATGCCATCCTCGTGCGCTCCCACAAAATGCACGACATGGTCATTCCCGAGACGGTCAAGGCCATCGGCCGGGCCGGCGCCGGGGTCAACAATATCCCTGTGGAGCAGATGACAAAGCGGGGCGTGGCCGTTTTCAACGCCCCAGGCGCCAATGCCAATGCGGTCAAGGAGCTGGTGCTGGCAGGCATGCTGATGGCGGCGCGCAATATCGCCCAGGCCTGGTCCTTCGCGCGCGGTCTGGAGGGCAGCGACGCGGAGATCGGGAAGGCGGTGGAGGCGGGCAAAAAGCAGTTCGTCGGCTTTGAGCTGCCAGGGCGCACCCTGGGCGTCATCGGCCTGGGCGCGATCGGGGTCAAGGTCGCGAATGCGGCGCGCGCCCTGGGCATGGATGTGGTGGGTTACGACCCCACCATCACCGTCAAGAGCGCCTGGAAACTCTCCTCCGAGGTACAACAGGCGCTGAGCGTGGACGATCTTTTGTCGCGCGCCGATTTCGTCACCTTCCACGTGCCGCTGGTGGAAGAGACCGCCAATATGATCAACAGCAGCCGTTTGAAGCTGATGAAGGACGGCGCGGTGCTGCTCAACTTTGCACGCAATGGCATCATCGACGACGCGGCTGCGGTGGCGGCGCTGGACAGCGGCAAGCTCTACGCTTATGTCTGCGACTTTCCCAGCAACCTGCTCAAGGACCACCCGCGAGTGGTGACGCTGCCGCACATCGGCGCCTCCACCAAGGAGGCGGAGGACAACTGCGCCATCATGGTGGCCGATGAGGTGCGGGAGTACCTGGAAAACGGCAATGTCAGTAACTCGGTCAACTTTCCCGAAATCATGCTGCCGCGTAATGGCGGACACCGCATTGCCGTGGTCAACAGCAACGTCCCCAACATGGTCGGGCAGATCTCCACCGTGCTGGCGGAGCGCGAGCTGAACATCGCCGACATGCTCAATCGTTCCCGTGGTGATATCGCCGTCACCCTGCTGGATGTGGACCGCGCCCCCACCGAGGAGACGATGCAACGCATTGCCGCGGTGGAAGGCGTTTTGTCGGTGCGTTGCCTTGGGTGCGCGTCGGACTAGGCGGGACGGTTTCCCATGCGAGGAGACGACCAGAAACTGAACGGGGCCCGGGAGCAGATCGACCGCCTGGACGAGCAGATTCAGCAGTTGATCAACCAGCGCGCGGCCGCCGCCCAGGAGGTGGCCCGGATCAAGCTGGCGGAGGACCCCGACGCCCATTTCTACCGCCCCGAGCGCGAGGCGGAGGTCTTGCAGAAGGTCAAGGCGCGCAACCGGGGGCCTCTCGACGACGAGGAGGTGGCGCGCCTGTTCCGAGAGATCATGTCCGCTTGCCTGGCGCTGGAGCAACGTCTCAATATCGCCTTCCTGGGTCCCGAGGGCACCTTCACCCAGGCGGCGGCGCTCAAGCACTTCGGCCATTCGGTCATCACCCAGCCCTTGGGTTCCATCGCCGATGTGTTTCGCGAGGTGGAAGCGGGTTCCTGCCACTACGGCGTGGTGCCGGTGGAAAACTCCACCGAGGGGGTGATCAGTTACACCCTGGACATGTTCATCGGTTCGCCATTGAAGATCTGCGGTGAGGTGATGTTACGCATCAATCACCATCTCCTGGCCGAGGAGGAGGACGCAACGAAGATCGAGACCGTCTACTCCCATCAGCAGTCGTTTGCCCAATGCCGAGGCTGGCTCGACCGCCACTTGCCCCATGCGGAACGTGTTGCCGTGGGCAGCAACGCGGAAGCGGCGCGGCAGGCGCAAGGCCACCCCGCCAGCGCCGCCATCGCCGGCGAGGCGGCTGCGGAGATCTATGGCCTCAAGTTCGTGGCGCGTAACATTGAGGACGAGCCCGGCAATACCACCCGCTTCCTGGTAGTGGGCAAGCGAGACGCTGCCCAAAGCGGTAACGACAAGACCAGCCTGTTGCTCGCCACCCGCAACGAGGCGGGCGCCCTGTACGGCATGTTGAGTCCTCTTGCCCGCCACGGCATCAGCATGACGCGCATTGAGTCGCGGCCTTCGCGACGCGGCATCTGGGACTATGTTTTTTTTGTCGACGTGGAGGGGCATCGCAAAGACCCCCAAGTGGCGTCGGCGCTGGCCGAGCTGGAGCGCGAATCGCGCCTGTTCAAGGTGCTCGGTTCCTACCCCTGCGCCTTGCTCTGAACCGTGTCGGCGTCTGTGGACAACCCCTTCCTCGCACTTGCCGCGCCGGGCATCTCCGGTCTGCATCCCTATGTGCCGGGCAAGCCCATCGAGGAGCTGGAACGTGAACTGGGACTCTCGCACACCATCAAGTTGGCCTCCAACGAGAATCCTCTTGGCCCCAGCCCCATGGGAGCGGGCGCCGCGTCGGGGGTCATTGACGGCGTCAACCTCTACCCCGACGATGCCGGGTTCCGTCTGCGGAACGCCCTGTCCAAGCGTTTTGGTGTCGCGCCAGAGGCCATCACCCTTGGTAGTGGCTCGTCGGATGTCATCGACATGGTGGCACGCGCCTTCCTCGCCCCCGGCCGCAACGCTGTGTTTGCCCGCCATAGCTTTGCCATGTATCCCATCTACACCCAAGCGCAGGGCGCCGGGAGCCGGGTGGCGGCGCCTTTTCCTCCCGATCATGCGCGCATGCCTTACGGACACGACCCCTCGACCCTGCTCGATGCGGTCAATGCGGAGACCCGCGTACTGTTCATCGCCAACCCTAACAATCCCACCGGCACCTGGATGACGCGGGATGAACTCACCGGTTTGCTCGACCGCCTGCCCTCCCACGTGGTGGTAGTGCTGGATGAGGCCTACATCGAGTATGTGGAGGAACCGGCCTTTCCCAACGGTCTCGACCTGTTGCCGCACTATCCCAATCTGATCGTCACTCGCACCTTCTCCAAGATCTACGGGTTGGCGGGGTTACGCATCGGTTACGGCATCAGCGCGCCCGACCTGGCCGCCGTCATCAACCGCGTTCGCCATCCCTTCAACGTCAACAGCGCGGCCTTGGCCGCGGCGGAGGCGGCGTTGAACGACACGGCCCATCTCACGCGTAGTCGCGAGGTCAACCGCGCTGGTCTGCGCCAGCTCTCGGAGGGACTCGCGTCGATGGGATTACGCTGCATCCCGTCGATGGCCAACTTCATCACGGTGGATATCGGCCGCTCCGGTTCCGACGTCTTCGAGTCCCTGCTGCGGAAGGGAGTGATCGTACGGCCGGTGGCCAACTACGATATGCCCCACCACTTGCGCGTCACCGTGGGTCGCGAGGCGGAAAACCGGCGCTTCCTGGAGGCGTTGGCGGAGGTGCTGGAGAGATGAGGATCGAGCGGCTGGCAATCATCGGCGTGGGCCTGATCGGCGGCTCGCTGGCGCGCGCCCTGCGCGCGGCGGATGCCGTTGGCGAGGTGATCGGCTGCGGGCGAAGCGCCGCCAACCTCGAACGGGCGGTGGCGCTGGGTGTCATCGACCGGTTCACCCATGACCCGGCAGCGGCGGTGACGGGGGCCGATACGGTCTTCATCGCCGTGCCGCTCGGGGCCATGCGTGGTGTCTTTGAGGCGATCCGTGGTCATCTCGACGATGGCGCGATCATCACCGACGGCGGCAGCGTCAAGGGGAGCGTAATCGCCGATGCCGAGGCGGCGTTCGGCGGCGTGCCGCCCCGCTTCGTGCCCGGGCACCCCATCGCCGGCACCGAGCGCAGCGGGGTGGAGTCGTCCTTCGCCGAACTCTACCGGCAGAGGCGCGTGATCCTTACGCCCGTGGAGAACACCGATCCAGAAGCCCTCGCCCGTGTCGAGGCAATGTGGGGCGTCTGCGGGGCCGAGGTGACCCGGATGTCACCGGGACATCACGACGAGGTGCTGGCCGCCACCTCCCATCTGCCGCACATGCTGGCCTTCAGCCTGGTGGACAGCCTCGCGCGGATGAAGGAGAACGACGAGATCTTCCGCTTCGCCGCCGGCGGTTTCAGCGACTTCACCCGCATCGCCTCCAGCAGCCCCGTGATGTGGCGCGATATCTGTCTCGCCAACCGGGGGCCCCTGCGGTCGGTCATCAAGCGCTTCGCCGGTGAACTGCATGATCTGGCGGCCGCCCTCGACGCCGGTGATGGCGACCGTCTGTTGGCCATCTTCGAACGGGCCAAGGCGGCACGTGACCGCTACGCCGGTAACGACCGGAAGGCATCGTCGTGATGGGGCGCGACGTTTATTACCGGGTGATGCCCGGCGGTCCACTGCGGGGCCGGATACGGGTGCCGGGCGACAAGTCCATCTCTCACCGCGCCATCATGCTGGGCGCTATTGCGGAGGGGGTCAGCCATATCCGCGGTTTCCTGGAAGGCGAGGACAGCCTTGCCACCCTGCACGCCTTCCGCGCCATGGGGGTGGAGATCGAAGGACCAGAGCACGGCGATGTGCGCATTCATGGGGTGGGTCTGCACGGCCTGCGGCCACCGGAGGCCCCCCTCGACCTCGGCAACTCCGGGACCTCCATGCGTCTGCTCAGCGGTCTGCTGGCGGGGCAGGGATTCGAGGCGACGCTCACGGGCGACGTCAGTCTCTCCTCGCGTCCCATGAGGCGTGTGATCGATCCACTGACCCGCATGGGGGCGCGCATCAAGGCCACGAAGAAGGGAACGGCGCCGCTGCATATCCTCCCGGTGGATCGCCTCGACGCCATCGACTACGCGCTGCCGGTGGCCAGCGCACAGGTCAAGTCCTGCGTGCTGCTCGCCGGCCTCTTTGCCCGGGGCAAGACCTGCGTCACTGAACCGGCGCCGACCCGGGATCATACTGAGCGCATGCTGCGTGGATTTGGCTATGAGGTGAGCACGGATGGCGCCCGCATTTGTCTCGAAGGCGGCGGGCGGCTGCGCGCGGCCAACGTGGAGGTGCCCGCGGATATCTCGTCCGCGGCCTTCTTCATGGTGGGCGCGAGTATCGCCGCCGGTTCCGATGTATTGCTGGAACATGTGGGTATCAACCCGACACGGGAGGGAGTGATCAACATACTGCGCCGGATGGGGGCCGATATCGAAGTACTGAACCCGGTCGAGGTGGGCGGCGAACCGGTGGCCGATCTGCGGGTCCGTTCCGCGCCGCTGCACGGCATCCGCATCCCCGAGGATCAGGTGCCGCTGGCGATCGACGAGTTTCCCGCGATCTTCGTTGCCGCCGCCTGCGCCAAGGGCGAGACGGTACTCACCGGGGCGGCGGAGCTGCGGGTCAAGGAGAGTGACCGTATCCAGGTGATGGCCGACGGCCTGGGCGCGCTGGGGATCGATGCCCGTCCCACGCCGGACGGCATGGTCATCCGGGGTGGGCGACTGCGGGGCGGCGCGGTGGAGAGTCACGGCGACCACCGCATCGCCATGGCGTTTGCCATGGCCGGTCTGGTGACGGAAGGGCCGGTGACCATCCACGACTGCGCCAATGTGAACACCTCCTTTCCCGGTTTCGTCCCGCTGGCCGCAAACGCGGGTCTGGGGATAGAACAACAATAGGTCGTAAGGAACAGGGTATGCAAAAGGTCCCGGTGATCACCATCGACGGCCCCAGCGGAGCGGGCAAGGGCACCATCGCCCAGATGTTGGCGGCGCGGCTGGGCTGGCGCCTGTTGGACAGCGGCGCGCTCTATCGGGCGTTGGCCTATGCCGCCGGGCAGGCCGGTGTCTCGCCTGAAGAGGAGGATTCACTGGCGGCGCTGGCCTCACGGATGAATCTCGAATTCCGGGCGGGCAGGGTGCTGCTCGATGGTGAGGACATCACCGATGCCATCCGTACCGAGACCGTGGGCAATGCCGCCTCGAAGATCGCCGCCATCCCGAAGGTACGCGAGGCCCTCCTCGCATGGCAGCGCGCCTTTGCCAGGCCCCCGGGACTGGTCGCGGATGGCCGGGATATGGGCAGCGTGGTTTTCCCTGATGCTCCGGTGAAGATCTTTTTGACGGCAAGCCCGGAAGAGCGGGCAAAACGCCGCTATAACCAGTTGAAAGAAAAAGGAATAGATGTTAATGTCCTAGAACTTGCTGAGGCGATTCGAGAACGCGACGCGCGCGACCGGACCCGCAGCATCGCTCCATTGAAAGCGCCGGCCGCAGCGCTGGAGGTGGATTCCACCGGCCGCTCCATCGAGGAGGTGTTCGGTCAGGTCATGGCGAAGGTCGAGGAGACCCTGCCGGATCTGAAAAACTAGGCGGGCTGGCGCGGTGCCGGCCTGATGTTCAACCCCAACCTGGTCTGGCAGTCTGCATCGCCGGTATCAGATAACGAGCGGCACCAGGAAAACCTAACTCATGACCGAAAGTTTCGCACAATTATTCGAAGAGAGTATCGCCAACAAACAGCTGCGCCCCGGCGCCATCGTGATTGGCACGGTACTCGACATTACCGACGATTCCGTGATCGTCAACGCCGGCCTCAAGTCCGAAGGCGTCATCCCCAAGAGCCAGTTTCTGGATGCCAACGGAGAGTTGGAAGTGAAGGTGGGCGATCAGGTGGAGGTCGCGCTCGATGCGGTGGAAGATGGCTTCGGCGCCACCCGGTTGTCGCGCGAAAAGGCCAAGCGTAACCAAGCGTGGGGCCGTCTCGAAAAGGCCTTCGAAGCGGGAGAGACCGTAAAGGGCGTCATCACCGGCAAGGTGAAGGGCGGCTTTACCGTCGAGCTGGGCGAGGTCCGCGCCTTCCTGCCGGGTTCGCTGGTGGATGTCCGCCCGGTCCGCGACACCTCCTATCTGGAAGGAAAAGAACTCGAATTCAAGGTGATCAAGCTGGATCGCCGGCGCAACAACGTGGTGGTGTCGCGTCGTGCCGTTGTGGAGTCTGAATACAGCGCCGAGCGCGAGGAACTGCTGAAGAACCTGCAGGAAGGGATGGAGATCAAGGGTATCGTCAAGAACCTCACCGATTATGGTGCGTTCGTGGATCTTGGAGGTATCGATGGCCTGTTGCATATCACCGACATGGCCTGGAAGCGGGTCAAGCACCCCTCCGAGGTGGTGGAGATCGGCGACGAGATCACCGTCAAGGTACTCAAGTTCGATCGCGAGCGCCAACGTGTCTCGCTGGGTCTCAAGCAGATGGGCGACGATCCATGGGTCAATCTCGCGCGCCGCTATCCCGAAGGGACCCGCCTGTTTGGCAAGGTGACCAACATCGCCGACTACGGTTGTTTCGTGGAGATCGAAGAGGGGGTCGAGGGTCTGGTCCACGTCTCCGAGATGGATTGGACCAACAAGAACATCCATCCCTCCAAGGTGGTGCAGCTTGGCGACGAGGTCGAGGTGGTCGTGCTCGATATCGACGAGGAACGCCGCCGCGTCTCTCTCGGCATGAAGCAATGCAAGCCCAACCCCTGGGAAGAGTTCGCCGAGACCCACAAGAAAGGCGACCATGTCACCGGCAAGATCAAATCGATTACCGACTTCGGCATCTTCATTGGTCTTGAGGGCGGTATCGACGGTCTGGTCCACCTCTCCGACATCTCCTGGGATGAAACGGGTGAGGACGTGATCCGCCAGTACAAGAAAGGCGATGAACTGGAGACCGTTGTTCTGTCCGTGGATCCCGAGCGGGAACGCATCTCGCTGGGCATCAAACAACTGGACAAGGACCCCTTCTCCTCCTTTCTCGCAACCCATGAGAAGGGCAGTGTGGTGAAAGGCGTAGTTGCGCAGGTCGACCCCAAAGGCGCGGTGGTGACGCTGGCGGAGGGCGTGGAAGGCTATCTGCGCGCCTCGGAGTTGTCGCGTGACCGGGTGGAAGACGCCCGTACGGTGTTGAAGGAAGGTGACGAAGTCGAGGCGAAGTTCCTGGGGGTGGATCGCAAGAACCGCTCCATTTCGCTCTCGATCAAGGCGAAGGATGCCGATGAGGAACAACGCGCCATCAAGGGGTATGCCCAGGAAGCACAGGGGGCGACAGCCACCTTGGGCGATCTTCTCAAGGAACAGATGGACAACAGCAGAGATTAGGAAACGCTGTTTGGTAATCGGTAAGGGGGCGGGCGTCCGCCCGCCCTTCCGACCGGGGGAGCATAAGAATGACAAAATCTGAACTGATTGAAGTCATCGCAAAGGCGCAGAATCATCTCGCCTATCGCGATATCGAACTGGCGGTCAAATGCATGATCGAGGAGATGAGCCAGTCGCTTGCCTCGGGTGAGCGCATCGAGATCCGGGGATTCGGGAGCTTCTCGCTGCATTACCGCCCGCCACGCATCGGTCGGAACCCCAAAACGGGAGAGACCGTGGCCCTTTCGGGGAAGTACGTACCCTATTTCAAACCGGGCAAGGAATTGCGGGATCGCGTAAACAACCGGTATCAGGAAGAACTCGCCCGACAGGAGGCAGGGTTGCACACGCGGGAAGGACAGGCAGGCTGATTCGTCGCCAGGTCATGTGCCAGCGTTTTCAACTGTGGCCGCGCCGCGGGGCCGGCCTTCTTTGATCCCAGCGCCTTTTCTTCCCCAGCGGCCATCTCTTTATGGCCCCAAGGCGTTCTGCCGAACACATTTCTCCAATGATCGCAAATAGGGTATGCCTTGCCCTGGAAACGGCACCGCTATTCATTCCCTCATTCGTCAAACAGTCATCTGACCGTAATATCGCCGTAACATACCTCACGTAGGCTGGTTCCCGGTTGCAGCAGGCGGTTGCCCGTTGCCTGATTCGTTGAAACTCATCGAGGAACCTTAGTGATGTTCAAGTACGTTGTCTCTTCCGTGGCTGGGGTTGTATTTTCCCTCAGCGCCATGACGCCGTCCCATGCCCAAGTGATGCAGATAGATGGAGCGGGCGCAACTTTCCCTTATCCCATCTATGCCAAGTGGGCCAACGCCTACAGAAAGGCCACCGGTATCAAGCTGAACTATCAATCCATTGGCTCGGGTGGTGGAATCAAGCAGATCAAGAAAAAGACCGTGGACTTCGGTGCTTCGGACGCGCCGATGAAGCCGGAGGAACTGGACAAGTACGGGATGATCCAGTGGCCCCAGGTCATGGGCGGCGTGGTGCCGGTGATCAATCTGCCCGGCATCGATTCCGGCAAGATGCGGCTCGATGGGAAGACCTTGGCCGATATCTTCCTGGGTAACATCACTCAGTGGAACGACAAACGTATTGCTGCCTTGAATCCGGACCTGAGCTTGCCTGACAAAAAGATCACCGTGGTGCATCGCTCCGATGGTTCCGGCACCACCTTCATCTTCACCAACTATCTGGTCAAGGTGAGCAAGGACTGGGAGAAAAAGGTTGGCAACGCCAAGGCGGTCTCCTGGCCTGCCGGTGTTGGCGGCAAGGGAAATGAGGGTGTGGCCTCTTATGTCAAGCGGATCAAGGGGGCCATCGGCTATGTCGAATACGCCTATGCTCTGCAGAACAAGATGACCTATACCCTGTTGCGTAACAAGGATGGTCACTATGTGGCGCCAACCGCCGCCAATTTCCAGGCCGCCGCGGCAGGGGCCGAATGGGACAAGGCCAGGCACTACTACCTGATCCTCACCGATCAGCCCGGCGACACGTCCTGGCCGATCACTGGCGCCAGCTTCATTATCGTTTACAAGAAGGCTGAACACCCGGAGAAACTGACTGCGGTGCTCAAATTCTTCGACTGGGCCTTCCACCACGGCGCAGACATGGCGGACAAACTGGACTATGTCGCCATGCCGGATAACGTCGTGGAAATGATCGAGGCAACCTGGAGCAAGGAACTGCGTACCGTCGATGGCAAGCCGGTCTGGCCGGCCGACACGGCACAGAAATAGCCGGGTTCCGGCCAAGGATGGCCGGTTCCACCACCGGGCCCGGTGCCCGCTGTTTCATTCCAAGAGGCTCTGATGAATACCACCGCCGAAACCCTCGATAACCCGCCCGAGTCCTCGGGCCACGCCAGCCGTGCGATAGGCGATCGCCTGTTCAGCGGCGTCTCCTGGCTCGCCGCCGCTACCGTGCTCATGGTGTTGGGCGCCATTATCGTGATGCTGTATATTGGAGCGCGACCGGCGTTCGAGAAATTCGGCTTTTGGCATTTCCTCACCAGCGCCGAGTGGAACCCCGTAACCGAGGTGTTCGGCGGCCTGTCACCTCTCGTCGGCACACTGGTTTCGTCGGCCATCGCGATCATCATCGGTCTGCCAGTCAGTTTCGGCATTGCTGTGTTCATCACTGAGATGGCGCCTCCGTGGTTCAAACGCCCCGTGGGTACCGCTATCGAATTGCTCGCCGCCATTCCGAGCATCATCTACGGCATGTGGGGGCTGTTCGTGTTCGCCCCTTTCTTCGCCGACAACATTCAACCCGCGCTCACTGATACTCTGGGTGCGCTTCCGCTGGTCGGCGAACTGTTCCAGGGTCCGCCTCTGGGGATCAGCGTCTTCACGGCGGGGATCATCCTCGCCATCATGATCATTCCCTTTATATCCTCGGTCATGCGGGACGTATTCGAGACGGTGCCCGCGGAGCTACGCGAATCCGCCTTTGGCGTGGGTTGCACCACTTGGGAGGTGGTCTGGAACGTGGTATTGCCTCTCACCAAGGTGGGCGTTGTGGGTGGAATCATGCTCGGTCTTGGGCGGGCCTTGGGCGAAACCATGGCGGTAACCTTCGTCATTGGAAATTCGCATGCGCTGCATGCGGCGCTGTTTGAGCCCGGAAATTCCATCGCCTCGACCATTGCCAATGAATTCACCGAGGCGGATGGCGAGGTCTATACGGCCGCGCTGGTCGCCCTTGGCCTGATCCTGTTTCTCATCACCTTTGTCGTGCTGGCCTTGGCGAAACTCATGCTGATACGCATGGCCCGCGGGGAAGGTCGCGCGAGCTAGGGGAAACACGCATGGATATCTACACCCGCCGCAAGGCGATCAACTATCTCAATCTCACCTTCGCCACGCTCACCACCCTGTTTGGCCTGTTCTTTCTGACCTGGCTGCTGTGGATATTGTTCGAGCGGGGGTTCTCCCATGTCGACTGGAACCTGTTCGTGCTGGACACTCCCGGACCGGGGGACGAGGCGGGTGGTCTGCGCAATGCCATCGTGGGCAGCCTCATGCTGACCGTGGTGGGCGTTTTGATCGGCGCGCCCGTGGGCATATTGGCCGGGACCTATCTTGCGGAATTCGGTCGCTACGCCCTGATTTCACACGCGGTGCGGTTTATCAATGATGTGCTGCTCAGCGCACCCTCCATCGTCATAGGCGTGTTCGTGTACGAGGTGATGGTCATCCCGATGGGCAATTTCTCTGGCTGGTCGGGCGCCGTTGCCCTGTCGATCATCGTAATTCCGGTGGTGGTACGCACCACCGAGGATATGCTGCGCCTGGTGCCGGACACCATGCGCGAGGCTGCGGCGGCGCTGGGAGCGCCGCAATGGAAGGTCGTCACCCGCGTGGTGCTCAAGGCGGCAATCAGTGGCGTGATGACGGGCATCCTGCTGGCCATTGCGCGGATTGCGGGCGAGACCGCACCGCTGTTGTTCACCGCCCTGAATAACCAGTTTTTTACCCTGAACATGGACAGACCCATAGGCAATCTGCCGGTGATGATCTTCAACTTCGCCATGGGTCCCTACGACAACTGGCACGATCTTGCCTGGGCGGGTTCGCTACTTATCACCCTCACCGTGCTGGCGCTCAACATCTTGACGCGGATTTTTCTGAGGCCGAAAAAATGACTGAAGTGAATATGACACCCTTGAATGTACAGGAAAAAGCCCTTGCCGATTCTGGGATTCAGCTGGATGTAACCCGTGCAATCGGCGGAGCCGATTCTCCGCCCGCCACCGATAGTCCGGCGGGATCGGCGGTGATAGAGAATGCCAAGATCGAGGTCAAGCGGCTCGATTTCCACTACGGCAAGTTCCACGCCTTGCACGACATTAGTATGAGGATTCCCGAACGCCAGGTGACGGCCTTCATCGGCCCCTCCGGGTGCGGCAAGTCCACGCTATTGCGCACCTTCAACCGGATCTATGACCTCTATCCCGGCCAACGCGCCACGGGGGAGATACTGCTGGATGGGCGGAATATTCTGGATCGGCGTGAAGACATCAACACGTTGCGCGCCAAGGTGGGGATGGTGTTCCAGAAGCCCACGCCGTTCCCCATGAGCATCTACGACAATATCGCTTTCGGGGTCCGCCTGTATGAGCGTCTGCCGCGCCGCGACATGGATGAGCGAGTTGAGTGGGCGTTGAAAAAGGCGGCCCTTTGGGACGAGGTAAAAGATATCCTGAGGCGAAGCGGCAAGGCCCTGTCGGGCGGTCAGCAACAGCGCCTGTGCATTGCCCGCGCCATTGCGGTGAAACCGGAAGTCGTCTTGCTCGACGAGCCCGCGTCGGCACTCGATCCGATCTCCACCCTCAAGATCGAGGAATTGATCTCGGAACTCAAGGACAGTTATACCATCGCCATCGTCACCCACAATATGCAGCAGGCGGCGCGGGTGTCGGATTACACCGCGTTTATGTATCTGGGCAAACTGATCGAATTCAGTGACACCCAGACATTGTTCACCAACCCGGCATCGACCCGGACCGAAGACTATATCACCGGCCGTTTCGGCTGACAGAGAGAGGAAAACGGACCCATGAGCGACAAACGGGTAAGAGGGCACACGCTGCAGGAATTTGACCGGGAGATGTCCGCATTGAACGGCTTGGTGCTCAAGGCGGCAGCCAAGGCGCGCAAAAACCTCGCCCAGGCGATCCAATCCCTGGAAGAGAAAGATACCGAACTCGCGCGCCAGGTCGTACTGCGCGACAAGGAAATCGACGCCCTGGAACTGGAGGTGGACGAAAAGGTCTTACAAATCATTGCCCGGCGTCAGCCGGTTGCCAAGGACTTGCGTGACCTGCTTGCCGTCAGCAAGATGATGTCGGATGTGGAGCGCATCGGCGATGAAACGCGCCGGCTCGCCCGCCTGACGCTTGCCTTTTATTCGGGCGACTGCAGTCCTCCCTGCGATCAGTTGCTAAGAGATATCCCCAAGCTGGCCCGGTTCGTCGACGGGATGCTGGCAAAAGCGATGCAGGCCTTTGAAGACGACGACGCCCGAATGGCCCTCGAGGTCCTCCGCATGGATGTCCAACTGGACAACGAAATGAGAGCGGCCCTGCGCCGGCTTTCCACCTATCTGCTCGAGGATTCCCGCAGCGTGGGTCATGTGGTGAAAATCACGCTGGGCCTGCGCGGTGTGGACCGTATTGGCAGCCACGCCGCCTACATCGCTCGGCATGTCATCTTCCTGATCAAGGGACAAGACGTGCGCCATGAGAACCTGGAAGAGGTTGAACGTGAAATAGAGGGGAGCTGAGGATATCGATCCCGTCGATCATCATGGGTCATTGCCGTCTTGAACACGCCTCTTACGTCAACATGGTAACCATACCGTCATAGGACGTTAAGAATACTGCCATCTCACACGACTAAGCTCTGTCTAAACAAGAGCAGAACATACGTTGGAGGAGCGAATAGAATGGCAGTCGAGAAACGCTATGGTCGTCGAGTCCCGATCCGCGCCGATGTATATATCCACTACCGCAGGCAGCGAATCTTCCACGCCAGGGCCGTGAATTGCTCGGCCAATGGCATATGCCTTTCAGCGAAGAACCTCTCCTTGCCCAAAGGTATGCTGGTGGAACTCGATATCGTTCACGGGGGAAATACGTGGCCGGTCAAGGGCGTCATCGTGCATACCGCCGTAAATGAGGTAGGCATCATGTTCCGTACACCCCAGCCCGTATTGTTCGAGGTGGCTTCTTTACGATCCGCTTATGATGAGACGATATCGTCATCGCCACCCCCCTCCCCGGTTGAAGAACGCGCTTGGTGATTCCCCGCTGCAACGCACGCTGTGGCCGGAAACCGGCAGGTGAAGCGGGTGCCTTCACCCACCTTGCTGGAGATCAGCAGCTCCGCCCGGTGGCGGTGGAGAACGTGTTTGACGATGGCCAGACCAAGGCCAGTGCCCCCGGATTCCCGCGAGCGGGCGGTGTCGACCCGATAGAAGCGTTCGGTAATGCGCGTGATGTGCTCCTGGGGGATCCCGGGGCCATCGTCTTCCACCACGAGCACAGGCGCGCCATCCGACAAATGCCACAGGATTCTGATCCGCGTTCCCGGCGGCGTATGTTTCACCGCGTTGAAGACAAGGTTGGAGAAGGCACTGCGCAGCTCACTTTCGACACCCTCGACCCACAGGTTGGGTTCGATCTCCGTTTCGAAGGAATAGGCCCCGTCGCTGATATTCCGTGCATCGGCAACGATGGCGCGCAACAGGGCAGGCGCGTCGACCGCCCTCATTCCCGCCTCGAGGCTGTCGTTTTCAAGTCTCGACAAGGTCAGCAAGTCGTCGATCACCGAGGTCATGCGCTGCATCTGCTCTTCCATCAACTCCAGCGGGCGCCGCGCCTGGCCGATGGGCGTCGTTTCATCCAGCCCAATGAGGTTCTCGAGAAAGCCGATCACGACGGTCAATGGCGTGCGCAACTCGTGGGAGACGTTGGCAACGAAATCGCGCCGTACCTGCTCCAGATGATGGAGCCGGGTGATGTCGCGCGCGACCAGCAGGCGCTGTCGTTTCTTCTTGCCGAAGGGGGTGACCTGTACCGAGAGAATGCGCGCTGGATCATGGGGGGGCGAAAACTCCACCGGCTCCGAATAATCCGCGGCATGTATAGAGTCAAGCAGTGCGGGCTGCTGGAGCAGTTGAGCGATATGGTGCCCCTTGTGCGCGGGCCAGCGTATGCCAAGCAGCGTCTTGGCGGCCGGATTTACCCACTCTATATAGCGCGCCTTGTTGAGAAGCACCACAGCATCGGGGAGGGCGTGAGCTGCCTCCCGAAAACGCGAAGCAAACCGAACCAGGTTGCGCTTGCGCTTTCGGCTCTGGATCTGAAGATCACGCACATCCGCATAGATATCCCCCCAAAGTCCGGGAGGGAAGGGGGCCTTCAAGCGTTGGTCATTGCCCAGGGTCGCATGCAGTTGCAACAGGCGATAGAAGTGGAAGGCAAGAAAAAGCAACAGCCCGACCAGCAGGCTCAAAAAGGTCCGGCCGGAAAATTGACCGATCACTAAGGCGGCCAGCAGGATGCCAAGCAGCTGGATGGCGTCGTGTTCGAGATGGCGGAACATGCGCGGAGGATACGCGAATCTAAGCCGAAGGTGAAAAGCGGTACCCTACGCCACGAACGGTCTGAATCAACCGATGATGTCCGGTGGGTTCGAGCGCCTTGCGCAGCCGGCGGACGTGGACATCCACCGTACGCTCCTCCACATAGACGGTGTCACCCCATACCTGATCCAGAAGCTGGGCGCGGGTATAGGCGCGGTCGGGATGGGCCATGAAGAAATGCAGCAATTTGAATTCGGTGGGACTGATCTCCAGCGGCTTTCCCATGATCAAAACCTGATGGCTCACCGTATCCAGGGTCAGGCCCTCGACCTCGAAGCGCTCTGCCTCTTGGTCAGAACTTCGCCGCAGAACCGCCCTGATCCGGGCTTCGAGTTCGCGCGGCGAAAAAGGCTTGGTGACGAAGTCGTCGATACCCGCCTCGAACCCCTCCACCTTGTCCTCCTCCTCACCACGGGCCGTGAGCATGATGATCGGCAGTTGCCGAGTCTTCGGGTTTCGTTTCAGTTCGATGGACAGTTCCACGCCCGAACGTCCAGGCAGCATCCAATCCATGAGCACCAGATCGGGCTTGGCGGAACGGATGGCCTGGCGGGCCTCCTCCGCATGCCCCGCTTCGATGACGTCAAAACCACCGCTCTCCAGAGAGAAACGAATCAGCTCACGTATCGAGGGTTCGTCATCGACGATGAGTATGGTGGCCATAACATTGTATCCTGCATCGGCCAGGACCATCCGTTCACCGGGGACACCGGCCATGCACCACGCGAATAGCCCGGCGTTTCAGGGAGTTCCACTGTAACCGGACAATATGACGATTCTATTACAGATGACCATCCAGTAAATATCTGGCAGGGTCGGGATAGTGGAAGAATGTCTTTCTGGCCTTTACTTTAAACACACGCATCAGGCTGACAGGCTCTTAGCCCGGATTATTCATGAATCGCCGCGATGATTGCACAGAGAATTGTCCGCACAGGGATATTCCGACCGAGTGGAATACAGACTGTATTGCCGAGGAAGGAAAATTCCCTGTGTGGACAAGGATCAAGCAAGGGCCCGAGCGACTTCATGAGTAATCCGGGTTAATAGTAGTCAACTGCTCTGTACCATCTCCGGGCCAATTTATACCATACCCAGGCCAGAATGACCGCAAAGTAGGTGCCAAGGGTGTTATGTATGGCACATCCAATGATGTGGTCGTGCAACCATAAAAACGATCGCTTCTTGCTTCCCGTGATGCGCTCTCTCACCACATCGAGAAAAAAGAACAGTTGCCAGGCATGATTACGGACATACTTGCCCGTGGCGAGCCAGCGTTGCCTGGAGATGGCAGCTCCGGAGATTTCATTGAGATGATGGATCAGTTGGAAATACGGGGTCATCCGAAGTCGCGTCGTTCTTTGCTGGGTTCGGTACAGCTCGGGGGCCTGTTCAAAGAATTCTCTGAATCCAATTGCATGAAAATTCATGATCAGTGCAGAGAGGATCATCCGACGAGCAAAACCTTCCTGTTCGAAGCGGCGCGCGGACGTCTGAATAACGCCGGGGAGGGTAATCCACTCGCCATTTTGCCGAACGGTTTCGGCAAAGCGTTGGTCTTCGAGAAAATCCATGGACTCATCGAAACCACCGAGCGCGTCGAAGAATTCTCGATGCAACATGAAGCCTTGGTCACCATTGGTGCATTCCGGCCGGTTCAAAGCGCTCTTTGCCTCATAGTAGCGATAGGCCAGATGGTTGCCTGGCAGGGTACGTTTGAACTTTATGCGGAAATGGCCGGCGGCCCGGTGATCGCCCCTATGCGCCAGATATGCCTTTAGCGAAGACAGTGCGTTGTGCAGTTGATCTATGGAAAGGAGGACGGAATCGGCGTGCAGGAATAACAGGAATGGAGCGGTAGCGAGCCGGGCTGCTTTATTCATCTGTCTTCCGCGCCCTGCGTTGGATTCGACTATCCTGATCCCTCGAATCCGCTCGATCGCGGCAACCGTTCCATCCGTCGAACCTCCGTCTGAGACGATAATCTCAAGCCTCAGACCTTGCTGTTCCTGCAACTGCTTCAGCAATGGAGGCAAAGACTCCACTTCATTTAGGGAAGGAATGATAACCGTAAGTTGAGGGGGTAAGCCCACGATATGTCAGCCTTATGTGGATTTGTCTTGCCTGTTGGAGAACCGCGTGGGATTGTGTTTGCCTTTACCCCAGAAATCAATAGAATAGGGGCCTGTTTATTGGCTGGGCCTGGGCGCTTGTCGGATTGAATACGGTTTGACGAAAAATCCGCGGATATTGATTGGGGCGATCCTGTTCGTCGAATAGCAAGGCAATTCGCCTTGCACGATAAACACGCTGAATTCGATACCGTGAGTTTTAGCATCAAACTAAACCCACAGGTGCCTAAAAAGGTCCGGCTTTTCGTTTGCAAGTGGCCTCTCGTATGGGCCACCACTGGCGAGGAAGCACAGGAAAAATGCCCGTCATCACTCTCCCTGACGGCTCCAGACGGAGCTATGAACACCCGGTTTCCATTCATCAGATCGCTACGGATATCGGGCCGGGTCTGGCCAGAGCAGCGCTTGCCGGCAAGGTGGATGGCAAGCTGGTGGACACGTCGTATGTCGTTGACAAGGATGCCGAAGTGGCCATTGTCACTGAACGTGATGAGGAAGCGCTGGAACTGCTGCGGCACGATGCGGCGCATGTGATGGCCCAGGCGGTGCAGGAACTCTATCCTGGCACCCAGGTGACGATCGGCCCCACCATAGAAGACGGTTTTTATTACGACTTTGCCCGTGAAGCTCCCTTTACACCCGACGATCTGAAGAAAATCGAACAGCGCATGCACGAGATTGTCAAACGCGACTTGCCGATACAGCGCGAGATCTGGGAGCGGGACGAGGCGATCAAGATATTTGATGACCTGGGTGAAAAATACAAGGTGGAGATCATTCGCGACATCATCCCGCAAGGCGAGGAGGTCTCCATCTACCGGCAGGGCGACTGGTTCGATGTCTGCCGCGGTCCCCATCTGCCGAGCACAGGGAAACTGGGCAAGGCTTTCAAGCTGATGAAAGTGGCGGGCGCCTACTGGCGCGGCGACTCCAGCAAACCGATGTTGCAGCGCATCTACGGCACCGCCTGGCGCAACAAGAAGGAGTTGAAGGCATATCTTCACCGCTTGGAAGAGGCGGAAAAGCGCGACCACCGAAAGATTGGCAAGGCGCTCGACCTCTTCCATACCCAGGAAGAGGCGCCGGGTATGGTCTTTTGGCACGACAAGGGCTGGCGCATCTACCTCACCATTGAACAGTATATCCGGGAAAAGCTGCGCCACAACGGTTACCAGGAGGTGCATACGCCTCAGGTGATCGATCGCAGCCTGTGGGAGAAATCGGGCCACTGGGACAAGTTCGGTGACATGATCTTCACCACCCACTCGGAGAACCGGGACTACGCCATCAAGCCGATGAATTGTCCGGCCCACATCCAGATCTACAACCGGGGGCTGAAGAGCTACCGGGATCTGCCGCTGCGATTGGCGGAGTTCGGCTCCTGCCACCGCAACGAGCCGTCGGGGACACTGCACGGGTTGATGCGGGTACGCAATTTCGTTCAGGACGACGCCCATATCTTCTGCACCGAAGAGCAGATCTTGGCGGAGGTCTCCGATTTCATCGACCTGCTGTTCGAGGTCTACCGCGATTTCGGTTTCGACGAAGTGCTGGTCAAGCTCTCCACACGCCCTGAACAACGGGTCGGCGCCGACGAACTCTGGGACAAGGCCGAAAAAGCGCTCGAAGATGCGCTCAGGCACAAGAAGCTCGAATGGGAGCTGCAGCCGGGGGAGGGCGCGTTCTATGGCCCCAAGATCGAATTCTCCCTGCGCGACTGTCTGAATCGTGTATGGCAGTTGGGCACCATTCAGCTCGATTTCTCCATGCCAGAACGATTGGGTGCACACTACATCGCCGAAGACAACAGCAAAAAAGTCCCCGTGATGTTGCACCGGGCCGTACTCGGTTCCCTAGAGCGTTTTATCGGGATTCTCATCGAACACTATGCCGGCGCGCTGCCGGTATGGCTTGCGCCCACGCAAGTGGTGGTCATGAATATCACCGATCGGCAGGCTGGATATGCCGAAAAGGTCACAGAAACCCTTCAGGAACACGGTTTCAGGGTCGAAATGGACTTGAGAAATGAGAAGATCGGCTTTAAAATCCGCGAGCATACACTCGCGCGCGTACCTTTCCTGCTGGTCGTGGGAGATCGGGAGGTGGAAAAGGGCGGCGTTGCTGTCCGGACCCGGTCGGGGGAAGACCTCGGTTCCATGGAAATCGAGGCATTTGCCAAGCAGTTGGAAGAAGCTGTTCAGACACGTGCGAATTCATGACCTGCCGGCCGCAGCCGTGTGCCTTGCTGAGGGGTACGCGGGCGTCTCGCAGGTATTTGTATTTCTGGAGGACTAGAACATCGCTGCAACAAAGAAGAATCGTCTGAACGACGAGATTACTGCGCCAGAAGTTCGATTGATTGATGAGAACGGTGAGCAGGTGGGGGTCGTCTCCCGAGAGGAGGCAATGCAGGCTGCTGAGAAATCGAACCTGGATCTGGTGGAAATCGTACCCAATGCGGAACCGCCGGTATGCCGCATCATGGACTACGGCAAGTTTGTCTTCGAACAGAAGAAGAAACGCCAGGAAGCGAGGAAAAAGCAGAAACAGGTCCATGTAAAAGAAGTGAAATTCAGGCCAGGGACAGGCGAAGGGGATTATCAGGTAAAACTGCGCAACCTGATACGTTTCCTGCAAGACGGGGACAAGACCAAAGTCACCATGCGCTTCCGGGGGCGTGAGCACGCTCACCGCGAGCTGGGGCTCGAACTCCTGAGGCGTGTGGAAGCTGATCTGGCCGAATACGGAACGGTGGAACAGCAGCCGCAGATGGAAGGGCGGCAGATGGTGATGGTCCTCAGCCCCAAGAAAAACTAGCCGTCTGGCAGTCGTGCCGGGAAACCGGTAATAGAGTACGGCAATCGACTATAAACTCGAATGCGGAGTAATGAAACCATGCCAAAAATCAAGACCAATCGCGGTGCTGCGAAGCGGTTCAAGCGCACCCCGTCCGGTTCGTTCAAACGGGCCCAGTCCCACCGCCGTCATATCCTTACGAAGAAGAGTACCAAGCGGAAACGTCAGTTGCGTTCTCCCGCCACACTCCATCATGCGGATGTCGCCAGCGCCCGGCGGATGATCCCATACTGCTAACAGAACGAAACGGATAGAAAACAATGCCAAGAGTCAAACGCGGCGTCACAGCACACGCCAGACACAAAAAGGTGCTGAAAGAGGCAAAGGGTTATTATGGCGCCCGGAGCAAGGTCTACCGGGTCGCCAAACAAGCGGTCATCAAGGCAGGACAGTACGCCTACCGCGATCGCCGACAGAAAAAACGTCAGTTCCGGGGGCTGTGGATTGCTCGTATCAATGCAGCCGCGCGTGAGTGCGGACTGTCCTACAGCCGCATGATCAACGGACTGAAAAAGGCTGGGATTGAGATCGACCGGAAAGTGTTGGCCGAGATCGCCGTTGCGGACAGTGCCGCTTTCCGAGCTTTGGCAGAGCAGGCCAAGGCGGCGCTCGCCGACTGATCTGTCGACCAATCGATCGCACAGGCAAGGGGGAGGCTGCTCAGGCACTTCCCCCTTTGTATTTCCGAGGAGAGGTTCATGAGTGATGCACCGATCGATATCGATCAACTGGTGGAAGAGGCGACGAGCGCAATTTCTGCTGCCCAGAGTCTCGCGGCACTGGATGATCTGCGTGTCCGCTACTTGGGCAAAAACGGTCTGTTGACGAATCGGTTGAAACAGCTCGGCAAACTTCCAAAGGAAGATCGGCCGCAAGCCGGACAGGCCATCAACAAGGCGAAGAAAACCCTACAGGCACGGGTGGAGGAACGCAAAACGGCGCTGGAGCAGGACGCCCTCAACCAACGTCTGGCGTCTGAGCACATCGACGTGACCCTGCCGGGGCGCGGCCAACGTAGCGGCGGTCTGCACCCCGTCAGTCGCACACTCGACCGGATCGACCGGTTGTTCTTCAGCGCCGGCTTCAGTGTCGCGGAAGGCCCGGAGATCGAAGACGACTACCACAATTTCGAGGCGCTCAATATCCCCGCTCATCATCCGGCGCGAGCCATGCACGACACCTTCTATTTCGAAGACGGACGCCTGCTGCGCACCCATACTTCGCCAGTGCAGATACGTGTCATGGAGAACGCAACGCCTCCCCTCAAGATCATTGCGCCCGGCCGGGTCTACCGCTGTGACTCCGATCTGACCCATACGCCCATGTTCCATCAGGTCGAAGGTTTCATGGTGGATGAAAACGTGACGTTTGCCGATCTGAAAGGGGTGATCTACGATTTTTTGCGCAAATTTTTCGAACAGGACGCGTTGAGGCTACGTTTCCGCCCCTCCTACTTCCCGTTTACAGAGCCCTCGGCAGAGGTGGACATCGAATGCGTCATGTGCGGGGGGGCGGGATGCCGAGTATGCAGTCAGACCGGATGGTTGGAGGTACTGGGATGCGGCATGATCCATCCTGAGGTCTTCCGCCATGTGGGAATCGACAGTGAGCAATATACGGGTTATGCCTTCGGGATGGGCGTCGAGCGATTGACCATGCTCCGGTATGGGGTCAACGATCTACGCCTCTTTTTCGAAAACGACATGCGTTTTCTGGAACAATTCGGCTGACAATCCTTGTCCGGACGCAAGAAATCGGTAGAAGCGTCCTCTACCTTCGGACTATCACGACAAGAAGCGGATACACGAGATGAAGTTCAGTGAAGCCTGGTTGAGAGAGTGGGTCGATCCACCCGTGGATATTTCGGAACTGGCCGACCAACTGAGCATGGCCGGTCTCGAGGTGGATGCGATCATACCCGTTGCGCCGGACTTCAGGGGCGTGGTCGTAGGCGAGGTGCGTTCCGTCGAACCCCATCCCAATGCACAGAAACTGCGCATTTGCCGTGTGGACGTTGACCAGGATGCCGCCCTTACGATCATCTGTGGCGCCGCCAACGTCGCCGAGGGGATGCGCGTGCCCACGGCGCTCGTGGGCGCAGTGCTGCCAGGGAATCTCAAAATAAAGAAAGCGAAGCTGAGGGGTGTAGAGTCTTTTGGAATGATCTGCTCGGCATCGGAACTGGGGCTCGAGGAATCTTCCGAAGGCATCATGTCACTGCCAAAGGACGCGCCGGTGGGACATGATATCCGGGACTATCTTGGTTTGGACGACAACGCCATCGAGCTGGACCTCACACCGGATCGAGGGGATTGCCTCAGTATCGCTGGTGTTGCGCGCGAAGTGGGCGTCATAAACCGCACGCCGGTGACCATCCCCACGATGGCGCCCGTATCGCCCGTGATCGAGGATCACGTCGATGTGGTTCTCGAGGCCCCCGAAGCCTGTCCCAGATACTGCTGCCGTATCATCCGCGGCATCGACCCTGCCGCAGAGACCCCGATCTGGATGAAGGAGAAGCTGCGCCGCAGTGACATCCGCAGCATCAGTCCGGTAGTGGACGTGACCAATTATGTACTGCTGGAACTGGGACAACCCATGCATGGCTTCGACCTCGAAAAGGTGGAAGACAGGATCCATGTCCGCATGGCGCAGCCCGGAGAAAAACTCACGCTTCTCGACGGACAGGAGGTCGAACTTCAGGCAGACTCCCTGGTAATCGCTGATGCCAAGAAACCCCTGGCATTGGCCGGTATCATGGGAGGAGGCGATTCCGGTGTCACCGAGGGGACCCAGGACATACTGTTGGAAAGTGCCTTTTTTGTACCTACGGCGATTATCGGCAAGGCCAGAAGCTACGGATTGCACACGGACGCCTCACACCGATTCGAGCGCGGCGTCGATCCTGACCTGCAAGTACGCGCCATGGAGCGGGCGACGGCGCTCCTGGTGGATGTCGCTGGAGGAGAGCCGGGTCCAGTCATCGAATCTGTGGAGCCTGCCCATTTGCCGAGTCGAACAAAGATATCCCTGCGCCGTGAACGCATTGGCCGCGTTCTGGGGGTATCGATCGACGACCACCAAGTGGTAGAGATTCTCACCCGCCTGGACATGGGAGTCACCGAAGCCGAGGAGGGATGGCAAGTGCTGCCCCCAAGCAGCCGGTTCGATATCGGCATCGAAGCAGACCTCATCGAAGAGATCGGGCGTATCTACGGTTACGAGAACATCCCCATTTCACGGGGACATTCAGGCAGTGTCATCAGTCCCGTCCCGGAGGCCACCTTCGACCTGGGGCGCGCCAAGCGGTTGCTGGTGGACCGGGGTTACAATGAAGTCATCTGTTACAGCTTCATCAGCCCGGAGATACATCGGCAATTCGACCCCGAACATGAACCCGTGCGCTTGGCCAACCCCATCTCGGCCGAGATGTCCGTTATGCGCACCACTCTTTGGCCCAGTCTGGTGCAGACCGCGCTTTACAACGAGGCGCGGCAGCAGGAGAGGGTACGCATATTCGAATCGGGACTGCGCTTTATAGACAATAATGGCGACCTCAAACAGGAACTTGTATTGGCCGGTCTGGTGACGGGAGCGCTCTTGCCGGAACAATGGGACGCACCGGCGCGCAACGCAGACTTCTTCGATCTCAAGGCCGATGTGGAGGAAATCATACGCATTGGCGGACAGGATGGACGCGTGGAATTCGTGGCGGCAGGGCGACCTTCTCTACACCCAGGTCAAAGTGCCAGGATCGAACTCTCTGGCGCGCCGATCGGTTGGATCGGCATGCTTCACCCGGCGTTGGAAAAGTCTCTGGGGCTAGCCCGTAGTAGTTATGTGTTCGAACTTCTCCTGGAGCCGCTCAAGGCCGGCAAATTGCCGCATTTCGAGCCTTTGTCCAAGTTTCCGTCGATTCGCCGGGACATCGCGATCGTGGTTGACGAAAATACCACTTTTCAACAGGTAAAAGAATGTGTTACAAAGGAAGCCCCCGAAATGCTCAAGGACATCCTCCTGTTCGATGTCTATACCGGGGAAAATGTAGATTCAGGCAGAAAAAGCCTTGCTTTGGGCTTGATTTTGCAGGAGAGTTCGCGCACTCTCATGGATGAGGATGTAGAAAAAGCCGTAGGCGCGATCATACAGGGTCTGATGCGGGATCTTGGTGCACAACTGAGAGAATAATCGATGGCGTTGACCAAAGCAGACATGGCGGAGCGCTTGTTCGAGGAATTGGGGCTGAACAAGCGGGAGGCCAAAGAGATGGTGGAGATGTTCTTCGAGGAGATCCGCATGGCCCTTGAGAATGGAGAACAGGTAAAGCTTTCCGGTTTTGGGAATTTTGATTTGCGGGAGAAGAAGCAACGCCCGGGACGAAATCCAAAGACCGGCGAAGAGATACCCATTTCTGCCCGACGGGTCGTTACGTTCCGGCCCGGGCAAAAACTAAAGGCACGAGTAGAGGCATATGCTGGACGCGAGCAGTAGTACCGTAGATCTTCCCCCGATTCCGGGCAAGCGTTACTTCACCATTGGTGAAGTCAGCGAATTGTGTGGTGTCAAACCTCACGTATTGCGCTATTGGGAGCAGGAATTTCCGCAACTCAAGCCGGTGAAACGGCGTGGAAACCGTCGCTATTATCAACGGCACGACGTACTCATGATCCGTCAGATACGCGGGCTCCTGTATGACCAGGGCTTTACCATTGGCGGCGCACGGCAACAGCTCTCAGGCGAAACGGCAAAGCACGATATCACCCAAAGCCAGCAGATCGTTCGCCAGATCCGGATGGAGCTGGAAGAGGTTCTCCAGATCCTCAAACGCTGATTCTATTTGACAAGTTTCGACGCTGCGCCTAGGATGCGCAGTCTCTCGCGGGGCGTAGCGCAGCCTGGTAGCGCACCTGAATGGGGTTCAGGTGGTCGGAGGTTCAAATCCTCTCGCCCCGACCAATCTATCTCCCACAATACGCTAACTTCCGTGGTCGCCGCGATCGGCGTCGCAATAGGCAGTACCCTGATTTTTCCTCAACTCGCACACTTCTTCCCTGGATATTCTGCTGCCACCCCTTCTTGTTGCACCCTCCGTGAACCAACACGCCGCGTTGGGATCAAACCGTGACAAAGTTATTGGCTGCAGGTCGATCGCTCATTTTTCCATAGACTCGTGCAGAAATGGGCTTGAAATAATATTGAATCTCAGTATCATTTAACGGTATGCGGCGATCGTATAGGAAAATAACGGCTGTTCTTCTCGCCCTGGTAATGGGGATGTCGCCATTGCAGGGGATATGGGCAACGATTGCCTCAGCCGAAGGCCCGCATACGGCAACGCATGGGATGGCAATGATGCAAAATGGCCAGATGGCCCATGCGGCTGATCAAGCCGACCACAACTGCAAGAAATGCAGCAACGACCAAGGTTGCCATGGGCACTGTTGCGTATCGAGCCAGTGCGCCTCTTGTGCCGCCACGGCGCTGCTTCCGGGTTTTGCTTACGCCTTTCCCCATTCCACGGGACGCGCCGTTTTAGTAACGAGCGTACCACTTCCTATCCAACCGCTCTCCTCTCTATTTCGCCCACCTCGGGTCTGACTTCTCTGCAAACAAACGCCGTGCCTGCGGTGTTTGATCGATAAGACTCCGGGTCTTTACGGCCCGTCGACTATCCATCGGTGGCTCTGTTCTGGCTGCCGGACTGTAGAGGAAGTGAGATTTCATGAGTAGCAATAAGAATCCGATAAGCGGGGGCGTCTGCCTGACGCGCCGTCGGTTTGTACAAGGGCTGGCAATGGGCAGTGCCGTCGCCGGCATGGGACTGGGCGCCCGCGCCCTCGCTGCCGCCATAAAGCGGAACGAACCCCCGGTCCTGCGTGGCACCGACTTCAACCTGACCATTGGCGAACAGGCGGTGAACTTTACGGGGGCATCCCGAATCGCCACCACCGTCAACGGCTCATTACCCGCACCGGTGCTACGTTGGCGGGAGGGTGATCGTGTCACGCTCCGGGTCACCAATATGCTGCCGGAGACCAGTTCCATCCATTGGCATGGGATCATTCTGCCGAGCGCAATGGATGGCGTTCCGCACATTGCAAATGATTTTGAAGGAATCCGGCCGGGTGAAACCTTCACCTACCATTTCCCCGTGAAACAGAGTGGCACCTACTGGTATCACAGTCACTCGGGCTTTCAGGAACAGACCGGCCTGTACGGCCCAATCGTCATCGATCCCATCGAACCGGAGCCCTTCAGCTATGACAGGGACTACGTGGTGATGTTTTCGGACTGGACCGATGAAGACCCCACGACCGTCTACGCAAAGTTGAAGAAACTCAGCCACTACTACAACTTCAACGAACGCACCCAGGCGGACCTTCTCAAGGACATCCGGGAGAAGGGGCTTGCCGCGACCTGGAATGCACGCAAGATGTGGAACCGGATGCGTATGAGTCAGCGCGATCTGTCCGATGTGACCGGTTATACCTACACCTTTCTCACCAATGGACAGACTCCGGCAGACGGCTGGGTAGGGCTGTTCAAAAAAGGTGAAAAGGTGCGGCTTCGGTTTATCAACGGTTCTGCCATGACCTTTTTCGACGTGCGCATTCCCGGCCTCAAGATGACCGTGGTGGCGGCGGATGGTCAATACATCGAGCCGGTCACAGTGGAGGAGATCCGCATGGGCGTGGCCGAGACCTACGATGTCATCGTCGAGCCGAGCAACGACACGGCTTACACCATATTCGCCCAGGACATCGCCCGCAGTGGCTATGCCCGCGGCACCCTGACCCCTGACCCTTCCATGCGGGGTGAGATTCCCGCCCTGGATCCGGTTGGCAACCTGACCCACACCGATATGGGGATGGATATGAGTGCGATGGGTCATGACATGGGCGGAATGGACATGAAGGCGATGGGTCATGACATGGGCGGAATGGCCATGAAGGCAACAGGCCATGACATGGCGGGGATGAAACATGGCAGTCATCGGATGGAGGACGGCGCGATGATGAATGGCATGAAGCACGACCAGCATCGGATGGCCGATAGCGGCATGAAGATGGGAATGGATCATCGAACGCATCAGATGGCCGGGATGAAAGGCAATCGGAAAATGAGATCGATGGTTTCAAATCCCTCGGAATTCACCGCGGGACCGGTCCATCACGCCAAGACTGAATACGGACCTCATGTGGATATGCGGGCGCAAGCCCCTCAATACCGTCTGGACGATCCGGGCGTCGGTCTGCGCAACAACGGCCGCCGGGTGTTGACCTACGCGGATCTGAGGAACCTGAGAACGACCCGTGACGCGCGTGAACCCGACCGCGAAATCGAACTGCATCTCACCGGCAATATGGAGCGCTACATGTGGTCGATCAACGGCATCAAACACGCGGATGCCGAGCCCTTGCGCTGGAAGTTGGGCGAACGCCTTCGCATCACCTTCGTCAACGACACCATGATGAATCATCCCATGCATCTTCATGGCATGTGGAGCGACCTGGAAACCGGAGACAACGACTTTATCCCCCGTAAGCATACGGTGATCGTACAACCGGGTTCGCGTATCAGCTACCGGGTTACGGTGGATGCGGAGGGTGGCTGGGCCTACCACTGTCATCTGCTCTATCACATGCTCGGCATGTTCCGCACCGTTATCGTCAGCTGAGGAGTTCAACAATGATGAGAAAAACCATAGCAGCCGTAGCGGCGGTGGCGTTTTCCATGCCGGCATTCCCGAGTGGCGTGGACGACCCCCTCCTCTACAAGGTCATGATCGACAAATTGGAGGTGCGCGACGCGAGCGGCCCGAATCCCGTGGTGTGGGATGCGGAAGGCTGGATCGGCAGGGACCTCGACAAATTCTGGATCAAGTCGGAGGGCGAACGGGCGGATGACGAGACGGAAGACGCCGAGGTGCAGTTTCTCTACAGCCGGGCGGTCGCACCCTTCTGGGATTTCCAGATCGGCTGGCGGCGCACTCTCAAACCCGATCCAGACAGGGATTTTCTGGCGCTGGGCTTCAAGGGACTGGCCCCCTATTTCTTTGATGTGGATGCCAACATCTTCATAGGGGAATCGGGCCGGATCGGCGCCCGGCTGAATGCCGAGTACGAATACCTCTTCACCCAGAGGTTGATTCTCTCGCCCGAGATCGAGATCAATCTCAATGCGAAGGACGATGAAGCGGTGGGCATCGGTTCGGGGCTCTCCGACATGGAATTGGGGGTTCGGTTGCGTTACGAGATACGTCGCGAGTTTGCGCCCTATGTCGGCGTGAACTGGTCCCGCAAGTTTGGCAAGACCGCCGACTACGCGGAGGCAGAGGGGGGCGACACGAATGACGTACAAGTCGTCGCCGGCTTTCGTATCTGGTTCTGAGTGTTCCCTGCCTGCAGTGGACGCTGTGGGCCAACGGTCCAGGGAAGGACTCTGACAGCAGGAGAAAGAATGATGAAGGGGAAGCCCCTCATACCTCTGATGGCAGCGAGTCTGATTGGGTTGGCTGCCTGTGAAAAATCACCGCAAGGAAAGGCAGAAGCCTTGCAGCAAGCGCCAACGGAACCGATTGTATCCGTCGCACGTTGGTACAGCAGCGCACAAGTGGCCCGGGGCAATGCGCTGTTTCAGGAACATTGCGCAACCTGCCATAAACCGGATGCCTCCGGCTCACCAAACTGGAGGGAAGCGGATGCCGAGGGCAAGCTGCCTCCACCCCCGCTCAACGGCACTGCCCATGCCTGGCACCATCCATTGCCCGTCCTGCGCAGGACAGTGCGCATGGGGGGTGTGCCGTTGGGAGGCAGCATGCCGGGCTTTGCGGACAAATTGAACAGCCAGCAGATCGACGACATCCTGGCGTGGGTGCAATCCCACTGGCCGGAGGAAATCTACAAAGCCTGGGACAGAATGAACAAGAACGGGACATAGAGGAGATTGAAAATGAGCAAGAAATCGACCCCGAAAGCAAAAGTGAGGAAAGGCGTAACACGATACGGGAGGCTGGTGACATGGTTGCTCGTCGTCGGTGTCACGGCCGGCAGCATCCTGATTGCCCGGCAACCGGCGAAGGCCGCGGATGTAGTGGTCTACAAGAGTCCCACCTGTGGATGCTGCAAAGACTGGGTGCGTCATCTCGAAGCGAATGGCTTTACCGTCGAGGTGCACAATCAGCGGGATCTTGATCCAATCAAGACCGATATGGGCGTGCCACGCCCCTTGCGCTCCTGCCATACCGCCAAGGTAGGGGGCTATGTCATCGAAGGCCATGTGCCAGCGGACGTGATCGCACGACTTCTCGAAGAAAGACCGGATATCAAAGGCCTGGCCGTACCCGGCATGCCGATGGGCTCGCCCGGTATGGAAGGACCGCGCAAGGATAGATACAACATCCTGACACTGGAAAAATCCGGATCCGTACGGGTCTACGCAAGCCGATGATCACTGGGAGACAAACGATGAAAAAGAACTTTTCGCTGAAGGTCATGACCCTGGCGGCCGGTATATTGAGTGGCGCCCCACTTGCCGGGGCGCATTCCCCCTCGGAACATGCAAGAGTCTATTTCATTGGACTCGAGGATGGCGCGGTGGTGACGTGTCCGTTCACGCTGAAGCTTGGCATCGAGGGCTATGGCATCGTACCTGCGGGGACAAAAGACAAACGGCGGCATACGGGTGGCCATCATCATGTGCTGGTAGATGTCGACGGATTACCCGATATGGACGCGCCCATTCCCCGCAATGCGCACTATATCCATCTCGACCATGGAGAAACCACGGTGGTAATCGATCTGCCGCCTGGTGATCACACCCTGCAACTGCTTCTGGGTGATGAGGAGCATGAACCCTTGGATCCGCCTCTCCTGTCGAAAAAGATCCATATCCGGGTGAAGGAGTAGATAGCGATGGCAATGAAGCAGCATAAGGTGCGCTCGCTTTTGGGCATTGTCGCAGTCTTGGTGCTCGGAGGTTCCGTATTGGCGGCGGGAATGATGATGAATCGCAGCATGGCCCGTCATCATCAGGGGATGATGGGGGGCATTCCCGAGCCTTACCGCGACATGCGCAACCCCCTGCCCCGGACGCGGGAGATCGTAGCTCAGGGGCAAGAACTCTTTCAGGCCAACTGTGCTGCCTGCCATGGTCCGCGCGGCTATGGTGACGGGCCAGCAGGCAAGGCGCTCTCGCCGCCACCGGCGAATCTCAACAGACTCATGAAGATGCGGATGATGGCGAGGGACAACTATCTCATCTGGACCCTCAGTGAAGGCGGCAAGGCCTTCCAGACGGCAATGCCTGCATTCAAGGAGACACTCAGTGAAGAAGAGAGATGGAAGATTATCTGGTTTCTCAGAACACTTTGACAAAGAAGACTTGACCTGTGCGCAGCGTACAGGTTGTACGCTTGGATCAGAACGATACGACAAACCAACGAGAGAGGCAGAGCAATGACACTATACCGATCGACAACCATGGCCCTTTTGACTGCGATTCTGGCGGCCCCCGCGATGGCGGAGAAAACAACACCGGCGCCTATGCCGATGCAGTCGGGCATGAGGGGAAATATGCCCATGATGCAACAGGGGATGGGCAGTTCTATGCCCATGATGCAGGGCGGCAAGGGTGGCGGTATGCCCATGATGCCGATGATGCAGAAGAAGCAGGCCATGATGCAGGCGCATATGAAAAGGATGGAGACCCATATGGCAAACATCGAGGCGTTGCTGAGAGAGTTGGTGGCGCTGCAGAAGAAGCGTCAGTAGTTCCGAAACTGGAGGTCCGGCCGATGTTGACGATCCACGAGCTTGCGAAACGGAGCGGGGTGGCGCCCCACGTGGTGCGTTACTACGTTCGCATCGGCCTGATCCAGCCTGCCGCCCAGAAGGAGAACGGTTATCGGCTGTTCGAGTCTAAAGAGATATCGAGGCTACGATTCATCCGCATGGCCAAGCAACTTGGTTTTACCCTGAACGAGATTCGGCAAATCACCCGCCACGCCGATGAAGGCGACTCTCCTTGCGGCGACGTTCGGAGGATCATCCAGCACCGTATCAAGGAAAACCGGGCGAAAATCGAACAGATGGAGCATTTGCAGAGCCGCATGGAAGAGGCGCTGGCAAAGTGGGAGGGAATGCCCGATGGCGTACCTGACGGGCATAGCGTCTGCCATCTCATCGAATCCGTTGAGGTGGAAGAAGACATCATTGACTCATCGAGTCGCGGAGGCTGAAATGGCACACGTAGCGAAACTGGCGACACCCTGGCAGGGCAAGGACCCCGTATGTGGCATGGATGTCACGGACGGGAGCGCCCATCATCTCCAATATGAGGGGATGGACTATTACTTCTGCAGTGAACACTGCGAGAAGAGATTCAGCGAAAATCCCGCCCGCTATCTGCACAAAGATGAAGAGACGGAGAGACCGGCGGGAAAAACAGTCTCGCAGCAGATATCGGGTGACGCCTGCTGCCACCACGAGAATGTACACGCTGGGCCCGGGCCGGAGACGGGAGTGCTCTACACCTGCCCGATGCACCCCGAGATCGAGCAGGACCATCCTGGCGCCTGTCCCAAGTGCGGCATGGCACTGGAGCCCAAGAGCGAGCCAGCCACCGCCACACGCACCGAATACACCTGCCCGATGCACCCGGAGATCGTTCAGGACCACCCGGGGAGCTGCCCGAAGTGCGGCATGGCGCTGGAACCACGTACCGTCGAGCTGGAGGCGAAAAACGAAGAGTTGATCGACATGACCCGCCGTTTTCGGGTGAGCGCGATCCTTTCCGTGCCCGTATTCGGGCTTGCCATGGTGGCGGATCTGGCGCCGCAGTGGCTACCAGACGCCATCTCCATGAAGGCAGTCCAATGGATCGAATTCCTGCTTGCCACACCCGTCGTGCTGTGGGGTGGCTGGCCCTTTTTCAAGCGCGGATGGCAATCCGTGGTGAGTAGGAACCTCAATATGTTCACCCTCATCGGACTGGGTGTGGCGGTGGCGTGGGGGTACAGTGTAGTGGCACTGTTGTTTCCGGGCATCTTTCCACCTTCGATGGTCAGCGGGGAGGGGACGGTAGCCGTCTACTTCGAAGCGGCAGCGGTGATCACCGCGCTGGTGCTGCTGGGCCAGGTGCTGGAGCTGCGCGCGCGTTCCCGCACCAATGCCGCCATCAAGATGCTCCTGGGGCTTGCGCCCAATACCGCGCGCATCGTACTGCCAGACGGCGCGGAGAGGGACATCCCGCTGGAAGAGGTGAAGCCGGGCGATATCCTGCGTATACGTCCTGGAGAGAAGGTGCCAGTGGATGGCACGGTGACAGAGGGGGCCAGTTCCGTGGACGAGTCCATGGTTACGGGAGAACCGATCCCGGTCACGAAATCGGTGGGGGATCGCCTGATCGGCGCCACCGTCAACGGCACCGGAAGCCTGCTGATGCGGGCAGAGAAGGTGGGCAGCGATACCCTGCTGGCGCAGATCGTGCGCATGGTCAGTGAGGCGCAACGCTCGCGCGCCCCGATCCAGAAGCTGGCCGACATGGTGGCCGGCTATTTCGTCCCGGCGGTGGTGCTGGTCGCGGTGATCGCGCTCATCGTGTGGGGATTCTTCGGTCCCGAGCCCAGATTGGCCCACGCGGTGGTCAATGCGGTAGCGGTGCTCATCATCGCCTGCCCCTGTGCGTTGGGCTTGGCAACCCCGATGTCCATCATGGTGGGCACGGGCAAAGGCGCGACCCTGGGCGTCCTGATAAAGAACGCCGAAGCGCTGGAGATCATGGAGAAAGTGGACACCCTCGTGGTGGACAAGACTGGTACCCTTACTGAAGGGCGCCCCCGTCTCGTGGCCGTGGAACCGGCGGAAGGTTTCGACCGGAACGAGGTGCTGCACCTGGCCGCCAGTCTGGAGCGGGCCAGCGAGCATCCGCTGGCCGAGGCCATCGTGCGTGGAGCGGAGGAGCAGGGCGTGCCGCTGGCATCGGTCGATGATTTCGACTCAGTCACCGGCGAAGGGGTCACCGGCAAGGTCGAGGGGCACACAGTGGCACTCGGTAACGACCGCTTGATGGAGCGGCTCGCCGTCGATATGTCCACGCTGGCGGACCGCGCGGGGCAGGGGCGCACAGAGGGACAGACCGTAATGTACGTCGCCGTCGATGGCAGACCGGCGGGCC
>JALSTP010000097.1 GCA_026983675.1 Sedimenticola sp.
GATACAGCAACGCCAGTTTGGCGCCGCCCCGCTGCGCCTGCACCAGGGCCAGACCCAGCCGGTCCATGAACAGCTGGCGGTTGGGCAGGCGGGTCAGGGTATCGTAGTAGGCCAGGCGGCGGATACGCTCCTTCACATGCGGCTGATGACTGAGATCGGAAAACATGCCCACATAGCGAAAAGGGTTTCCCTTGTCGTCACGAAGGGTACTGATGCTCAACAGCTCCGAGTACACCTCGCCATTCTTGCGACGATTCCAGACCTCCCCCTGCCACCGCCCGCTTTCCCGCAGGGTCTTCTTCATCTCCTGATAGAACGCCGCATCGTGCAGCCCGGACTGTAGCAACGCCGGGGTACGCCCAATCACCTCCTCTGGCGAATAGCCCGTGGTTTCGGTAAAGGCCGGGTTGACCGCCACGATGGTCTCGTCCGGCAGGGTGATCATCACCCCCTCGGCCGTCTGCTCGATAATGCGCTCACCCAGCAGGGCCCTCTCACGCGCCGCCTCGCGCTCCTGCAACACCGTGCCGGCCACCAGCGCGGTAATGGCCAGCACCAGTAGATAGAGCTGGGCCCCGAGAACGGAATCAACGACCGAGGGGCCAACGAAAGGGCCGATCCCCCGGATCACGCTCCACTGCACAAACAGCGCCACGAGCAACAAGGCAAGGGTGATGCCACGCATCCGGAAACGCAAAACGGCCCAGACCAATGCCGGCGTCACCAGGAACGTGAGACTTTGCGGCCCCTCCGGAAGCAACGGAAGATAGCCGTAGGCGACGGCGGCGGCAAGGCAGGTGAACAGGACCAACAGAGACAGCTCGACCACCGCGCGCCAGCCCAGGGGCACGCGGGCGATATCCCGCCATGCCAGCACCAGGGGGGTGGCCAGAAGAATCCCGAGCGTCTCTTCGAGACCGCGGGCCGAGCCGGCAATCAGCACGTCGTCAGGCCAAGCGCCGGTGGCGAACCATGTGATGGCGATCGAGGCGACGATCAGCACCGGCACGACGACACCCCCCATGAGGAGAAAATAGAGCGTATCGCCTGTACGCCCGAACCCGGCATCCTCAGTCCCCGTTCGTTGCAGCCCCCATCTGCCGACGAGCAGCGCTAGCGTATAACCGGAAGCAAAGGCCACCGAATCCACCCAGCCTATACCGCCATACCCCTTTTCGAGCGCACAGGCGGCCACCCAGATCGCCGGCCAGATGCGGGGACCGACGAGCAGCAGGGCCGCGAAGGCGACGCCGGTCGACAGGCTGATGGGGGGCATCTCCTCGTCCGTAAAGGTCCAGGAGACGCTCAGGCGCGCACTCGCCAGGTAAAGCAGGGCGAACAGTATCCACGAAAAGACCTGCTTCCATGCCCTGGGGGATAGCATGGTGTCCGCCCGGCCGATCGATAGCTCTTCCGGGTCGGTCATTTATTCTCCATTGTTTTGTATTCAATCTAGACCGGTATCCGCAAAAGCTCAAGACGGGCGCCTGCGCATGGGGCCAAAAGAAAAGACCTGTTGGTCGATTTGCGCTATCGTGCACTCTCCATTTGCAACCGTTTGAGTTATGAGCGAGACAGCACCCAAACCCTTCATCCTGGTGGACGGTTCCTCCTATCTCTACCGCGCCTACCATGCCCTGCCACCACTGAGTAACGCCGAAGGCGCGCCCACCGGCGCGGTGGTGGGGGTGACCAACATGCTGCGCAAGTTGCTGGATGACTACGACCCCGAGCACATCGCCGTAGTGTTCGACGCCCCCGGCAAGACCTTCCGTGATGAGATGTTCGAGGCCTACAAGGCCAACCGGCCGCCCATGCCGGACGATCTGAGTGTGCAGATCGAACCGCTGCACCGCATCGTCCGCGCCCTCGGCCTGCCGCTGCTGATGGTGGAGGGGGTGGAGGCGGACGATGTCATCGGCACCCTCGCGGTACAGGCGGCGGAACAAGGCATGGAGACCCTCATCTCCACCGGCGACAAAGACATGGCGCAACTGGTCAACGATCACATCACGCTGGTCAATACCATGACCAACACCCGTCTCGACAGAGAGGGGGTGATCGAGAAATTCGGCATCCCGCCGGAACGCATCGTGGACTACCTGGCGCTGGTGGGCGATACCTCCGATAACATCCCCGGAGTCCCCAAGGTGGGGCCCAAGACGGCGGTGAAGTGGCTCACCCAATACGGCTCGTTGGACGAGATCATCGCCCACGCGGACGACATCAAGGGCAAAGTGGGCGAGAACCTGCGCGCAAATCTGGACCAACTGCGGCTCTCCCGCGAGCTGGCCACCATCCGCACCGACCTGGAGCTGCCCTGGCGTCCCGAGGATCTGAAACGCACCGCCACCGATGAGGCGGCCCTCCGCGAGTTGTATGGCTGGCTGGACGCCCGGCGGCTGCTCGCCACCCTGGGCAAAGGCGGGGATGATGCCGACGCCGCGTCCCGAATCGGTGAGGACGACCACTACGACACCGTGCGCGACGCCGCGGCCCTGAAGAGTTGGGTCGAACGCCTCGAAAAGGCCGAACTGTTCGCCTTCGACACCGAGACCACCAGCCTCGACTACATGCAGGCCGATCTGGTGGGGGTCTCCTTCGCCACGGAGCCCCATCAGGCGGCCTATGTACCCGTGGGCCACGACTACCCCGGCGCTCCTGGCCAACTCGACCGCGACACCGTGCTGAAGGAACTGCGCCCGCTGCTGGAATCCGACACCCGGAAAAAGGTGGGGCAGAACCTCAAATACGACATGAGCATCCTCGCCCGTCACGGTATCGGGCTGCGCGGCATCGCCTTCGACACCATGCTGGAGTCCTACGTCCTGGACAGCACCGCCACCCGCCACGACATGGACTCGCTGGCGCAGAAATACCTCGGCCACACCACCATCAAGTTCGAGGAGGTGGCCGGCAAGGGAGCGAAACAGATCACCTTCGACCAGATCCCACTGGAGCAGGCCGCCCCCTATGCCGCCGAGGACGCGGACATTACCCTGCGACTGCACCAGGCCCTGTGGCCGCAACTGCAGCAGACCGGCAGATTGGCGGAGGTCTTCCTGAACATCGAGATGCCGCTGGTGCCGGTACTCTCGCGCATGGAACGCCGGGGCGTGCGTATCGACCGCGAGATGCTCGCGCGTCAGGGCCAGGAACTGGCGGAACAGATGCACGCACTGGAACAGCAGGCCTACGCGGTCGCGGGCCACGCCTTCAACATCGGCTCGCCCAAACAGATCGGCCAGATCCTGTTCGAGGAGATGGGCCTGCCGGTGGTGAGCAAGACCCCCAAGGGCGCCCCCTCCACCGCCGAATCGGTGCTGCAGGAGCTGGCCGACCGCGGTTTCGAGCTGCCGGCGCTTATCCTGCAACACCGTGGCCTGGCCAAGCTCAAGTCCACCTATGTGGACAAGCTGCCGGAGATGATCGACCCCGGCACCGGCCGGGTACACACCAGCTACCACCAGGCAGTGGCCGCCACCGGCCGTCTCAGCTCCTCCGACCCCAATCTGCAGAACATCCCCGTGCGCACCGAGCAGGGACGGCGCATCCGCCAGGCCTTCGTGCCTGAACCCGGTTGGCGCATGCTGGCCGCCGACTACTCCCAGATTGAGCTGCGCATCATGGCCCACCTCTCCGGCGACGAGGCGCTGCTGCGTGCTTTCGAACAAGGGCTCGACATCCACCGCGCCACCGCCGGCGAGGTGTTCGGCGTGCCGCCGGATCAGGTGACCAGCGACCAGCGCCGCGCCGCCAAGGCGATCAACTTCGGGCTCATGTACGGCATGTCGGCCTTTGGCCTGGCGCGCCAGCTCGGCATCGAGCGCGACGTGGCGCAGGCCTACATCGACCTCTATTTCGAACGCTATCCCGGGGTCCGGCGTTTCATGGAGGCGATCCGCGAACAGGCGCGCGAACAAGGCTACGTGGAGACGATCTTCGGCCGCCGCCTACACCTGGCCGAGATCAACGCCCGCAATGGCCAGCGCCGCGCCGCCGCCGAGCGTACCGCCATCAACGCCCCCATGCAGGGCACCGCCGCCGACATCATCAAGCGCGCCATGATCCGCCTCGACGACTGGATCGAGACGGGACAGGAGGGGGTGCGCATGATCATGCAGGTACACGATGAGCTGGTGTTCGAGATCCACCCGGACGTCTTGCCGGTCGCCGAAGGGGAGATCCGCCGGCAAATGGAGGGCGCGGCGGACCTCGAAGTGCCGCTGGTGGTGGATATCGGGGTGGGTGACAACTGGAACGAAGCGCATTATTGACGGGTTAATAACGTATTGTTTTTAAATGCTTTTACCTCTTGAACAGGATTTTTTTCGGAGAAACCGAGCTGTCGGCTGAACTTTTTCGAAACCGGGGCGTCTTATGTTACAAGCGTCGCATGACGCCGGATCGCCATCCCCCCCTCCCACGGCGATCCGAGATCCCGGCCCACCCCAAGCCGGGAATATGTGACCCTGGCGTCTCCCCCCATAGGATGCCAGGGTTTTTTTTGTCCGCGTTCCATGGATGCGCACCGTCGCGCGCTGCGGTATCCTTCCGCTGATAAAGGAATTTCCGGAGAAACGACACCATGACCGCACCCGACGCGCCCGCGATCTTCCTCGGCAAGGGGGAACGCCCCCAGTACCTGCTGACCAAGGTGGCCAATCGCCACGGCCTCATCGCCGGCGCCACCGGCACCGGCAAGACCGTGTCTCTGCAGATCCTCGCAGAGGGCTTCTCCCGGCTCGGCGTGCCGGTCTTTGCGCCGGATGTGAAGGGCGATCTCTCCGGTCTCTGCGAACAGGGGGAGGCGCGGGCGTCATTCGAGAAAAGGGCTGCCGAACTGGGCTACGACGACTACCGTTTCGAGGCCTTTCCGGTCGTCTTCTGGGACCTGTTTGGGGAACAGGGGCACCCCGTACGCGCCACCGTTGCCGACATGGGGCCGCTGCTGCTGAGCCGCATCCTCGATCTCAACGAGGTCCAGGAGGGGGTGCTCAACGTGGCCTTCGCCGTGGCCGAGGACGAGGACCTGCCGCTGCTCGATTTTGAGGATCTGCGCGCCATGCTGGCGAACATCGGCGAGCGGGCGAAGGCGCTGCGCACCCGCTATGGCAATATCAGCACCCAGTCGGTGGGCGCCATCCAGCGGCGGCTGCTGACCCTGGACCGGCAGGAGGGGGATCGCTTCTTTGGCGAGCCGGCGCTGGAACTCGAAGACCTGATGCGAGTGGACCGCGAGGGCCGCGGATTCATCAACATCCTCGCCGCCGACCGGCTGATCCAGCAGAGTCCGGTACTCTACAGCGTGTTCCTGTTCTGGTTGCTGAGCCGGCTGTTCGACCGGCTGCCCGAGGTGGGAAACCCGGAAAAACCCAAGCTGGTGTTTTTCTTCGACGAGGCTCACCTGCTGTTCGACCGCGCCCCACGCGCCCTGTTGGACAAGATCGAACAGGTGGTGCGGCTGATCCGCTCCAAGGGCGTCGGCGTCTTCTTCGTCACCCAGAACCCCATGGACGTGCCGGAGGACGTCCTCGGCCAGCTCGGCAACCGCATCCAGCACGCCCTGCGCGCCTACACCCCCAAGGAGCAGAAGGCGGTGCGGATCGCCGCCCAGACCTTCCGCCCCAACCCCGCCTTCGACGCCGCCGAGGCGATCACCCAACTGGAGGTGGGCGAGGCGCTGGTCTCCACCCTCGACACCAAGGGCGCGCCCTCCATGGTGGAACGCACCCGCATCATTCCCCCTTCTTCCAAACTGGGACCGGCCGCCCCTGACGTGCGGCAACGGGCGATGGATGACAGCCCGGTGCTGGGCAAATATGACGAGCCGCTGGACCGGGATTCTGCCCGCGAACGGCTGGCGGCGCGCCGGAAACGGGAAATGGAGGAAGGGCGGCTTCAGGAACGGGGCGGAGCCAAAAGGGGACGCCGCAGGCAGACCTACCTGGAAGCGACGGTGAAGAGCGTGTTGCGCAGCCTCGGTTCGAGCCTCGGCCGCCGCATCGCACGGTCGATCGTCAAGTCCCTGTTCCGGCGCTGAAACGGCGCGACCTCCGGCAAAACGGCCCCCTCAACCGGCGGCCCCGCCCTCCCGCGCCAACCAGCGGTCCAGCACGGCATAGACCTCGTCCAGCCCCTCTTTCCGCAACGCGGAGAAGCGTTGCACGCTGACCTCCCCGCCGATCTCCTCCACCGCCTTGCGTACGCTCATCAGGGCGCCCTTGGCCGCGCCACGCTTGAGCTTGTCGGCCTTGGTGAGCAAAATATGGGTGGGCAGGCCGTGGTGGCTGTTCCACTCCAGCATCTGCCGGTCGAACGCCTTCATGGGATGGCGGATGTCCATCAGCAATACGATGGCGCGCAAGGCCCGGCGTTGTTGAAGATACTCGGCGAGAACCGCCTGCCATTGCGACTTCACCCGCTCCGCCACCTTTGCGTAGCCGTAGCCGGGCAGATCCACCAGGCGGCGTTGGTCGTCCAGTTGGAAGAAATTGAGCAGCTGGGTGCGGCCTGGCGTCTTGCTGGTACGCGCCAGGTTCTTTTGCCCGCAGATGACGTTGATGGCGCTCGACTTGCCGGCGTTGGAGCGGCCGGCGAAGGCGACCTCCATACCCGTGTCGGCGGGCGCCTGGGAGATCCTGGCGGCGCTGGTGAGAAAACGGGCCTGACGGTAGAAGGGGTGCATGCAGCGAGGACTTCAGCCGTTACGCCGCCAATGCCCCGATTTGCCGCCCGCCTTCTCCAGCAGGCGCACGTCGAGGATCTCCATGCCCCGGTCCACCGCCTTGCACATGTCGTAGATGGTGAGCAACGCGACCTGGACGGCGCACAACGCCTCCATCTCCACCCCCGTCTGGCCGCGGGTCTCCACCCGCGCCCGGCAGTAGACGTCATTCTCTTGGGGGCGGGGTTCGAGGTCGATCTCCACCTTGGTCAACGCCAGAGGATGGCAGAGGGGCACCAGATCCGGGGTCCGCTTGGCCCCCATGATGCCGGCGACGCGGGCGATGCCCAGCACGTCGCCCTTTTTGTGCCCGCCCTGCATGATCAGACGCAGGGTCTCCGGCTGCATGCGGATCCGGCCTTCGGTGACCGCCACCCGATGGGTCACCGCCTTGCCGCCCACGTCCACCATATGGGCCTCGCCAGCGGCATTGAAATGGGTCAGGTCACTCATGCGTCTCTCAGCCCGCCGCCCGCTCGATGGACTTGGACAGCTCGCGCACCTCGAACTCCATGCGGTCGAGATCGCCCATTACATAGGTGGCGGGATCACTCCCCACGCCGCCCACCGTGCCGGGATTGATGAGCAAGGTATCGCCACCCTTGATGTTGGGGATCTGTTCCATCTTCACCTTGTGGCTGTGGCCGCAACAGACCAGATCCCAGTCGCCGGTGGCGGCCATCGCCCGCGCATAGTGGGGGTAGTGGACCATGAAGATGCGGCGTCCGCCCAACTCGATACCGGCGTCCATACCGTGATAGTGGATCCCGTTGTCCGGCCGCGTGGCCAGACGCCCCAGCGTATACAGATCGCCCGTGTTATTGCCATGGATCACATGCACCGGCAACCCGTGTTTCTCCAGACACTCCAGGGTGCTGGGGGCCACTACGTCACCACAATGCAGCACCGCCCGGGCACCCTCCGCCACGGCCTCCGCCACGGCGGCGTCCAGCAGGGGAATGTGGTCATGGCTGTCCGAAAGAATGCAGATTTTCATCCATCAGGCTCCTAGAAAGCAGGCTTCTCCGGGGCCGCCTTGTACATGTCCACGCTGTCCAGGATCTCCTGTTTGGCCTGATCGACGCCGCCCCAGCCGTCCACACGGACCCACTTGCCCTCGTCGAGATCCTTGTAGTGCTCGAAGAAATGGGCAATGCGATCCAGGATCTCCTGGGGCAGATCGCGGAAGTCCCCCACCTTGCGATATCCCTTGCAGAGCTTGTCCACCGGCACTGCCAGCACCTTGGCGTCGTCACCCGACTCGTCGGTCATCTTCAGCACCCCCACCGGACGGCAGCGGATCACCGAGCCCGAGATCAGCGGATAGGGCGTCAACACCAGCACGTCCACCGGATCGCCGTCCGCCGACAGGGTATGGGGCACATAGCCGTAGTTGCAGGGATAGTGCATCGCCGTGGACATGAAACGGTCCACGAACATAGCGCCGGTGTCCTTGTCCAACTCGTACTTCACCGGCTCCGCATGGGCGGGGATCTCGATGACCACGTTGATCTCGTTGGGGATATTCTTGCCGGAACTGACTCGGTCCAGATTCATCTACAGTGCCTCCATATCCATAAGAAAAGAGGCCGGTTGATAACCGACCTCTTCTCTAAGATACAAGATCATGGCGCCGGGTTACAACCCGGGCAGCCTTTACAACAGCGGCACGATGAGCAATGCCACGATGTTGATGATCTTGATCAGCGGATTGACCGCGGGACCGGCGGTATCCTTATAGGGGTCGCCCACGGTGTCGCCGGTGACCGCCGCCTTGTGGGCATCGGACCCCTTGCCGCCGAAGTTGCCATCCTCAATGTACTTCTTGGCGTTGTCCCAGGCACCGCCGCCGGTGGTCATGGAGATGGCCACGAAGATGCCGGTCACGATGGAGCCCAGCAGCACGCCACCCAGCGCCTGGGCGCCGAGCCACAACCCGACCACGATGGGAACGAAAATCGGCAGCAGCGAGGGCAGGACCATCTCCTTGATGGCGGCCTTGGTGAGCATGTCCACTGCACGGCCATAATCGGGTTTTTCGCTGTGGTCCATAATGCCCGGCTTCTCCTTGAACTGGCGGCGCACCTCGTTGACGATGCCGCCGGCCGCGCGGCCCACCGCTTCCATGGCCATGGCGCCGAACAGGTAGGGCACCAGGCCGCCGATGAAGAGCCCGATGATCACCATGTGGTTGGAGAGGTCGAAGGTGGTCACCTTGCCGGCCGCCTCCAGGGTGTGGGTGTAGTCGGCAAACAACACCAATGCGGCAAGGCCGGCGGAGCCGATGGCGTAGCCCTTGGTCACTGCCTTGGTGGTGTTGCCCACCGCATCCAGGGGATCGGTGATGCCGCGGATCTTCTCGTCCAGTTCCGCCATCTCGGCAATGCCGCCGGCGTTGTCGGTGATCGGCCCGTAGGCATCCAGCGCCACGATGATGCCGGTCATGGAGAGCATGGACGTGGCCGCGATGGCGATACCATACAGTCCGGCGAGGTCATAGGCGCCCCAGATGGAGGCGCAAACCGCCAGCACCGGCAACGCGGTGGATTTCATGGAGACACCCAGACCGGCGATCACGTTGGTGCCGTCGCCGGTGGTGGAGGCCTCCGCGATATGGCGCACGGGAGAAAATTCCGTGGCGGTGTAATATTCGGTGATCACCACCATGGCGGCGGTGAGCACCAGGCCGATCAGGGCCGAGCCGTAAAGACCCATGACGGTGTTCTCCACACCCTTGATGTGCACATCACCCATCATCATGGCGGTGACGAAGTAGAAGACCACCGCGGCGATGACGCCCGCCACGACCAGACCCTTGTACAGGGCCGTCATGATCTTCGCGTCCCCCTCTTTCGCTTGCACGAAGAAGGTGCCGATCACCGAAGCAACGATGGAAACCCCGCCCAGCACCAGGGGATAGACCACCGTCATATCCGCGGCGCCCTTGACCAGCAGCCCGCCGAGCAGCATGGTGGCCACCACCGTCACCGCATAGGTCTCGAACAGGTCCGCCGCCATTCCGGCGCAGTCGCCCACGTTGTCGCCCACGTTGTCGGCGATGACTGCCGGGTTGCGCGGATCGTCCTCGGGGATGCCGGCTTCCACCTTGCCCACGATGTCCGCCCCCACGTCGGCGCCCTTGGTGAAGATACCGCCGCCGAGACGGGCGAAGATGGAGATAAGCGAACCGCCGAAGGCCAGGCCCACGAGCGGATGCAGCGGATCCTCGACGCCGATCGCCAGCAGGATCGCATAGTAGCCGGCCACGCCGAGCAGACCGAGACCCACCACCAGCAGGCCGGTGATAGCGCCGCCGCGGAAGGCGATCTGGAGGGCGGCGTTGAGACCCTCATTGGCGGCCTGGGCAGTGCGCACATTGGAACGCACCGAGACATTCATCCCAATGTAACCCGCCGCCCCGGAAAAGATGGCGCCGATGGCAAATCCCACCGCTGTCGCCGCATTCAGGGCAACCCAGAGCACCACGAACAGAATCACGCCCACGATGGCAATGGTGGAATACTGTCGGTTCAGGTACGCCTTTGCGCCCTCCTGGACGGCTTGGGAAATCTCCTTCATGCGCTCAGTGCCCTCCGGCTGAGCCAGGATCCACTTTACGGAATAAACGCCATAGGCCAGCGCCACTGCGGCGCAGACCAGGGCAAACACCAGTCCGGTAATCATGCGACTCTCCTCTCCAACTTAAATACGACGAAAATGACTTGGAATTGTTAATCCCCTTATTTTTACCCCTCTCGAAACCTGCCGTATTTAACGCTGATCGGCGCTAAATCCGCACAGGCGCCTGGCAGACGGGACACCCCAAAACGGACTTACCGTCCCACGCGGGAGAAATCGTCGCCAGGACGCAGCCCGAAGGCCTCCTCGAGACCAAGCTCCACGATCAAGCGATCGCCTGCAGCCTGTCCATGTTCACGCTGAACCTCACCGAGAATCAAGCGAACAGCATTCCTGTTGTAGCCCCCTCCGAACGCAAGCTGCGCAGTGATCAACTCTCGCGCCTTTTCCAGCGTCATCACCTTGACCTCGGTCAATCACTCAAAAACAAGGGGGCATGCGCCCCCTTTAATTCCTTGCCTTCAGACCTCGAAGGCATCGAGTTTTCTGGCCGCCGGGACGTTCTTCAACGTCACGTATTTCGGCATGCCGTTCTCATCGTAAGGAGGATACGCCTCGCCCTGAATGAGCGGATAGAGATACTCCTTGCACGCATCGGTGATGCCGAAGCCATCGGAAGAGATGAACTCCATGGGCATCATCTTTTCCACGTTGGCGACTTCACTCAATGGCGCCTTGCCGATCTCCCATTGATAGGGTGAACTCGACTTGCGCACCACCGTCGGCATGATGGAGTTATGGCCTTCGAGGGCCATCTCCACCGCTGCTTCTCCCAGCGCATAGGCCTGATCCACGTCGGACTGGGAGGCCAGATGCCGCGCGGCGCGCTGCAGATAGTCCGCCACTGCCCAGTGAAATTTGAGCCCCAGGGCGTCCTTGATCATGTTGGCCACCACGGGGGCCGCGCCGCCAAGCTGGGCGTGGCCGAAGGCATCACGGGTCCCCTGCTCGGCCAGAAACTTGCCGTCCGGCCAGTGCGCGCCTTCGGACACGACCACAGTGACATAACCGAACTTCTCCACCTTCTCCTTACAGTTGGCGATAAAGGCATCCTTGTCGAACTCGACCTCCGGAAACAGAATCACCACCGGAATCCCCTGGTCCTCGACCAGCCCGCCCGCCGCGGCGATCCAGCCGGCATGGCGTCCCATCACCTCGATGACGAAGACCTTGGTCGAGGTCTTGGCCATGGAGCGCACGTCGAAGCTCGCCTCCAAAGTGGAGACGGCGATGTATTTGGCCACGGAGCCAAAGCCGGGGCAGTTGTCGGTGATGGGCAGGTCGTTGTCCACGGTCTTGGGGACATGAATGGCCTGGACCGGAAAACCCATCTTTTCGGAAAGCTGGGAGACCTTGTAGCAGGTATCGGCGGAATCGCCGCCACCGTTGTAGAAGAAGTAACCGATGTCGTGCGCCTTGAACACCTCGATCAGGCGCTCGTACTCACGTTGGTTCTCTTCCAGGCTCTTGAGTTTGTAGCGGCAGGAGCCGAAGGCGCCGGAGGGCGTATATTTGAGCGCCGCGATCGCGTCGGCCGATTCCTGGCTGGTGTCGATCAGATCTTCGGTCAAGGCGCCGATGATGCCGTTGCGGCCGGCGTAGACGTTGGCGATCTTGTCCGAATGCTTGCGCGCGGTCTCAATGACACCACAGGCAGAGGCATTGATGACGGCGGTCACACCACCGGATTGAGCATAAAACGCATTCTTGGCGGTCATTGGTTAAGTTCTCCCTAAAAAATAGTTCTTTGGAAAATATCACTGATTCGAGACGCCGGGCAGTCACAGGTCACCCCGCTCCTTGGCTTCATGATCGGCCTGAACCTGCAAGAGAGAGACGACACACTCCGTCAGATCGTCATACTCGTGGATGCCCGTGCCATATTGCTGATAACCCCGGTAGAAGAACTGGCAACGGTACTTCCGGTCACCGGTCTTCATCACCACGAAATTGCAGTTGCCCGCCTTCCAGAAGACCAGCGGGCACTGGCTCAATTCCTTGTCTGCCGGACTGAGACGCACCTCTGCATCCGCCAGTTCGAAATCCATATCCCGCCCGTAGCGCTCCCTGAGCGTGGTCCTGATGATCCACAATTCAGACTCGTTGATATCCGGGATAATGGACATTTGTTCACATATTGCAACGTCTGCCGGCGTCATTCAGGCCATCTGACGACGGCCATCCGCCCAAACTGCGTTGACTTTAAGGGGATTCTGATATTAGCTTACCGAAGCCGGATTCCAGCGGCTAATCCAAAACTTGGATGCGGGCATGGAATTTCCTAATTGGCATTGCGGCGGAGTTTGCGCGAAATTCCGCCCTTTTCGGGTGAAGGATTCGGACCATTGCGAAACAGCTTCGCAAAGCACCCCCGCATTGTAGGATATAAATTCGGAAAGGCGCGCTCATTGTGTATCGATTGGCGACAATGTGCAACCACACGGACCGACTTTTGTTCTTCCCGCCGCGGGCTGTGGCACTAACAAACAGAAAAACAACGAGGTATGAGCGGTTATGAAAATCGTGTTACTGGGCGCACCGGGTTCTGGTAAGACCACCCAGGCAAAACGGATCGCGGCCAAACAGGGAATCGCGCTCATCTCCGTGGCCAGCCTGCTGAAGGAACACGCGGAAGAAGACACCCCCCAGGGAAAACAGACCCAGAAACTGCTGGACGCCGGGCAACCGGTACCCGACGAAATCGTGTTCGATGTGCTACGCAAACGGCTGCTGGGCAAGGACGTGCGCAAAGGCTATGTGCTATCCGATTTTCCGCGCAACATCGCCCAGGCGCACCAACTGACCAAGCTGTTGAACGATCTGGGCATCGCACCAGACCTTGTGCTCAATATCCAGATCGACAACGAGGCATTGATGGAGCGGCTGGTCGGCCGCCTCACCTGCAGCGGATGCGGCACGGTCTACAACATCTACACCCACCCCCCCATCGTGGATGGGCTGTGCGACAACTGTGGCACCGCCCTCCGGCAACGTTCCGATGACAACGAAACGGCCATCAGCAACCGGTTGCGGCTCTACTACAGCATGATACAACCGGTGATGGAATATTATCGTGAACAGGGAAAACTGGAGGACATCGACGGCAGCCAGAGCCGGGAAAAGATCTTCAGCGCGATCGAAAAGGCGCTGAAACGCATCCCGTCCCCAGCGCCAAAGAAGGCCACCAAAGGCGCGACCCCCAAGACCGGGAGCGCATCGGAGGCAGGGCCCAAATCCTCTCCGGCGAAAAAAGCGGCGGCCAAAAAAGCAATGCCGAAGAAATCCGCCGCGAAAAAGGGCGCAAAATCGGCGAAAAAGAAGGCCACTGCCAAAACCGTAAAGAAAGCGGCCGCCAAGGGCGGCACTGCAACAGGAAAGAAAAAGAACGCGGCGCCCGCCACAAAGAAACGCGCACCGGTCAAGAAAGCAGCGAAAAAGCCGACGGCCAAAAAGAAAGCCACCACCAAGAAGGCGCCCGCCCGGAAGAAGAAAGGCGTCGCCAAGGCGGCGCCAAAGAAAAAAGCCGTCGCCAGGAAACGCGCAACGACGAAAACGCCCGCCACGAAGAAAAAGACGGCAGCCAAAAAACGCCCCGCCGCAAAGAAAAAGACCGCGGCCAAAAAGAAGCGCTGACGTTCATGACGCCCCCGCGATTCGGCGCGCGGGACAGGCGCCATCCCGGGATCTTCACCCAAGCCACTCCGGATCCCACCGCTTCCGCGAACCCTAGCCCGGATTATTCATGAATAGATAAAACAAAAGCCAAAGATGTGAGAAAATGTAGTCTCTAAACAATCATTTACACACATCAAAGGCTTTTGCATGAG
>JALSTP010000098.1 GCA_026983675.1 Sedimenticola sp.
TCCACCAGCAGGATGGAGTTGCGGACGATGATACCGGCCAGGGCAATCATGCCGATCATGGAGGTGGCGGTGAACTGGGCGCCAAACAGGGCGTGACCCGGCAGGATGCCGATGATGGTGAGGGGGATCGGCGCCATGATCACCAGCGGGACCAGGTAGGAACGGAACTGGGCCACCACCAACAGGTAGATGAGGATCAGGCCGACGCCGTAGGCGATGCCCATGTCGCGAAAGGTGTCGTAGGTCACCTGCCACTCGCCGTCCCACTTCAGGCTGTAGGCGTAGGGGTTGTCCGGCTGGGCGGTGAAAAACTGTTCGGGCTTGCCGCGTTGCTTGAGGGTGTCGTAGATGTCGAACATGCCGTAGAGGGGGCTGTCGATCTTGCCGGCCATGTCGCCGGTGACATAGACCACCGGCAGCAGATCCTTGTGATAGATGGTGGCCTCGCGCCGCCCGTCCACCACGCCGACGATCTCGGACAAGGGCACCAGATTGCCACTGGTCTGGCTGCGTACGCCCAGAGAAAGCACTTGGTCGAGGTCCGATTTGTCGCCCTCGCTGTATTCCAGGCGGATGGGCACGGCATACTTCAGGTTGTGGCCATGGAGGTAACTCACGTCCTCGCCATCAAGCACCGTGGAGAGATCACGCGCCACCTCCGCCTGCGAGACGCCGAGGCGCGCCGCCTTGGGGCGGTCGACCACAATCACGCGTTTGTCGGAGGGGAACTCCACGCTGTCGTCCACGTCGACGATGTCCGGCGTGGACTCGAACACCTTGCGCACCCCCCGGGCGATGCCGATCTGGCCGCTGTAGTCGAGGCCATAGATCTCCGCGACCAGGGGCGACTGTACCGGCGGGCCAGGCGGCACTTCCACGATCTTGGCGTTGCCGTGGTACTTGCGGGCGATCTTCTGCACTTCGTCCCGCACCGACAGGGCCACCTCGTGGCTCTTGCGCTTGCGATGGTGTTTGTCCACCAGATTGACCTGGATGTCCCCCAGCCAGGCCCCTTCCCGCAGGTAGTATTGACGTACCAGCCCGTTGAAGCTGATGGGGGCGGAGGTGCCGGCGTAGACCTCGTAGTCGGTCACTTCCGGCACCGTGCCGAGGTACTCGCCGATCTTGTCGAGCACTTCCGTGGTGAGTTCCAGACTGGTGCCTTCGGGCATGTCAAGCACTACCTGGAATTCGGACTTGTTGTCGAAGGGCAGCATTTTCATCACCACCGTCTTGCTCGCCACCAGCGACACCGCCAGCCCCATGAGCAGGAGCACCCCCCCCAGCAGGAGCCAGCGCGCCATGCGTCCGTGGCGCGGGCTGAGGAAGGGGGTCAGCACGCGGCGGAACAGGCGCAGCACCCAGGTCTCCCGGGGGGGCTCGTCAGCGGGATGGAAATGCTTGTGGGCCACGTTGGCCAGTGCCCGGTTCGTCATCCAGGGGGTGAAGATGAAAGCCACCGCCAGCGAGATCAGCATGCCCATGGAGGCATTGATGGGAATCGGGCTCATGTAGGGGCCCATCAGTCCGGTGACGAAGGCCATCGGCAGCAGGGCGGCAATGACCGTCAGGGTGGCGAGGATGGTGGGGCCGCCCACCTCGTCCACTGCCCGGGGAATCGCCTCCAGCAGATGCTGGGCGCCGAGCTGGAGGTGTCGGTGGATGTTTTCCACCACCACGATGGCGTCGTCCACCAGGATGCCGATGGAGAAGATCAGGGCGAACAACGACACCCGGTTGAGGGTGAAGCCCCAGGCCCAGGAGGCGAACAGGGTGATGGCAAGGGTGATGATCACCGCGCTGCCGACGATCAGTGCCTCCCGCCAGCCGATGGTGGCGAGTACCAGCAGGATCACCGAGGCGGTGGCGAAGATCAGTTTATGGATCAGTTTTTGCGCCTTGTCGTTGGCGGTCTTGCCATAGTCGCGGGTGATGGTGACGTTGACGCCTTCGGGGATGAAGATTCCGCGCAGCTCGTCGAAGCGCTTGATCACCCGCTTGGCGATGTCCACCGCATTGGTGCCGGGCTTCTTGGCCACGGCGATGGTGACCGCGGGATGCTTGCCGTCGCTGAGGCCCTGCTCATCGCCCTTGGGACCGGGGGCCATCCATACGTATTGCTCCGGCGCATCCGCGCCCTCGCGCACCTTTGCCACGTCGCGCAGGTAGACGGGTTTGCCGTTGTGCACGCCGATCACCAGTTCGCCCAACTGGTCCACGTTGGAGAGGAAGGTGCCCGCCTGGACCAGGATTTCACGGTCGTAGGCGGTCAGGCTGAGGTTGTCACGGGTGGCATTCTCGCCCTGCAGCGCCATGCGCAGCCCTTGCAGGTCGATGTCGTATCCGGCCAGGGCCTGGGGGTCGAGCAATACATGGGCGACCCGGTCGGGGGCGCCCACGGTGTAGATCTGGCGGGTGCCCGGCACCCGCTTCAATTCCGTTTCGAGGGTGTGGGCCACCTGCGCCAGTTCATATGCGCCGAGCTTCGGGTCTTCGCTCCACAGGGTGGCGGTGACGATGGGCACGTCGTCGATGCCCTTGGGCTTGATCAGGGGCATGCCGGCACCCAGATCGCGTGGCAGCCAGTCCTGGTTGGAGAAGATCTTGTTGTAGAGGCGCACGATGGCGTCGGTGCGGTCCTCGCCCACCAGGAACTGCACCGTCATCACCGCCATGCCGGGGCGGGAGGCGGAATAGACGTGTTTGATCCCCTCGATCTCGGAGAGCACCTGTTCCGCCGGAGAGGCGACCAGTTGCTCCACCTCCTCTGCGGTGGCGCCGGGGAAGGGTATGAAGACATTGGCGAAGGTCACGTTGATCTGCGGCTCTTCCTCACGCGGCGTGACGAGCACTGCGAAGAGGCCGAGCAGCAACCCCACCAGCGCCAGCAGCGGGGTGATTTCAGTGGTCAGGAAGCGCTCGGCGGTGCGGCCGGATATGCCCAGTTTAATCATCCTTTTCTTCCGCTTTGCGGTCCTGCGACTTCAGCGCCACGCCCGCGGCAATGGGATCCAGCGCCACCCGCTCACCGGGTTGCAGCCCGGCGAGCACGATGACATAGCCATTGCCGGCCTCGTTACCGACGCGGATATGCCGGAAATGGACCTTGCCCTTGTCGTCCAGGACATAGACGGCGGTCAGTTCGCTGCGGTAGACCACCGCGCCGGCCGGCACCAGCAGTTCCTGCTTGATGCCAGTGGTGAACAGGGTCTTGACGAACATGCCGGGAAACAGGTTTTGCTGTCCTTCCGGCAGGTCGAGGCGTACCTTGAAGGTGTTGCTGCTGAAATCGGCGAAGGGAAAGATGGTGAGCTTGGTGGCGTCCACGATCTTGCCGTCGGGCAGCAGCACCCGCGCGTGCTGGTGCTTGCGGATGGCGGGGATGAGCGACTGGGGCACATCCACCAGTACGCGCAACTTGTCCAGGGAGATACCGGTCATCAAGGGCTGACCTGGCCGGGCCACTTCACCCACCTCCACCTGGCGTTCGATGACGATGCCGCTGTAAGGGGCCCGCACCACCGTGTATTCGAGCTGTTGTTCGGCCTGCTTGAGCCCCGCCTGCGCGGCTTCATACTGCGCCTTGGCGGTCTTGAGGGCCGCGGCCGCCTTGTCCATGGCCGACTGGGAGACCAGCTTCTTCTTGAAGATGTTCTTGATCCGGTTGTATTCGTCCCGGGCCTGCTCGAACCGTGCCTTGGCCGCCTTGAGGTCCGCTTTGGCCCGATTCAGGCGGGCGCGCTGTTCGGTATCGTCGAGGCGCAGCAGAATGGCATTTTTCTCCACATAATCGTCCACGTCGAAAAAGATCTTCTTGACCTGACCCTGGGTCTGGGCCGAGACCGTGGAGCGACTCACCGCCTCCACCACGCCATCGAGGCGGAATTCGCGCGGCAGTTCTTTCAATGTCGCCTGGGCGGTGATCAGTTGGGGGGCCGGGTCCGCCTGAATGACGAAGGGCATCGCCAACAGAATCATCAGGGCTGCAATCCGGTGCTGGATGTGGAACATCATGTGGCGCCTCTCCCACGGATAAAATATTAGAACAAGCTAATATAGATCAGGTGAATGGCAATTACAAGTTAACTTATAATTCATGCGGCTATTATTAACCCGGCAACACTATATATCGCATTCAGGGCTTCGGGCAGGCGCCGGCGTGCCGGCCCGCAGACTGCGTTGCCCCATCTTGCTGTAGGGTGGCTACAGCGGCGATGGGCCGCCTTGCTGCGAACCGGCACGCCACGGCTGAATCCGATATATAGTGTTGCCGGGTTAATAGCCTCTTGCCCCTCTTCAGGATTTTTATTCATCCTATGATAGCCGAACTCAGGGCGGCGGGCTGCCCAACAATGGCCGCATGGCGTGCAGCAGGTTGGCGAACAGGGTCGTGTTGCGGCGCTCCTCGGTGGCGAGCAGTGCTTTCATATGCTCCCGTTGGGTGGGCGCGGTGAAGCAGGCGGGGCAGCTGTCGGGGACGATGGGCAGGCTGGCGCCGTGGGAGAACGCCGCCAATTGCCGCTCGCGGCAGTAGGCCAGTGGCCGGATCACCCGCAGGTCACCGGCGTCGATGAGGTAGTGGGCCTTCATGGTGCGAAGTTGGCCGCCGTGGAAGGCGGACATGAGGAAGCTTTCGGCCAGGTCGTCCAGGTGTTGCGCCAACACGAGCACGTTGTAGCCCTCGCGGCGGCAGGTGGAGTACATGATGCCGCGCTTCATCCGCGCGCAGTACGCGCAGAAGGAGTTCCCGTCCATGCGTGTCTTCGCCTCTTCCATGATCGGCTGGCGTTCATAGTGCCAGGGCAGGCCCAGGCGGTCATAGTAGGCCATGAGTGGGGAGGGGTCGAAGCCTTCCACCTCCGGGTCTACGGTGATGATCCCCAGGTCGAAGCGCACGGGCGCGTAAGTGCGCAGGTGGGCGAGGATCTGGAGCAGACCTAGCGAGTCCTTGCCCCCGGAGACGCCAAGCAGGAGGCGGTCGCCGTTGCGGATCATGCGGTAGTCGGTGATGGCGCGGCCCACTTTGCGCAGCAGGGATTTCGGGGGTTTGGCGTAAGCGGTCATCACTCTGGGCTCCGGGCTGAAACGCAAATTTTACCCGATTCTTTGGTCAGAGGCGGGTCCGGCCTTATATACTTGGCCTCCAAGAACATCGACGAGGAGAGAGGATATGGAACAGTTTGTTCTGGCGCTGCTGGTCCTGGCCATCGTGGTGGTGGTGCTGGGCGTCAAGCGGGTGCCGCAGGGGATGGAGTACACCGTGGAGCGTTTCGGCCGCTATACGCGCACTTTGCGTCCGGGCCTCAATCTGATCATTCCCGTCATCGATCAGGTGGGCGCCAAGCTGAACATGATGGAGCAGGTGCTCGATGTGCCGTCGCAGGAAGTGATCACCCGGGACAACGCCATGGTGCAGGTGGACGGCGTGGTCTTTTTCCAGGTGGTGGATGCGGCGCGCGCGGCCTATGAGGTGCGCGATCTCACCCGCGCCATCCTCAATCTGACCATGACCAACATCCGCACCGTGATGGGCTCCATGGACCTCGACGAACTGCTCTCCCAGCGTGACAAGATCAACCACCAACTGCTCAGCGTGGTGGACGAGGCGACCAGTCCCTGGGGCCTCAAGGTGACGCGCATCGAGATCAAGGACATCACGCCGCCCCGCGATCTGGTGGACGCCATGGCGCGCCAGATGAAGGCGGAACGCGACAAGCGGGCCCAGATCCTGGAGTCGGAAGGGCACCGGCAGGCGGCAATCCTCAAGGCAGAGGGCGAAAAACAGGCGGTGGTGCTCAATGCGGAGGGCGAGAAAGAGGCTGCCTACCGAGAGGCGGAGGCGCGCGAGCGACTGGCGGAGGCGGAGGCCAAGGCCACGGCGATGGTGTCGAAGGCCATTGCCGAGGGTGACGTGAACGCCATCAACTACTTCGTGGCGCAGAAATACACCGAGGCCCTGCAGAACATCGCCACCGCCGACAACCAGAAATTGATCATGATGCCGCTGGAGGCCTCCAGTCTGATCGGATCCGTGGCCGGCATCGGCGAACTGGCGAAAGAGGCGCTGGACCGTCAGCGCACCCAGGGAGAGTAGACGATGGAGTGGTTGTACAACCTCGACTATTGGCATTGGTGGGTGGCTGGCGTCGTCTTCGTGGTGCTGGAGGTCTTCTCTCCCGCCGCCTTCTTTCTGTGGCTGGGCATCGCCGCGGGCGTGGTGGGCGCATTGATGCTCGTCTGGCCTGATATGGGCTGGCAGTACCAGGTGCTGAGTTTCGCCATACTCAGCGTGGTCAGCGTCTTTGTCGGGCGCACCTGGCTCACGCGCCATCCCATCAAGACCGACGAGCCCACCCTCAATCGCCGGGGGTCGCAATACATCGGCCGTGTATTCACCCTGGAGCAGCCGATCGTCAACGGCTATGGCAAGATCTCGGTGGACGATACTCACTGGCGGGTCAGCGGGCCCGACGCCCCGGCGGGCAGCAAGGTCCGGGTGACCGGAGTCAAGGGGGTCGATCTGGAAGTGGAACCCCTGGATGGGGCGGGCGCCGCCTGACACGCCCAGGTGTCGGATTTTTGTTCCTGCCGCTGACGGCATTTTGCCGCCAGCCACTCTTTGGCGGGCTCCTTTCTGGGTCTCTGTAACAAGAAAATATTCTAGATATCATCATGTTGCCTTGTTGGCTCAAGGTGTAATCCATATCGTGGCACGATGATTGCTTTGCTATTGCGCAGTCAATGGATAACGCTTGCTTGCGGAGCAGAGCATGAAACAGAATACAGTGGTTTTCCTGCTGACGGCCCTGGTGGCCTTGGCCATGGCGGTGCTGATAATGGGCGTGGCCCCCCTGTGGGTGGTGGCGCTCTCCGGATTCGTCTTCGTGGTGGGGGGGACGTTTCAGACCGCGGTGATCAGCGAGAATTACGAGCGGGTCAAGGGCGTACTCCAGTGGGTGCCCCGGGTGTTTGCCGAGCGGCCAGGGGGGCTGGAGGGCGACGAAGAGGTATTTCTGCGGGTGGCCGAGTCCTACCGCCGTGGCAGTGCGCGCCGCGCCGAGGGGCAGATCAAGGGCCTCGCCGATCCCTTCCTCCGGCAGGGGGCGCAACTGGTGGTGGACAGGTCCTCCCGGGAAGAGCTGGAGCGGAGTCTGTTGTGGCAGATTTCCGCGATCAAGGAAGAGGAGAAACAGCGCCTTGGTATCCTCTATTCGATGGCGGGGTTCGCCCCTGCCTTCGGTATGCTCGGCACCCTGCTCGGCCTGGTGCGGCTGCTGTTCAGCCTTGGACAGAGCGGAATCGAGGTGGCAGGGGCGTCGATGGGATTCGCCATGATCACCACGGTGTACGGTCTGGTGATCGCCAATCTCGTCCTCAAACCCATCGCGATCAAAGCAGAGCGGCGCTCCCGCGAGCGGCTCGCCTGGTGGTACCTCAAGTACGAACTGCTGATGATGCTGTACGAGAAGGAGCATCCCACCATGATCAAGGAGGCGCTGCACGGCTTCATCGCCACCCAGTACAACAGCCCCAACAGCGCACAGCCGGCGTTGGCCAGCGTATCGTAGTCCCATGGAGGCGCGTCACGAGGAGTTCGCCGAAACCGGCGGAAACGAAGGGGCGGACCGCCACCTCTTCGTGCCCGATCCTTGGGCGGCGGCGGATATCGAAGTGGATCACCATGAAAACTGGTTGATCAGTTATATCGATATCCTGACCCTGTTTCTCACGCTGTTCGCGGTCCTGCTGGTCATCCAACCCAAGGCCGAAGGCCCACTCGACCAGGAAAAGGCGCCGTTGCCCGAAGCCGTGGCGGCCATCGCGAAAAAGCCCCTTCCTCCCAAGGCCAGACCGTCGACCTCGGCCGATGAGAAGCCCCCCCAGGGCGCCGCGCAGACACCGCCTGCCGCCATTGCCGGCAACATGGCGCAACAGGCCGGGCCGGAATCCACGCCCCCCAGTCCACCACAACCGAAAGCCGAGCCACCGGCCCCGGCGGACGACAAGGTGGCGTCGGCCCCCAAACCGCAGCGGCCCACCCCCTCACAAGAGAAGGCGGAAGCGCCGGGAGTAGCGGAAGAAGATCCCGTTGCACAGGCGGAGACCCCGCCCGCCGAGGCGCCGCCCGAGCCTGCCGCCCCCTCCGCCGCCGAACGCATGTTGGAACGGCTGAACGCGGAGGGACTCGGCGAACGGCTCCATGCCACGCGGGTCTCGAAGGGGGTGCGCCTGGAGTTGAGGGACAACATCCTGTTTGGCCCGGCGAGCGCCGATCTGACCGACGAGGGACGCAAGGTGCTCGATGAACTGGCAAGGGTCTTCAAGGGGCACAAGGGGGTGATTGCGGTGGAGGGCCACACCGATAACGTGCCGATCTCCACCCCGCAATATCCCTCCAACTGGGAACTCTCTTCCGGTCGCGCCACCCGGGTTGCCCGCTATCTCATCGGGAAGGGATTGTCGCCCGATCAGCTCAAGGCGGTGGGCTATGCGGACACCCGGCCCATCGCACCGAACGATACCGCCGAGGGCCGGGCCAGGAACCGGCGGGTCACCTTGGTGGTGCAGTTCGAGCAGGAAGATTCCGAAGGACAAAAGAAAGAGGCCGTCCCCCAGTCGGGGAGCGGCGCTCCGTCTCCGCTGCCTCCGGCGAAGATACGGCAGATCTGAATCCCGGTAGGACTCAGCCTTTCCCGGCAGCCCCCTTGAGGGGTTTCACGTCCGCCATCATGTTCTGGGGCGCGGCTGATGTCCACTTCACCAGGTCGTACCAGGCGCGCACGCTGTCCACATAGTCCACCGTCTCGTCACCACGGGCGGCGCCGTAGCGGGTCTTTTTGTACCAACGTTTCTTTTTCAGCAGCGGCAGCACCTTCTTGACCTCCGCCCAGTGGTTGGGGTTGCGCCCGAAGCGCTTGGTGAGTTTGCGTGCGTCGAGGAGATGACCGAAGCCGATGTTGTAACTGGCCAGGGCCATCCACAACCGGTCCGGGCCCTTGATCGATTTCGGCAGCCGCCGGATCAACTGGCGCAGATAGCGTGCCCCGCCCTCGATGCTTTGTTTAGGGTCGCGGCGGTCCTTGATGCCCAGGTCGCGGGCGGTTTCGCGGGTCAGCATCATAAGGCCGCGGACGCCCGTGGGTGAGACCGCCTTGGCGTCCCACTGGGATTCCTGGTAGCCCACTGCCGCCAGCAGGCGCCAGTCGATATGATGACGTTTCCCCGCCTTGTGGAACGCCGACAGATAGAGAGGCAGGCGGCTGCGGGCATGGCGCATGAACCAGTAGGTATCCACGTTGGTCACGCGGCCGCTGTACCCATAATATCTATCGATCAACTGGGCCAGCCGCCCATCGGCCCGGATCTTCTTGAAAAAGCGCCGGGCGGCCTTCTGGAGGCTGGCGTCGCCATGTTTGCTGAACAGCCAGGCGAGGGATTGTTTCTTTTTCAGGTCGAAGGCGACCTTCAAGGCGGGATTATAGCGTTTGACCAGCGCCACCTCGTTCGAGTTGGCAATGGTCAGCTCGAGTTCGCCACGGGCCACGCGCCTCAGCATCTCCCGGGTCCCGGAATCGCCGGCATGCCATTTCAGGTTTGCGTGACGGAGACGGTGACGGTTCAGCACCGACTCATGGCTGCTGCCGACGGGAACCTCCAATTGCCGCCCAGTCAGGTCCTTGACGGAACGCGGGCGGCGCGAGCCGGACCGGTAGACCACTTGTTGGGTGATTTTCTGATAGACCGGCCCGATACGAAAGGCGGCGCGCAGTTCCGGGGTGATGGTCAGGCCCGCCGCGGCCAGATGCACCCCGCCTTGACCCACCATGGTGAGAAGATCGCCGATATCGGAATAAAGAATGAACACCGGCCGGACGCCCAGGTGTTTTGCAAACATGCGCACCAGCTCGTATTCGAAACCGCGGGGACCCTCGGTGGTCTGCTCAAACGTAGTGGGCCCCTTGCGTGTGGCGACCAGCAGGGTGCCGGACGCCTGCAGCGCATGAAGCTTGGTTTCGGTCGCATGAAGCGGGCTGGATATCAGGGCCGCAACCACCATGACCGGGATCATCAACAACTTGATCATACCGTCGACTCCAATGGGTTTCATTCGCTGTAAAGAACCTGCGTTTTGTGATGCAGGACTAGTCTAGAGGGCATTTTGTGAAATGCATCCGAATTGCCCAAAGCTGCGACTAAAACGACTGAATAGGAAGGTAAGGCGTTGGATTTGGGAATCAACGGGGGGACGGAGAGGGTTTGCGGCCCCATGGCGAAGCCGATAGCATAGGCCCTTTGCGGCCCGGGAGCCCTGAATGTCCGAGAACACGATCAAGATCGCCACGCGCACCTCGCCGCTGGCCATGTGGCAGGCGGAACATGTGGCCGCCCGCCTGGCCCAGGTGCACCCGGCGCTGAAGGTGGAACTGGTGGGGATGAAGACCCAGGGCGACAAGATTCTGGATACCCCGCTGGCCAAGATCGGCGGCAAGGGGCTGTTCGTCAAGGAACTGGAGCAGGGAATGCTGGATGGACGGGCGGACATTGCGGTGCACTCCATGAAGGACGTGCCGGTGGAACTGCCCGAAGGGCTGCATCTGGCGGTGATCATGGAGCGTGAAGACCCGCGGGATGCCTTCGTCTCCAATACATACGGAACCCTGGATGATCTCCCCCAGGGCGCGCGCGTCGGCACCTCGAGCCTGCGCCGTCAGTGCCAGCTGGGTGAGCGTCGGCCGGACCTGGAGATCCTCCCTCTGCGGGGTAATGTGAATACCCGCCTGCGCAAACTCGACGGGGGGGAATACGATGCCATCATCCTGGCGGGGGCCGGACTGATCCGTCTGGGCTTCGAGGCGCGCATCCGGGCCTTCATGGAACCGGAGCAGAGCCTGCCCGCCATCGGTCAGGGCGCCATCGGGATCGAGTGCCGCAGCGACGATGCGCGGGTCAATGGGCTGATTGCCCCATTGCACCATGACGACACCGCCATCTGTGTCAGTGCCGAACGGGCCTTCAATACCCGCCTCAACGGCGGTTGCCAGGTGCCCATCGCCGGCCATGCCGTGTTGACGGCCGATGGCCTGTACCTGCGTGGCCTGGTGGGCGAGGTGAATGGCGGTCACATCATCCGAGGGGATGTCTCCGGTCCCGCGGACGAGGCCGAAACCCTGGGTCTGCGACTGGCCGAGGATCTGCTTGGCCGTGGCGCCGATACCATCCTGAGCGCCCTCTATGCCCCCCAATGAAGGCCCAGATCGACCTTACCGGCATTGGCGTATTGGTCACCCGGCCGGAGCAGCAGGCCGCCGCCTTGTGCGACCTGATCCGCGCGGTGGGAGGCCGGCCGGTCTGTTTTCCGGCGCTCGAGATTCTGCCCCAGAGCGAGGACGAGATCCTGCAGAAGCGGTTGGGCCGGCTGGCGTCCGGTGACCTCCTCATCTTCATCAGTCCCAACGCCGTGGCACATGGGCTGCCCATGATCGAGCGCGCCGGGGGGCTGCCGGATGGCGTCGAGGTGGCCGCGGTGGGGCTGGGGACGGAGCAGGCCTTGCGGCGCGCGGGGGTACAGGTGGCGATCCGACCCGCCGGGCGCTTTGACAGCGAGGGGCTGCTCCAGACGGCGGCGATGCAGCAGGTGAGCGGCCGGCGTGTGGTGATCGTGCGCGGCGTGGGGGGACGTGCGTTGCTGGGCGACACCCTGCGCGAACGCGGCGCGCGGGTGGAATACACTGAGGTCTACCGCCGCAGTCTGCCCCAGGTGGATGCCGGCCCGTTGCTGGCCCGTTGGCATGAAGAGGTGGATGTGGTCATCGTCACCAGCGTGAATATTCTCGACAACCTGATCACCCTGCTGGGCGAGGCGGGCATCGCCCTGTTACGGCAGACGCCCATGGTCCTGGTGAGCGAAAGGATCGCGGTGAAGGCCTACGACCTCGGCGTGCGCAACCTCATCCGCGCCCCCGGGGCCGGCAACGATGCCCTGCTCGCCGCCCTGGGCGAGTGGGCGTCAGGACGCTGAAAGGCCGCTTCAGTCCGCCCCCTTCTTTTGATCCTTGGCGTACTCGAAGGCGTCGGAATACATATGATCCATGGTCAGTCCGTGGCCGGTGAAGGACTCGCGGGCGGAATTGATCATTACCGGTGGGCCGCTCATATAGAGATCGAAACCGGAGAGATCGGGGTGGTCCTGCTCCACCGCCGTGTGGACGAAACCGCTGCGGCCGGTCCAGTCGGGGTCCGGTTCGGAGAGCACAGGGGTATAGCTGAAGTTCGCATGTTCTGCCGCCCACCGTTTCGGCAGATCCGGGAGATAGAGGTCCCGCTCGCTGCGCACCCCCCAGTAGAGATGCATGGGCCGGTCGATGCCCACATGAAAGGCATGCTCGATCATCGCCTTCAGCGGCGCAAAACCGGTGCCGCCGCCCATGAAGATGATCGGTCGGTCAGAGTCTTCGCGCAGATAGAAGCCGCCCAGCGGCGCCTCAATACGCAGGATGGACTTTTCGGGCATCTCGTTGAAGACGAAATCGGTGAACTCTCCGCCGGGAACGTGGCGGATATGGAGTTCGATCAGCGCGTCGTCGTGGGGTGCATTGGCGATGGAGAAGGCGCGTTTGCGGCCGTCCTCCAGGATGAAATCGAGATACTGTCCGGCGAGAAACTGTAACCGCTGTTCGTCCGGCAGCTTCAGGTACATGCGGATCACGTCGTGAGCGAGGCGCTCCACCCGTTCCACCCGGGCGGGCATCAGCCTTACCTCGATCTGGCCCGCTTCTTCGATCTCCTCCACACGCAGCACCAAGTCGCTCTCCGGCACCGCCTGGCAGGTGAGCACGCTGCTCTCGGGCTGATCGTCGAGGGCGCCCGGCATCTCGCCGGGGTAGCTGACGCGGCCTTGCACCAGGGTGGCGAGGCAACTGCCGCATTGGCCGTTACGACAGCCGTAGGGAAGGGCGATCTCCTGGCGCAGCGCAGCGTCGAGAATGGATTCGCCGTCCTCCACGGTGAAGTGGTGTTGACTGGGCTCGATGCGGACCTGAAAACTCATGTACGACCTTGCTTGCTGTGGAAAAATGATAAGATAAGCAACGAATTCTCTCCTATTTTTATCAGGAATTAAACCTTGGAGATCCTGTGTTAGTGGTGGGGTGCGGATACGTGGGCCGCCGGATGGCCCGGAGGCTTGCGGGCGAGAGCCCCCTCATGGGGGTGGTGCGCAGTCGGGAGGGTGCGGAGGCGCTGGCTCGCGAGGGGATCGCGCCCCTGATCGCCGATCTCGATGCGCCGTCCCCGCCGCCGCTTCCGCTGGCGGGCGAGGCGGTGTTCTACTTTGCGCCCCCGCCGCGCAGCGGACGTACCGATCCGCGCATGGCGCGCTTTCTGGATGTGTGCGAGCGCAACGGGCGGCCACGGCGCATCGTCTACATCAGCACCACCGGCGTCTATGGCGACTGCAGTGGTGAATGGGTGGACGAAACGCGGCCGGTGGCCCCTGTGGAGGACCGCGCCTGGCGGCGGGTGGATGCCGAGCGCCGGTTGCGCCGCTGGAGCGACGCCGGTGGCGGTGAGGTGGTCATTCTTCGGGTCCCCGGCATCTACGGCCCTGGCCGCCTGCCCCTGGAGCGGTTGCGCAAGGGGCTTCCCCTGGTGCGGGAACAGGAGGCCCCCTGGACCAACCGCATCCATGTGGACGATCTCGTCGGCGCCTGCCTGGCCGGCATGGAGCGGGGTCGGCCGGGTGAAATCTACCATGCCGCCGACGGTCATCCGTCCACCATGGTGGATTACTTCAATCGCATCGCTGACCTCACCGGCCTGCCGCGTCCCCCTCAGATCCCGCTTGCCGAGGCGCGGAACCGGCTTTCGCCCGGCATGCTGGCCTACATGCGCGAATCGCGCCGCATCGACAACCGGCGCCTGCGCGAAGAGCTGGGCGTCGAGCTGCAATATCCGACGCTGGAAAAGGGGTTGCCGGCATGTGTGGCATCACCGGCCAGATGAGGGCAGGGGCCATCGGCGTTCATCTTCATCGGTCCATAAGGATTCAGTCACCGATGTGGGTCTTTTTTATTCACGCGATATCACCACATTCAGCACGGCGGCATCCGCTTCCGTGGTGAAATAGGCGCTGTTGTCCCCTGTCGACACCCTCACTGCCGGCAGGTCGGTTCCGTTCACCCTGAC
>JALSTP010000099.1 GCA_026983675.1 Sedimenticola sp.
TCATAGGGTTAGGGACTTCAGGCAGGCGCCGGACCTGCGTTCCAGCGCGCTGGACAGGATGTCCAAGTGTCGCGAGTGCATGGATGCACTGGAGCGACCTTGGCAAGGGAATGACCCTTGCCTGCGCACTGCGCCTTGTTCCGGCGCCTGCCTAAAGCCCTGAATTCGATATATATTGTTGCCGGGTTAATAATATATATCGTATTCAGCCGTGGCGTGCCGGTTCGCAACAAGGCGGCCCATCGCCGCTGTAGCCACCCTACAGCAAGATAGAGCAACGCAGTCTGCGGGCCGGCACGCCACGGCCTGCTTTAGAATATCATACAGGGTTAGGGCCAACGGGGTGATTGACCCCTGCTTGGCCACTGGGTTAACGTTCCCCCAACCTAATCAACAGGATTGGACCAACGTGGCTGGAAAAAAGAAAACACCGACCTTCGAGGAATCGCTGGCGGAACTCGAAAAACTGGTGGAGACCCTGGAAAAAGGCGAACTCAGTCTGGAAGACTCGCTGAAATCCTTCGAAAGAGGGGTCGAGCTGACACGCACCTGCCAGGAGGCGCTGAAAACAGCGGAGCACAAGGTACGCATCCTCTCGGAGGATCATCCTGACGCTGAGCCGGACGCCTTCGACAGTGACGACTGACGCGCTGACCGCCTTCATGGCGGAGGGTCAGGCGCGTGTCGAGCAGGCCCTCGACCGCCACCTGCCGCCTGGCGCCACGATCCCCTGCGATCTCCATGAGGCGATGCGCTATGCCGCCCTGGGCGACGGCAAGCGCGTACGCCCGGTTCTGGTCTATGCCGCAGGACAGGCCGTGGGCGTCCCGCCTGAGCGCCTGGACGGCCCGGCAACGGCGGTGGAACTGATCCATGCCTACTCGCTGATCCATGACGACCTGCCGGCCATGGACGACGACGACCTTCGCCGGGGACGCCCCACCTGCCACCGGGTCTTTGGCGAGGCCGTCGCCATCCTTGCCGGCGATGCCCTGCAAAGCCTCGCCTTTCAGGTGTTGGCCACCGACGCCGGTATGGCGGCCTCACCCGCCGCCCGCGTGGAGATGATCGAGCTGCTGTCACGCGCCAGCGGCTCCCGCGGGATGGCGGGGGGACAGGCCATGGACCTCGCCGCAACCGGCCAGTCCAGCACCAGCCTCGCCCAACTCGATGACATGCACATCCACAAGACCGGCGCCCTGATTCGCGCCAGCGTCCGCCTGGGCGCCCTCAGCGGGCCGGCGGTGGATGTCGAAATAGCGTCCCGCCTGGAGCATTACGCCAAATGTATCGGCCTCGCCTTCCAGATACGCGACGACATCCTCGACGTAGAGGGTGAGACCGAGGTCATCGGCAAGACCCAGGGCAAGGACGCGACCCAGGAAAAGGTCACCTATCCAGCGCTGCTCGGCCTGAATGAGGCGAAGGAACGCGCCCGCGAGCTTCAACGGGAGGCCCTGGACACCCTCGATCCCCTCGACCACCATGCCGACCCGTTGCGTTGGATCGCGAACTACATCATCGACCGCGACCACTGAGCTTGAAGTTGCGGGAATTCGTTTGTAACTGCATAATAGTTCGCCTTTTTTATTGCTGTCAGCGCAACCTGCGCCCCCAAGGCGGACCACGATGAAATTCCCCAGGTTTTTCAACGTTGCCATGCAGGTGGCCGGACGTTAGCCTGCTTGACACCCCCTGACGACACCGGCCAGCGTGCGGGCTTGCTGGCCACACGAGGATGCAATACATGGGAACACCTCCCGACAACACCGCGACCGGCAACGAGATCGCGGATGTACAGAGCAGCGCCGATACGCGCCGCATTGCCATCAACAAGGTGGGCATCAAGGACATCCGCCACCCGGTACGGGTCAAGGATCGCAGCGGCGGCGAACAACACACCGTCGCCAATTTCAACATGTACGTCAACCTGCCCCACAATTTCAAGGGCACGCACATGTCGCGCTTCGTACAGATCCTCAACAATCATGACAAAGAGATCGGCGTCGAGTCATTTAAGGAGATGCTGGCGGAAATGGCGACGAAGCTGGAGGCGGAATCGGGCCACATCGAGATGGGCTTTCCCTATTTCATCAACAAGACCGCGCCGGTATCAGGCGTACAGAGCCTGTTGGACTACGATGTCACCCTGATAGGCGAGATCCATGCCGGCACGCCCATCATGTACATCAAGGTCGTCGTCCCGGTCACCAGCCTCTGCCCCTGCTCCAAGGAGATCTCCGACTACGGCGCCCATAACCAGCGCTCTCATGTCACCGTCCAGGTCCGTACCCGGGGATTCGTGTGGATCGAGGAGATCATCGAACTGGTGGAGAAACAGGCCTCGTGCCAACTCTACGGCCTGCTGAAACGGCCCGACGAAAAATATGTCACCGAATACGCCTACAACCATCCCAAATTCGTGGAAGACATGGTGCGCGACGTGGCGGTGGCGTTGAACATGGACGAACGCTTCAGCGCCTACGTGGTGGAATCGGAAAATTTCGAGTCGATTCACAACCACTCGGCCTACGCCTTGATCGAACATGACAAGGAGGCGGATGCCTCCACCTGCTGAATCAGAACTTCGTCCGAAGCACCAGCATGTCGCCCCGGTCGTCCATTCGCACCCTGGAGAGAAAACTCATCCCGAGCAGCACGCGACGCGGGCTGTCCCCCTCCACCACGACGGCCCGCACATCGCGCAACTGAATCTCCCCCACCCGCACCCGGTTTAGCCGCACCTCCCAGCCCCGGGCGGTGCCGGATGCGGTGGAGAGGCCAACCAGGTGGCCCTTGCGGTAATCGAGACCCAATCTCTTCGCCTGAGTCTCGCTCAGCGCCACCGCCGTGGCGCCCGTATCCACCAGCATCTCCACGGCATGGCCGTTGATACTGCCACGTGTGCCGTAACTGCGGTTACGGTCACGCCAGATCCGGGCCTCAGCTTGGGACCGCGACGCATAGGATGTGCCGATATGGTGACCAAGCGCCAAACGTTCGCGCCGTCCTTCCCGTTCGATCACCGCACCCCGGCTGTCCGCCGACACCAGGAGCACCCCTTCCGGGCTGCGTTGCCCCTTGCGCAGCAACCTGTTGTCGCCGTCTATGGAGAGCATTGCCTTGCCAGGAAACAGGGCAAGCACGGTGATCCCGCCCGCCGATGCCGTACAAACGGCAAGCAAAAGCGACAGAAACGTCAATGAGCGCAGAATCTTCATATGCCTGCGGAAATCGGCTGCAGGAATGCGTTATTGAGAAAGGGGGGATATATTCGGGGAGAGGAACCCACAAAACGTGACCACGATCACATAACGATGCGCCCCGCCACTTGCACGCAGACCAGGGCCAGGCCACCTGCGAGCACATCGTCAAGCATGATCCCCAATCCCCCACCCACCCGGCGGTCCACCGGCCCGATGGGCCAGGGTTTGAGGATATCGAACAGCCTGAAGAGGACGAAACCCGCGACCACCCAAGCCCAGCCGTGCGGGGCCTGAATCATGGTGACCAGATACCCCACCACCTCATCGAACACGATCCCCGGATGATCGTGGACCCCCAGATCCCGGGCCGTCGCGCCGCAGATCCAAATGCCGGCCAGGAACAGCCCGGCCACGAGGAGCAGATAGACACCCGCCGAAAGCGGCTCGACCAGCAGGTAGAGCGGAATTGCAGCCAGCGTGCCCACGGTCCCCGGCGCCCAGGGCGAAGCACCCGCGCCGAACCAGAAGGCCAGAAGGTGCGCCGGGTTTTGCCAATGAGGGCGTTTGGGATTCACGGTGTCAGCCATGGGGCGCAAAATGATCGTATCCGCCATCTGGCAGTGGCAACAAACCGCCCGCCTCGTCCACCAAGCGTATACCCTCTTTTGCCTCCACCTCCCCGATGCGGTCAAAACTGCAATTGAACAACGCGGCCCTTTCCACCAGCGCCTGTTCCCGTGACGGAGGGACGGCAAAACAGAGTTCGTAATCATCTCCCCCCGCCAGGGGAAATCGCCAGTCGCAGGTCCGCTCCGTATAGTCGCGCAACGGCGGAGACAGGGGAATCGTCGCCCGCTCGATCCGCGCCCCCAGGCCACCGCTGGCGGCAAGCAGATGTCCCAGGTCGGCGAGCAGGCCATCCGAGATATCGATCGCAGCGGTGGCGACGCCCCGCAGGGCGATGCCGGCCTCCACCCTTGGCGCCGGCCGGTCGAGACGCCGATCGAGCCCCGCCCGCTGTTCCGGCGGCGGTGGAACGACCTCCCTTTTCCTCACCGCGAGCGCCATGGCGGCATCACCCAATGTGCCCGTAACATAGAGCCGATCGCCAGGCCGGGCGCCACGACGCCGCAAGGCCTGCCCACGCGGAACAAATCCACTCAGATGCAAACTGACCGACCGGGGGCCATGGACCGTATCTCCACCGACCAGCGCCACACCAAATGCAGCGGCCAAGTCACACAGGGCGCTGGCAAAACCGTCGAGCCACTGCGGTTCGGCGGCAGGCAGGGTCAGGACAAGCGTTGCCCAGGCGGGCTCGGCACCCATTGCGGCCAGGTCGCTCAGATTGACCGCCAGCGCCTTGTGGCCCAGCGCTTCCGGCGGACAACCGGGAAAGAAGTGGACCCCCTCCACCAAGACATCCGTAGTGACGGCGAGCTGCATGTCCTGAGGGCAATCCAGAAGGGCGCCGTCATCACCGACACCCAGCGCGACGTCGGTCCGGAGCCGGCCACAGCGTGAAAAGAAGCGCTCGATGAGAGCGAATTCAGAGAGACCCACGGGGCAAGGCTCTCAACCGCCAGCCCGGGCTTCACCGGCGCGGGTCTTCTGGGCCAGCTTGTCGAGCACGCCATTCACATAGCGATGCCCCTGTTCCGAGCCGAAGGTTTTGGCCAGTTCCACCGCCTCGTTGATCACGACCCGGTAAGGCACCTCGGGCTGGTAGAGGAGTTCGTAGGCGCCGAGACGCAGTATCGCCCGCTCCACCGGATCCACATTCTCGATCGCCCGGTCGAGCAACTCCCGTAGCGCTTCATCGAGGGCGCTCAGATGTTTTGGCACCCCGTGCAGCAGGGTCTTGAAATAGGGAATGTCAATCCGGATCGCCTCCGGTTCCTCCAGGAACTGGGCGTCGATCTCGCTGAGATTCTGACCCGTGAGCTGCCATTGGTACAACGCTTGCACCGCCTGCTCCCGCGCCCTGCTCCGCTTGCTGCCCATCAATCGAGCTGACGCAGCAAGTTGACCATCTCGATGGCCGACATCGCAGCCTCGCCCCCCTTGTTGCCCGCTTTGGTGCCGGCGCGTTCGATGGCCTGCTCGATGCTGTCCACCGTGAGCACGCCAAAAGCGATGGGCACGCCGTGTTTCAGGCTCACCTGGGCCATGCCTTTGACGCACTCGCCCGCCACGTATTCGAAATGGGGGGTACCGCCGCGGATCACGGCGCCCAGCGCCACGATGGCGTCATAACCGCCGCCCGCTGCAATCTTGTCCAGCACCAGTGGCATCTCGAACGCCCCTGGTACGCGCACCACGGTAATCGCCTCTTCACTGGCGCCGTGGCGCTTGAGGGTGTCGAGCGCCCCTTGCAAAAGGCTCTCCACGATGAAACTGTTGAAACGGGCCGCCACCAGACAGAAGCGGGCATTTTGCGCACTGAGGGCGCCTTCGAGGGTCTTCAGGGTCATGACCTTGTTCTCTTCCGATTGTGGTTATTCGCAGTCCACATACTCTACCACTTCCAGATCGAAACCGGAGAGTCCGTGAAGGCTCACCGGCGCACTGAGCACGCGCATCTTCCGCACCCCCAGGTCGGTAAGGATCTGGGCGCCCACACCGTAGGTGCGCAGTTCCTTCGTCCTCTCCCGCTCGGGAATCGCATCCTCACTGTCGTGCAACGCGAAGTCGCGGATACGCCGGGCGATCTCGCGCGCCGTGTCGTGATTGCGCAGCACCACGACGATACCGGACCCCGCCTTGGCGATCTGCCGCATGGCGTTGCGCAACGGCCAGCCACAACCCGAATGGGTGGTACCGAACAGGTCGCACAGACTGTTCTGCATGTGCACCCGCACCAGCACTGGCTGGGAGGTGTCGATGTCACCGCGGATCAACGCCAGATGCAATTCCTGATCGATGTTGTCCTGATAGGCCACCAACCGGAAGTCGCCGAACTCGGTGGGCAGGTTGCACTCGGTGACACGTTCGATGGTCTTCTCGGTGCGCACCCGGTAATGGATCAGATCGGCGATGGTACCGATCTTCAGATCGTGTTCGGCGGCGAAGCGCTCGAGGTCGGGGCGCCGCGCCATGGTGCCGTCCTCGTTGAGGATCTCCACGATCACCGAGGCCGGGGTGAAGCCGGCCAGACGCGCCAGATCACAACCCGCCTCGGTGTGCCCCGCCCTCACCAGCACGCCGCCTGGCTGCGCCATGAGGGGGAAGATGTGACCCGGCTGGACCAGATCGTGAGGCTGGGCGTCGGGCGCCACTGCTGCCTTGACCGTAGTCGCCCGGTCCGCAGCCGAGATGCCGGTGGTCACCCCCTCCGCCGCCTCGATGGAGACAGTAAAGTTGGTCCCGTGCAGGGCATCGTTCTCACTCACCATCAGTGGCAGGCGCAACTGACGGCAGCGTTCGCGGTCGAGAGTGAGGCAGATCAGGCCCCGGCCGTACTTGGCCATGAAGTTGATCGCCTCTGGTGTGACCCACTCCGCCGCCAGCACGAGATCACCCTCGTTTTCGCGATCCTCGTCGTCCATGATGATCACCATCTTGCCCTGGCGGAGATCCTCGATGATTTCTTCGGTGGTATTGAGTGACATGGACGCCTGTTGCTGCCTGTTGGGGAAAGGGCCGGTGATTTTATCAGACCCGCCGCCGCTGCTCACTTGATAAAGCCGTGGTCGGCGAGAAACGCCTCGGTAATGGTGGCGCCGGTCTTCGCCGCCGCCTCGCCCAACACCAGCCGTTCCAGATAACGGGCGATGAGATCCACCTCCAGGTTGACCCGCGTACCCGGTACATAGTCTCCCATGGTCGTTGCCTCCAGTGTGTGAGGTACGATGTTGAGGTCGAACACGCGGCCATCGACGGCGTTCACGGTCAGGCTGATGCCGTCCACGCAGATCGAGCCCTTGTGGGCGATATAGCGCGCCAGCGCCGCCGGGGCCTCGATACGAAAGCGTACGGAACGGGCATCGTCAGATCGCTCCAGCACGGTACCGACACCGTCCACATGGCCGCTCACCAAATGCCCACCCAAAGGCGTGGACAGCGTCAGCGCCTTCTCCAGATTGACCCGACTGCCCGGCCGGAGTTCTCCGAGCGTCGTGAGGGAGAGGCTCTCGCGCGAGACATCGGCCACATAGCCATCGCCCGGCAACTCGATGGCAGTGAGGCAAACGCCATTGGTGGCGATACTGTCGCCCAGGAAGATGTCGCTGAGGTCGAGCGCACCGGTGCGGACGTGGAGCCGCATGTCGCCGTTGCGCGGTTCCAGCGAGGCGATGCTTCCCACTGCCTGAATGATACCTGTAAACATGAGACTACTCCGATGATCGTTGGGGCCGCAGGATGAATCTCACATCCGGCCCGATGCGCCGCAGATCGAGGATCTCCAGCGGGATGCGCTGCGCCATCCGCGCCAAGCCCGGCAGACGGAACAGTCCATGCGCGCCATCGCCCATCAGATGCGGCGCCATGTAGAGCCGGATCTCGTCCACCAGACCGGACTGCAACGCGCTTCCGGCGAGGGTGGCTCCCGCCTCCAGCAGCACCTCGTTGATCTCCTGTTCCGCCAGATACTCCAGCGCCGCGCGTATGTTCACGTGGTCGCCGTCCGCGGGCAGCGGCACCACCAGGGCGCCGGCCGCCTCCAGCCGCGCCGCATGCAAGGGCTCTTCGTCGGCACAGAGCACGACAGTCTGGCCGGGCAGACTGAGCATTCGCGCCTGCGGCGGCATCCGCAGGGCAGCATCGAGCACCACCCTGATCGGCTGATAGACCGGCGCGTCCGCCGTCCTGCCGGGCAGATTGGCAGCGTCGAGCCGCACATTCATGGAAGGATCGTCCGCCAATACGGTGCCGATGCCCGTGAGGATAGCGCTGCTGCGCGCCCGCAGACGTTGTACATCCCGCCGCGACGCCTCCGAGCTGATCCATTTCGACTCACCACTGGCCATGGCGGTGCGTCCATCCAGGCTCATCGCCAGTTTGACACGCAAAAAGGGCAGCCCCTCACGCATGCGCTTGACAAAGCCCGGGTTGAGCGCCTCGGCCTGGGCCTGCAGCACTCCGCTTTGCACCTCGACACCCGCCTCGCGCAGACGCGCAAAGCCCTGTCCCGCCACCAGCGGATTGGGATCTTCCATGGCCGCCACCACCCGAGCGACGCCGGCCTCGATAAGCCCGTCGGTACAGGGTGGCGTGCGGCCATGATGACAACAGGGCTCCAGGGTGACATAGGCGGTGGCGCCGCGCGCCGCCTCTCCCGCATCGGCGAGGGCAAGACGCTCCGCATGGGGCTCGCCGGCACGGTGATGCCACCCCTCGCCCACCACATGGCCATCCTTCACCAATACGCAACCGACACGGGGGTTGGGGTGGGTGGTGTAGAGACCGCGTTCCGCGAGGCGCAGGGCGCGCGCCATATGGCGAAAATCCTCGCCGTTCATTTTTTCTCGTCCCCCTCCAGCAGATCGAGCTGGAGGCGCCGTTCCTCGGGCGTGGGCTGACCTTCCAGCCGCTCGATCTCTTCACGGAAGGCGTTTACGTCTTCGAACTGGCGGTAAACCGAGGCAAAGCGCACGTAGGCCACCTGATCCATCGCCTTGAGTTCCTCCATGACCCGCTCACCAATGTGGCGCGACGACACTTCGCTCTCGCCGCTCGCCATCAACTGGCGGCTGATCCTGTTCACGGCGGACTCGATATCGTCGGTACTCACCGGCCGTTTCTCCAGCGCCCGGCTCATGCCAGCGCGGAGCTTGCGGCCATCGAAGTTGACGCGGCGGCCATCGCTCTTGATCACCCGTGGGAGGTTGAGTTCCGCCGTTTCATAGGTGGTGAAACGCTCGTTACACACCGTGCAACGGCGGCGGCGGCGCACCTGATCGCCCTCGCCGGAGAGGCGGGAATCCACCACCTTGGTGTCCTGGGCACCGCAAAAGGGACAACGCATGACGCGGGTTCAATCCCCGTAGACCGGGAAGCGCTTGCACACCTCGGCCACCTTCTCCCTCACCTCGAGGATGATGGCGTCATCCCCGCGGCTGTCGATGATATCGCACATCCAGCCGGCCAGTTCCCGCGCGTCACCAGTGCCGAATCCGCGGGTGGTCATCGCCGGGGTGCCGATGCGGATGCCACTGGTGACGAAAGGCGACTGGGGATCGTTGGGTACTGCATTCTTGTTCACCGTGATATTGGCCGCGCCCAGCCAGGCATCCACATCCTTGCCAGTGAGGCCGGCTTCGATGAAGCTGACCAGGAAGAGGTGGTCGTCGGTGCCGCTGGAAACCACGTCGTAGCCACGGGACATGAAGACCTCCGCCATCGCCCGGGCGTTCTCGATCACCTGCTGCTGGTAGGTCTTGAACCCCGGCTCCATCGCTTCCTTGAAGGCCACCGCCTTGGCGGCGATAACATGCATCAGGGGGCCGCCCTGGATGCCGGGGAAAACCGCTGAGTTGAGTTTTTTCTCGATCTCCTTGTTGGCCTTGGCCAGTATCAGCCCACCACGCGGCCCACGCAGTGTCTTGTGGGTGGTGGTGGTGGTTACATCGGCAATCTGCACCGGACTGGGATAGAGACCTGCCGCGATCAATCCGGCTACGTGGGCCATGTCCACGAACAGGTAGGCGCCCACCGCATCGGCGATATCGCGGAAACGCTGCCAGTCCACCACCCGTGAATAGGCGGAGAAACCGGCCACGATCATGCGCGGCTTGTGTTCCTGGGCCAGCCGCTCCACCTCCGCATAGTCGATCTCTCCCGTTCCCGGATTGAGACCGTATTGCACCGCATTGTAGAGCCGGCCGGAGAAATTGGGCCGGGCGCCGTGGGTGAGATGGCCGCCGTGTGCCAGACTCATGCCAAGGATGGTGTCACCCGGTTGGCAAAGCGCCAGATAGACTGCGCCGTTGGCCTGCGAACCCGAATGGGGCTGGACGTTGGCGTAGTCGGCATCGAACAATTGCTTCGCCCGGTCGATGGCGAGCTGCTCGGCGATATCCACATATTCACAGCCACCGTAGTACCGCCTGCCGGGATACCCCTCGGCATACTTATTGGTCAATACCGATCCTTGGGCCTGCATCACCCGCGGGCTGGTGTAGTTTTCGGAGGCGATCAGCTCGATGTGATCCTCCTGCCGCTGCGCCTCTCCCTGGATGGCCGCCCACAACTCCTCGTCGTAGCCGTCGATCTGCATGGTCTTGTCGAACATTGAGATTTCTCCGCCGGAAAATTGGGTCATTTTAACAGGCTGGAAAGAGTGCGTCTGCGACGGGCAACGATGGCCGGAAACGGCGGAGGCGTCACCCTTCGTTGATCATGCGATCGAAATCACCGATGAGCCGGAGCAGCACCCGGGTATCCACGCTCTCCATCTCGGCAAAGGCCATTTCGGCCAGAGGCTGGATCTCGCTCCTGGCCGGCATCGGCATACCCCGGTCCATGATGGACCGGGTGCGGGGAATAAAGATCCACTGCAACCACTGGGTGAATTCCAGCGTGTCGTAGCAGAAGGGGAACACGCTGTTCAACGCCTCCTCTGCAGGCGGGCAAGTCTCCCAGAGGCCCAGACGCCGCATCTCGTCCTCGAGCGCCTGCATCAGCCGGTAATAAGGTTCGGTGTGACTATCCACCGATGGATTTTCTCCTCGACGAACAACGTTCGTCCCATAAAAAACGGTCTCTTCGCCGAGCCAGTCTGACGGAAATTTCAACAACTCGCTGCGCATCGCGGAAATCCCGCGAATTTATATTCTCAATTAAGAAATCACTTTACAATACAGGGCCAACTCTTTTGCCCAACCGAAATAATACGTAATCTTGATATTTTACTTTAACTTTCTTCCCTCTACGTCATTGTGCAAACTGGAGAATTAAGATCCACGAGATACACAGAATACAACCAAAAAGACTCGATTTCATATTGTATTTTTAATAAAATCTCGTTTCGCTAACGAGAAATTTCCAAGTCTCAAACGGGTGGATGCCATGCTTCACGGCCATAGAAGTAACCGGTTACATGAACTGGATCGGCAGGGAAACAGAATGATAGAAGAATATACCGTCGAACTTGCGAGACAGGGCAATAATGATGCCGCGCGCCTTTTATTGCAGTTCGCCGCTGATGCACTCTCCAACAATAAACCGCTCGAGCCCGATATTGCCCACTATTTTGCCGAAGCCTTCAATCGCATACTGAAGGGCGAGGATCCCTCCAAGGCGTTGAATATCGCTCCGGCGCAGAAAACGAGTCTCTACGACCACGAAACCGATCACCTCGAGATCGTTATCGATTACTGGAAGCTGAGAGAGTCAGGTGAAAAGTCGTCGGTCGCCCGGCGTCTTGTGGCTGAGACCTGGGGAATCCGGGAAGACCAAGTCAAAAAGATTGTGCGCGAGTTCAAGAACGCAGTGCGTGAAGTAATGGATCTCCGCAACCGGATGCGCGCCATTTCATTGCAAGCGGCCGAAAACACCGACCTCAAGACCTTTCTCGACCGGTTGGGCAAAAGGCATGGAAAGCCCTCCTCGATGCCCTAGCCCCATTGCGGATTGGCAATGACAAGGACCATTTCGCCGCACACCATTATTAACCCGGCAACAATATATATCGCACTCAGGGCTTCAGGCAGGCCGCGGCGTGCCGGCCCGCAGACTGCGTTGCCCCATCTTGCTGTAGGGTGGCTACAGCGGCGATGGGCCGCCTTGCTGCGAACCGCCACGCCACGGCTGAATACGATATATAGTGTTGCCGGGTTAATAACAAGATGTCGAAAAGCCCTTCCATGGACTTTCTCAACTGCGGAAGCGGAAAATGCGGTTTCTCGCTCCCTTCATTTTCAATGACTTGCAGTCATCGAAAATGGCGGTACATCCCTGTATCGCACACAAGCCATTGAACAATGCCATTTTTCAACGGCCTGTTGAGAAAACCTGCTTCGGCAGCAGGGCGACAAGAATACCTTTTCCGCTTCAGGGTCCCCCCAGTTTTGTGAAGCGGAATTTTTTACCTGCCACATTCAGTCGTCGTACCCATACCCGCGGTAGTGGAAGGTAAAATCCAGATAGCCATCATCATCCCAGTCAGGACCGCTATCCCATCGCCTCACCGGTAAACATTGAAACGGCCAGCAGGTCCAACGGTCTGGCCAATACGCGCCCCACCCTTCCCATTCGTCGTCTCGCCAGTGTCGATAGCGGTAATGACCGCGTCCATGCCCGCGATGATGCCGTATCCCATGGCGACGGTGAGGACGGTCGTTCCAACGGTCCCGCTCACCCTGGTAGAAACGGTTTTCCACCCGGGCATGATCGGAAATATCGGTAATGCGACCGGCATTGACGGAACAGGCGGCGGCCAGCAGGATTGCCGCAAATGCGCCCTGGAACACGCGGCGGGGGGCGACGATGCTATTCATGGTCCATATCCTCTTGATGAAGCGTTTGTTTATCGGAAAGGATATGAATCACTACCTGAATGACGGCTGAACGAATGGCGGCGATATTGAGGCACTACTCCTCGCAGCTATAGCCGTGCTGGTCCAGCCCATCCCGCAGGTAGTCTGCCACCAAGGGATGGGCCAACAGATAGTCGGCGGTATGCTCCGTCAATTGCTCGGTCGCATCGGCGAGCGCATTCTCCCATTCCACCATGTCGTAGTCGCCCCGTCCCAGCCACATCAACGCCACGAGTTCTGCCTGCTGATCGGGTTCAAGGTCTTCAACGGTGGACTTGACCTCTTGATAAGTCAGGTCTCCCACATGGTCAGCCAGAATCTGCAAGGCCCAGTCGTCCGCAGGATTCATGGGGACATCAGGGATGACCACCTGTTCCTTGGCCTGAAACTCCCGCGCCCGGGTAATGAGGGAACACACGATATCCGGATTGACGTTCAACATGACTCCTCCTCGGCCACTGCCGCTTGGACTGCTTTGCCTTCATGCGCCAGAAGTCTGTCGGACTCAACGAACCGCCGAAAACGTCTTTCCTGACTTCTATATAACGCGGCGCCAAAAACAGCGATATCGTGGTTGTTGCCGCTGCCAATGATGACGTCCGACAGCGCCCTGGTCATTCTTAATATGGAGGCCGCCGCCGACATATCAAGACACTCCCACAACGGTGCTCATAGACGCTCCAGCAGATAGACCTTCTCGACCATGGAATCCAACCCCCGGTCGGCATAGCGCGGCGTCTCTTTGAGCAGATCGAGGGAATGGAGCAGCCGAACAGAAAAGGTCTCTCCATAGAGCACTTCCACTTCCTGCTGTGGGACACTATAGGGTGGTCCCTGCATCGCCCCCTGGGCATATTCCATGGCCACCAACAGCATGCGCACACCCGTGGGCACCAGCCGTGCCATGCGGCGCGCATAGACCCGCCGCTGTTCGGGATCCAAAGCGACCAGGGAGGCCCGGTCGTACACCCCGTCGACACTGCCGAGAATCGTAGTGTCCAGATCGAAAATATCCCCACACAGCAACAGGTAGGCGCCGGCTTGCCATCGTTCGAAACGGCCCAGTCGCTCCGAGGATGGGGCCACTCTCCGCTCCCTGAAAAACATCTCCACCGCCAGAGGGCTGAGTTCCACCCCCACGACAGAATAACCGTGCTCCACGAGCCACGCCATATCCCGGCTCTTGCCGCACAAGGGAACGAAAATTCGTGCGCCAGCAGGGACACCCATTTCGGGCCAGAAACCAAGAAGATGGGGATTGTACTCCTCGTGATGCCAACCGATGTTCCCCGCGCGCCACCGCCTCAACCAGTCTTCATTGGCGCGACGAAGCGCAGCCCCGTCTCTGTCGTTTTCTGTCATTGCACCATCTCCTTCTAGCCCGGATTATTCATGAAGTCGCTCGCACCCTTGCTTGATCCTTGTCCATACAGGGAATTTTCCTTCCTCGGCAATACAGCTCGTATTCCACT
>JALSTP010000100.1 GCA_026983675.1 Sedimenticola sp.
CCTCGATTTTTCGTTGCGTAGGCCCACTATGCGCCTCAAAATCGAGAAAAACTGGCCTCGCTTTCCCACCATGCTCGCGACGATCACCTAAACCCGACAGACTCCTAGGCAGAGGTTCGGGCTTTACCCGGCAGGCGCGAAGAGGCGAGGGTGAAGAGAGGAGGAAACCATGCGCAATAATTCGATCACACGTTTGTTGGTATGGGTCCTGCCATGGCTGGCCGGCGGGGCGGCGCAAGCGGGCACGCTCCTGTTTGAAGAGAATTTCAACGGCCCCCTGGATCGGGAGGTGTGGAACATCAGCGATGGCGGGATCGCGACCTACGCTGACTACAAGGACACCTACTGGCAGCCCGGGCATGCAACGGTGAAAAACGGCGAACTCACGCTGCGGATGGATCGCTTCAATGACAGCGGCGGTTCGTGCCAGGCGGGCGGCTGTGTGGATAGTGACGGTCACCGCAAGCGGTTTGCCAGCGCCCAGATCGCGACGTGGGCGAGTTTCGGCGCCAACACGCGTATCGATGTGCGAATGAGGTCGCCGTCGGGGTCCGGCCTGGTGACGGGCCTGTTTCGAACGCCCGGTGACAGCGGCGACGAAATGGATTACGAGTTCCTCGGCTGGACGCCCAATGTGGTGCAGAGCAACTATTTTCGTGATGGCGCAGGCGGGCACGAGGTCTGGCACAAGGCGGAGGAGGGCGGCTTGCCGGCGGATTTCGATTTCACCCAATATCACACCTACAGTCTCGAGGCGACGCAGAATCGGCTTCGGTGGTATATCGACGATGTCCTCAAGCGCGAGCAAGACCTGGCCGGGAGCCCCTTCGACCAAGGTCACGTGATGTTGGAGTTGTGGACGCCGACCCTCGAGGCCATGGCGCAGGACCCGGGTTGGAAAGCGTGGGCGGGCGATGCGTTTTCCGGCGACAGCGCGTCCGTGACGGTGGACCGGGTGGCGGTGCGCCGATTGGATTCCACTTCGGTCAGTCCCGTGCCGCTGCCACCGGCCGTCTGGCTCTTCGGCGCTGGCCTGGCGGTGCTCATGGTCGGGGGGCGTGTCCTTCCTCGGCGCGCCCCTTCGTCTGCCGCCGCAACGTAGCGATCTCGCGAATTCCTTGTCTGTTTGTGTCGGTAGTGCGTTGTCGGTTGACGTACGCCGTCGGCGGTATATCATACCCACGACTTTAATTCTTTCCCGCTTTACGGTCCGGTGAGGCCGGTCCCGAAATCGCTGGCGCGATTACTTTGCGCATGGCGGTTTCGGCCATCTGGAGGAGGTTTTGATGGATGCCGACAAAAGGCTGTGTTTACCCCATTGTTCCAGGCTCATGAGGGGCCTTCCGTTCATCGTGCTGCTGCTCGTCGCGCCAGTGCTCCAGGCAAGCAGCCTGTTCCAGGACGGTTTCGACAGCGTGGACGGTGACAAATGGTTTGCGCTGGACCGTCCGGCAGCGCCCTTCATGGGGGTGCAATGGCGGAAGGACCATGTGCAGGCCACGGGCGGGGCCGACAGCCGCCTTGCCTTGACGCTGGACCGCAATGGCGGGGCCAATGGAAAGGAGTTTGCGAGTGGCGCCTACCAGTCGCGGTCGGTGTTTGGCGGCGGCATTCGGGCGGAGGCGCAGATCCAGGTGGCGGCCGGCGACGGTCTGGTTACTGCCATGTTTCTGTATGCCAAGACCAACAATGGCAAGGCGCACCGGGATGAAATCGATATCGAGTTCCTCGGCAAGGACCCCACCAAGGTCCAGTTCAACTATTTCGCCGAGGGCCAAGGGGGGCATGAGGCAGTGGTCGATCTTGGCTTCGATGCCTCGCAGGCGCTTCATACCTATGCCTTCGAGACGGCCAACAACGTGATAAACTGGTATGTGGACGACGAATTGAAGTACAGTGCGGCCGTTAATGGCCCCTTGGATCCAGGCCAGTTGTTGCTCGACCTTTGGGCGCCTGATGCGGATCACGAGGGGGTGCTCAACTGGGCGGGACAATTTACCGGGGATACCGCCACGGCGTTGTTCGACAACGTTCAGATCAGCTCTGTAAAAACCGTCAACCGCAGTCTCACGAGCGCGCGCGTCGAGGGTATCCAGACCAGTCCCGTCCCCTTGCCACCCGCCGTGGTGCTCTTTGGCAGCGGATGGTTGGCCTTAGTCGGTGTTAGACGGCTGTGGAAGGCCTCTCCACCAGGGTTGGGCATGCGCGCATGATGCGTGACGATGGAGTGGTGGTGTGTCGGTTTGTTGACGTACGGGCGGAGATGCCCTATGCTCTAGATGGTGCATGTATATTTTCATTCCCATAACATGGGGGTGCTGTGGTGCGCTATTGGATCAGAGCAAGAATTTGCAAGGAGTTCAAGATGGATTTACGTTGCCGTTGTCCAAGGGCATGGGCGCTTTCTATATGCGCACTGGCGCTTTCACTTGTGGCCCCGAGTTATGGGGCACAGGTGTTGTTTTCCGATGATTTCAACAACATCGACAGTGGGGAGTGGGGGCGCGCGAACTGGAGCGGTGGCGGTTTCACCAGCGTGGACTGGCAACCGGGCCACGCGCAGGCGTCCAATGGGCAATTGGTGTTGGCGCTCGACAAGACGGCGGACGATGGACAGAGTTGCGCCGCCGGGAGCGTGGCTTGCAACGGCAAGGCATATGCCAGCGCGGAGTATCGCCTGCACCGGCGTTTTGGTGCGGGCACGAAGGTGGAAACCCGGATGAAGGCAGCGGGTGGCGACGGGTTGGTGACCACCATGTTCCTCTATGGGTATTACAAGACGCCGAACAAGGGACATTATGACGAGATCACCATGGAGATCCTCGGCAAGGACCCGCATTGGGTTCAGTTCAACTATTTCCTCAAGGGCAAGGGCCAACATGAGGAAAGAGTGAAGCTCGATTTCGATGCGTCAAAGGGGTTTCATACCTATGCCTTCGAGAACAGCAAGGAATCCATCCGTTGGTTTGTCGATGGACAGTTGAGGCATACGTTCGACCTTCAGCAGGATGGGCCGGTGAAGGAGGGGCAGTTGATGCTGTCGCTTTGGGCAGCGAATCCGGACAAGGGGACCG
>JALSTP010000101.1 GCA_026983675.1 Sedimenticola sp.
CCGGCACGCCACGGCCTGTCTTTGAATATCATAGGGTTAGGGGCTTCAGGCAGGCGCCGGACCTGCGTTCCAGCGCTTGGCAAGGGAGTGACCCTTGCCTGCGCACTGCGCCTTGTTCCGGCGCCTGTCTGAAGCCCTGAATGCGATATATATTGTTGCCGGGTTAATAATAGTAGAGAGATGGTGGCGAACGCGGGTCGGACAGTTTCACATCAACCGTCTCGGCTCCTCATCTTCCAGCCGCATCAGTTTGGCAATAATGCCAAGACCGGCCAGTGAGAACTTTTCGATATCGCTCCATTCGTCCGAGGGTGCGAGTATCTTTTCTTCGTTGCCCATGATGACGCGCAGACGATAGCGTTCCTCGGCGTTGCGGGCGTCCGGGTTCTTTTCCGCGGTCACATAGAGATCAGGTTGTTGTTTTCCTTCTTCCACGATGGCCATGATGTAGCGGTATTCCTGGGGGTCGTCACTGTCGATATCGCCGAGCACGGTGGCGACGAATGATCCGATCTGATGACGTTGTTTGGGGATTGCGGTCTTGATGTGGGGTGCGGCCATTTTCTGCTCCTCTGTTTTTCACTGAAGCCTACGGTATCGCGCCGTGGGCGGATTTCAAGCCGGTGTACGGTGGGTGAATAATGATTCCCCGGAGCCCGACCGATGAGTAAATGGCTGGGCGGTTTGGCGGGAGATCCCCCAATATTCTCTTGGATTTGGCGCTTGCAAAAGATAATACTTGACTATATTACTAAGGAATAGCCGGGCAGCAATCCATCTGTCGAGGGTCTGCCCTGATCCATTTCATCACAAAGAGGCCAGGCTATCCGTATGAACGCGAGCAAAGATTCACTCGACCGCATGATTCAGTCGGGCTACGAGGAGGGCTTCGTGACCGACGTGGAGTCGGATACGTTGCCACCGGGTCTGGACGAAAAGGTGATCCGCGCCATCAGCCTGCGCAAGCAGGAGCCGGAATGGATGCTGGAGCAGCGATTGGCGGCCTATCGTCATTGGCGCACGTTGGAGGAGCCGAAGTGGGCCTCGGTGCATCATCCGTCCATCGACTTCCAGGCGATCTCCTACTACTCCGCGCCGAAGAAGACAGCGGGACCCAAAAGTCTGGACGAGGTGGACCCGGAACTGCTGGCCACCTATGAGAAACTGGGGATCCCGGTCAGTGAACAGAAGGTGCTGGCCGGGGTGGAGGAGCGACCGGGGGTGGCCGTGGATGCGGTCTTCGACAGTGTTTCGGTGGTGACCACCTATCAGGAGAAGCTGGCCGAGGCCGGCGTGATATTCTGCCCCATGTCGGAGGCGATCCGTGACTATCCGGAACTGGTGCGCGAGTACTTTGGCAGTGTGGTGCCCCACCGCGACAATTTCTTCGCCGCTCTCAACAGTGCGGTGTTCAGTGATGGCACCTTCGTCTATGTACCGCCAGGGGTACATTGCCCCATGGAACTCTCCACCTATTTCCGCATCAATGCCGAAAAGACGGGGCAGTTCGAGCGCACTTTGATCATCGCCGACGAGGGGAGCGCGGTCAGTTATCTGGAAGGATGTACGGCGCCGCAGCGAGACGAGAATCAGCTCCACGCCGCGGTGGTGGAATTGGTGGCGCTGAAGGACGCCTACATCAAATACTCGACGGTGCAGAATTGGTATCCCGGGGATGCCGAAGGGCGGGGTGGCATCTACAACTTCGTCACCAAGCGGGGCGATTGCCGCGGTGACCGCGCACGCATCTCCTGGACCCAGGTGGAGACCGGCTCGGCGATCACCTGGAAGTACCCCAGTTGCATCCTGCGTGGCGACGGCTCTACAGGCGAGTTCTATTCGGTCGCGGTGACGCGTGGACGCCAGCAGGCGGATACCGGGACCAAGATGATCCATATTGGCCGGAACACCCGCAGCACGATCGTCTCAAAGGGCATCTCTGCGATGCGCGGAAGCAATGCCTATCGCGGCTTGGTGCGCATCGCCGCCCGGGCCGAGGGGGCGCGCAACCACACGCAATGCGATTCGTTGCTCATCGGTGATCGCTGCGCGGCGCACACCTTTCCCTATATCGAGGTGAAGAATCCGACGGCCAAGGTGGAACATGAGGCCACAACCTCCAAGGTGAGCGAAGACCAGCTCTTCTATTGCCGTCAGCGAGGGCTTTCCGAGGAAGACGCGGTCTCCATGATCGTCAATGGTTTCTGCAAGGAGGTCTTCAAGGAGCTGCCCATGGAATTTGCCATGGAGGCGCAGAAACTGCTGGCCGTCAGCCTGGAAGGGGCGGTGGGCTGAATCACGAACCGGAGACAGAGTATGTTGCTGAAAATCAGGAATCTGCACGTTGCCGTGGAAGGCAAGCCGATCCTCAAGGGTATCGATCTCGACATCGACGGCGGCGAGGTCCACGCCATCATGGGGCCGAACGGCTCCGGCAAGAGCACCCTGGCCTTCGTTCTGGCCGGGCGGGAGGGTTACGAGGTGACGGCCGGCGAGGTCCGCTATGAAGGCGTGGACCTGCTCGCGTTGCCGCCCGAGGAGCGGGCGCGCAAGGGAGTGTTTCTCGCCATGCAGTATCCCGTGGAGATGCCCGGCGTGAGTAATCTCACATTCCTGCGGGAGTCGCTCAATGCCATCAGGCAGGCGCGGGGAGAGCCGCCGCTCGATACGGTAGGCTTTATGAAACGGATCAAGGCGGCGGCCAAGGTGCTGGAACTCGATGAGGCGCTGCTTCAGCGCTCGGTCAACGCCGGTTTTTCGGGCGGTGAGAAGAAGCGCAGCGAGATTTTGCAGATGACATTGCTGGAACCCCGTTTGGCGATCCTCGACGAGACCGACTCCGGCCTCGATATCGATGCGCTGCGCATTATTGCCCGAGGTGTCAACGCTCTTCGTTCGCCGGAGAGGGCTATGATGCTGGTCACCCACTACCAGCGCCTGCTCGACTACATCGTCCCGGACCAGGTGCATGTCCTGGCCCAGGGCCGCATCGTCCGCTCTGGCGGCAAGGAACTGGCGCTGGAACTGGAAGCGCGAGGCTATGGTTGGTTGCTGGAGG
>JALSTP010000102.1 GCA_026983675.1 Sedimenticola sp.
ATCTTTTGCCGGGTATCGAGATCTATGGCCAGAACGAGATCTATGAATTAGCAAAGAGCCCAGATGCACTGACCCGGGTATTGGATCGTTTTCTTCCCGACAGTCTGGAACAGCGGGAACGGCTCGACCTGGCTTATAGAAAGTTAAGAGAAAACGGCCAGCGGTTATTGAAGGCGCTTGAGCAAAGAGAAGAAGTCGAGCAGAAAATCGCCCAACTTCCCAAGCTGGAAGAGCAGGCTCGGCAGTTTAAGGAACAGGGGCTGGAAGAGCAGCTCAAGCTCGTGCCCTTGTTGGAAAAGGAACGGCAGTTCTCGCCACGCATGGAGGAAGAAGTCAGGAGGGTTAGGGCTGCGGTGCGACAGCTGCAGGATTCTCTTCCGGATCTGATCTTTTTGAGCGATAAGGCGCTGAATGGGCTGCCACATGCTGATTTGTTACGCAAGGGACGAGATGTCCTTGAAGCGCTGGGCAAGACCCTGCGGCAAAAATTGAATGAGATTGAACAGGCGATTGATGCTTCAAGCGAAGCGCTTCAGCAGGTGGTCAGGCAGGTTCGAGCCGCCTTAAAAGAATCAGAACGACAGTTGGAGAAGGAGTTCTCGAAATTGCCTGAGGTCGCCGGTAAGGACGGTAAAGAGGTAGGCAGAGCCTATCAGATGCTGTTACGGCAAATTGAAGAGATCAAGCCTGCTGAAGTCAGAGCACGAACGATTGATGCGTTGATTAAAGAGTTGGAACAGGAACGCCGCAACCTGCTTGGAGAGATATCGGATCTGCGCAGCGCACGAATCACTGCCAAGCAGGAAGCTGTCATGGGTCTCAACAAACGGCTCAAGGGAAAGCTCAGGATACACATCGTTCCCGATGGTTTGCGCCAGCCATTGCGGGATTTTCTCCAGCGGCTGCCGGGTGTAGGCGATCGGAAGACGCAATGGGTAGACAGTGCTGAGGGATTGACCATACTCGGTTTAGTAGCCGCTATCCGCGATGGCAAGGATGCGCTGATGCAAAAGGGATGGGGCATTACGTCTGGCCTGGCGGAAACACTCACTCATTTGTCATCGGCACTGATATATGAACTTGAGTCTATAGACCTGCAGGATCGTGTCACCCTGGAACTCAATGTGGCACATGCGGGTGAGGAGAAATACCGTGATCTGCACCGCCTTTCTACAGGGCAGCAGTGCACGGCCATCCTGCACCTGCTCCTTCTGGATAACCACGATCCGCTGATTATGGACCAGCCGGAGGACAACCTTGATAACGCCTTTATTGCCGATCGGATCGTGCAGGAATTGCGTTCAGCCAAGACGGAACGACAGTTCCTGTTCGCTACCCACAATGCCAACATTCCTGTCTTTGGCGATGCCGAGTGGATCGGCGTCTGTTCCGCGAGCGAAGAACATGCCGAAATGCCCTTGGAGGCTCAAGGATCGATCGATATCCCGGTGATACGGGACCAGGTAGCAAATATTCTGGAAGGTGGCAAGGAGGCCTTCATGCAGCGCAAAGAGAAATACGGGTTTGATTACTGATGACCAAGTCCGAGCTGTTGGAGCTGATTGCCAACGGCGAGAACTCAGGAGTCGAGTTCAAACGCGACGATATCCGTCCAGAGCAGTTGGCCAAGGAGGTGGTGGCGCTTGCCAATTTTCAAGGCGGGAAAATCATTCTGGGCGTCGAGGACGATGGAACGGTCACCGGGATCCAAAGAGAGGATCTGGAGCACTGGGTCATGGATACGGTTTTCGGGCGCTATGTGCATCCGATGATTCTTCCGTTCTATGAAGAAATCCAGGTGGATGATGCGCATCGGGTGGCGGTGATCAGCCTCACCCAGGGCACTGCGAAACCGTATGTCGTAAGGCACAACGACAGGGAAGACATCTATGTGAGGGTTGGCAGTGTATCGCGTCTGGCGACCCAAGAGCAGCAGGCGCGACTCTTTGCGTTGGGCGGTATGCTGCATGCCGAGTTGCTGCCGGTATCCGGTAGTGGATTGGGTCATTTGTGCCAGGAGCGGCTGACGGATTACCTTACAACGGTGGTGGGTGACCCGGAGCCGCCGGCCAGCGGCTCGGCATGGGAAAGGCGCTTGTGTGGCCTGGGGTTCATGGTGGAGCGTGAGGATGGTTCACCAGTTTGCACAATAGCGGGCCTGGTGCTGTTTGGACACGCTCCCAGAAGGCTCTTGCCACAGGCAGGGATCCGATGGATGGCTTTCGATGGGAATGACAAGACCTATAAGGCTTTGGATGATCGCCTGATAGACGGTCCCATGGTCGCGCTCTGGCGCGAAGACAACGGAAATCGCGAACTTGCGGAAAACGGATTGATAGAGAATTTCATCGACGTTGCCCGCCCTTTCCTGTCCGAGGAAACTGAGCCGCTGGGGGAGACGATGCGCCGGGAAAGGCATTGGCACTATCCACTGGACGCACTGCGAGAGGCCATCGTCAATGCCTTGGCTCACCGTGACTGGACGCGTTATGAGGAGATAGAAATCAGCCGTTACAGCGACAGGCTGGAAATCATCAGTCCAGGAGCATTGCAAAACTCGATGACGGTGGAAAAGATGATCGCCGGACAGCGTTCGCCACGTAACCCATTGGTGGTGGATGTGTTGAGGGACTACGGCTATGTGGATGCCCGTGGGATGGGGGTGAGAAACAAGATCATTCCGCTGGTGAGGGAAAGCAGTGGCACCGACCCGGTTTTTGAGGCAACAGAAGATTATCTGAAGCTGATTATTCCCCAAGGTCAGGATCAGGGTGAGTGATCACGATGCTTTCATCTGATGCTACAAGTGTCATCGAACACCTTTACCTTTCCCTTTCGGCTGCTTCAAGATACAACCCAAGTGACGTCGTTGCACCTGCGGCAATCCTTTGGACAGACCACGATGCGCAGTGGATGCCGATCATCCCGCAGCTTCGGCGACTTGCTCCGCAACTACTGACCTTGGGTGAGTATCAGCCTGATCAACGAACGGGTCCGGCAATCTGGCTTCGAACCGTGGTGGATGGTGCATTGCCGGAAATTGAGATCCCGGAAGGGAACGTACCAATCCTGTACCTGCCCAACGTGAGTCGGCAGGAGCTCCGTGCCGTTCAGGAATGTCCGGATGCGCTCAAGCCCTTGGTCGAGTTGCAATATCGAGGGGTATGTTGGACGCAGAAGAATGGCAAGGACTGGACGGTGGAAGCGTTCCTCGTTTCTAAGGAAGGTGGATTGGGTCTTGATGTCGCCCGGGGTGCAGCTACCAGGCGCGCCATGCTGGGTGCACTGGTGGAGCTTGCCACCACCCCGGTCGAGCGGCTGAAAGGCAAGCGGCTCGAGGCCGAAGATTTCGACCGGCTCTTTTCTGACGATCCGGTGAAGGACCTGCTCTTGTGGCTGAGTAACCCCCAAGCAGTCAAATCCGAATGGAACAGTGGCCGATGGGCAGCGTTCAAGTCACGCTGCAAGGCGGAGTTCAAGTTCGACCCCGACAAGGACGGCGAGCTGGTCGGCGCGGAGCTGCTGGGCAGGCAAGAAGGACCCTGGGCCACCGTATGGGAGCGATTCGCCGAATCTCCGGTGCTGTATCCGGGGGTACCAGAACTGCTACGCAAGGCGATGCCATCGGATCTCTTTGTGGAACCCATCTCCTCGTGGCCTCAGAACAATGAGGGTGCGGAAAACGAGTTGCGAAAGTCATTGCTCGCTCTAGAGAACTTGACACCGTCCAAGGCGCGTGAGCAAGTACTGGAACTGGAGAAGCGCCATGGCCAAAGACGAGAGTGGGTATGGGCAAAATTGGGACAGACACCTCTCGCGAATGCGATTGGACACCTTGCTCGGCTGGTAGAGGTTACTGCAAGCAAACTCGGTGGTTCCTCGCCGGCGGAAATGGCCAAGTTATATGCTGATGGTGCTTGGCAAGCAGATATGGCCTCCTTGTCCGCGGCGGCCGCTGTGAGATCAACAGCGGATGCACAGGCCATCGGCAAGGCCTTAAACGCCGTGTACCGGCCGTGGCTTGAGTCGGCTGCAGAACACTTTCAGGCACTTGTAGAGAAGGAGCCCCTCCCAGACCACGACGAGCAGTCGATAAAGGAACTGTTGGTGGATCCGGGGGGCATCGTGCTGTTCGCTGATGGTCTTCGGTTCGATGTGGCTCAGCGCCTGACTTCCCGAATGCGGGAAAAAGGCTGGGCAGTGATGCTGTCAACGAGGTGGGCCGGCCTGCCCACGGTGACCGCGACGGCGAAGCCCGCCGTATCGCCGGTGGTGACGCAGATCAAGGGCGTTTCGCTGGGAGAGGATTTTCTCCCGGTGGTGGCAGATGGCGAGCGGCCACTGACAACGGACCGTTTCCGCAAGCTGCTGACATCGGCAGGCTACCAGTACATTGGTGCGGATGAAACAGGCGATCCCACCGGTCGCGGCTGGACGGAGGACGGAGAGTTCGACAAGTTGGGGCATTCGCTGCAAGGCAGGCTTGCTGGTCGGATCGAAGAGCAGGTAGAGCTGTTGCTTGAGCGTATCGAGACATTGCTCGATGCCGGTTGGTGCGAAGTTCGTATAGTGACGGACCATGGTTGGCTTTGGCTGCCTGGTGGGCTGCCTTCGGTCAGCCTGCCGAAGTATTTGACAGAAACCCGATGGACCCGTTGTGCCGTCATCAAGGGTGATTCCAAGGTGGAGGTGCCAACGGTGCGCTGGCACTGGAATGCGCATAAACAGGTTGCAATAGCACCCGGCATTCACTGTTTCGGTGCGGGTAATGAGTATGCACACGGAGGGTTGAGTCTCCAGGAGAGCCTTGTTCCTGTCATTCGGGTGAGTGCTGGCAAAGGTACAACGAGATCTGCGGTAGAGATCAGCGAGGTCAACTGGGCCGGGTTGCGCTGCCGTGTCCGGGTTCAGGCCACCCAGCCAGGGCTCACGGTTGATCTGCGGATCAAAGTGAATGACCCAGGCTCTTCGGTCAGCCGGGTTCGGGCACTTGACGACAAGGGTGTTGCGAGCCTGTTAGTTGTGGATGATGAATTGGAAGGGTCGCCGGCGGTGCTGGTCGTACTCGACGCCAGCGGTCACGTGATTGCGAAACAGCCCACGATCATTGGGGGTGACGATTGAAAGTAGAACTCGATTCACTCGACCGTCTTGCGGCGACGGTGTTTGAAGGCTACCTGGTCCGCAAGGATCTGGTGCGCAAGTACAGCCGCCAGTATCCGGTCCCCACCTATGTGGTTGAGTTTCTGCTCGGGCGCTATTGCGCTACGACGGACGAACGGGAGATCGAGGAGGGGCTTGCCATCGTCGAACGTCAGCTCACGGATCGAACCGTGCGCACCGGAGAAGAGGAACTGTTTAAAGCGCGGGCCCGCGACCAGGGGTCAGTCAAGTTGATCGACATCGTTCGTGCGAAGCTCGACGCGAAGACTGACTCCTTTGTCGCTGAGCTGCCAAGCCTTGCGATCAAGGACGTGCGCATCGACGATAGCCTGGTCAAACAGCACGAGCGAATGCTTACAGATGGCTTCTACGCGGAAGTGACTCTGAGCTATGACGCGGCGATCGCCCAGGAGAAAGGGGGGCGCCCCTTCGCGATCGATAGCCTCCGTCCCATCCAACTTTCCAAAGCCGATGTTCTTGATGCTTTCAGACGCGGTCGGCACGAGTTCACCACAGAGGAATGGAAACAGCTCCTGTTGCGCAGCATCGGCCTTGAGCCTGCCGCGCTGTCTGAACGTGCGCAGATGGTTGCTCTCTTGCGCATGGTTCCATTTGTCGAGCGTAATTACAATATGGTCGAGCTTGGTCCACGTGGTACCGGCAAGAGCCATCTGTTTCAGCAGATCTCTCCTTACGCGCATCTGATCTCGGGTGGCAAGGCGACCGTGGCAAAGATGTTCGTCAACAACGCTACTGGCCAGCGGGGTTTGGTGTGCCAGTACGATGTCGTTTGTTTCGATGAAATCTCTGGCATATCGTTCGACCAGAGAGATGGCGTCAACATTCTCAAGGGTTACATGGAATCCGGAGAGTTCTCTCGCGGCAAGGAGAGCATTCGCGCCGAGGGTAGCATCGTCATGGTCGGTAACCTCGACGTCGAGGTCGAACATCAGCAGCGCGTAGGGCATCTGCTGAGTCCGCTGCCACCCGAGATGCGGGACGATACGGCGTTCATGGACCGCATTCACGCTTATGTACCCGGCTGGGACTTCCCGAAGCTCAACCCCAACGAACACTTCACGAATCACTTCGGCCTGGTCAGCGACTTCTTGTCCGAGTGCTGGAGCCGGTTGCGCACCGGAAGCCGTGTACCCGTCCTGCAAGGGCGGGTGTACTACGGCGGCGCGCTAAGCGGCCGCGACATCACCGCGGTCAACAAGACCGTGAGTGGTCTCTTGAAGCTCCTGTATCCTGATCCAGAGATGCCGGTGCCGGACGAAGAGCTGGAGGAAATGGTCCGTGCGGCCCTGGAAGTCCGCCGTCGGGTCAAAGAGCAGCAGAAGCGGGTCTTCAAGAGCGAATTCCGTAACACGCATTTCAGCTACACGATTGGCGAGGATGGCATCGAGAAGTTCGTTTCCACGCCAGAGTTGCACAGCGACGAGGCGATCGAGCTCGACCCGTTGCCACCCGGACAGGTGTGGGGCATCAGCCCAGGCGGACTCGAAACCGGTCCGAGCCTGTATCGTATCGAGGTGACCGTTGGCAAGGGTAGTGGCGTGAAGATTCTGAATGCTCCGGTACCCCCAGCCTTCCGGGAGAGCGTCCGGTATGCTGAGCAGAATATCTATACGCGCGCCAAGGAGCTTGTCGGGGACCGCGATCCTCGCGCCCATGAGTTTTCGGTACAGCTCAGAGCAATGGATAACGACCGCTCGGGTTCGGGTCTCGGTTTGCCAGCGCTGGTGGCTCTTTGTAGCGGACTACTGGAGAAAAGCACCCGGGGTGGCCTTATAGTCGTAGGTGCGTTAAATCTGGGTGGCTCAATAGAGCCGCTCGCCAATGCTGTTGGCATTGTCGAAGTAGCTGTCGAGAAAGGCGCCGATACCGTACTTATGCCGGTATCCGCGAGGAAGCAGTTGTTCGAGCTCTCCGACGATATGGCGACGCGGATCAATATTCAGTTTTATTCGGATACGCCGGATGCACTGCTGAAGGCGTTGCTGGAGTAGTTATTGTTCTCGCTTTGGGTGATCTGCATGGGATGGTGTCTCGAGCTCTATCTGCCGAACAACTGGTTATCGTTTGGAACGAGTGCACCGCGTGAGTGTTGCCATGCGTAAGGGGCGGGACGATTACCTGTTCTGTGGTACTGACTGGTTCTTGGTAGAAGAGGGTCAGAAGCGAGCACTGCAATCCGAAATAGACGCCATCGACGGAAATCGGCTTCTCAATACGTCGGTAGATGATCTTTGTGACTTTTTCGAAGAGAAGTACAGGATCGATGTACCTGAGCTGCATGAGGACCAGATTGTTGTGGATCAGCAGGAGACCCAGGTTGACGTCAGTAGGAGTTTTCTATCTCTGTGGCTAGGCTGAGACAGTGCGTTTCGCTTAGATGAGATTGACCAAGTATGAAGAACAGCCCAGCAGCGGTAATTGCTAGCGGGAAGGAACTGATCAGTGAACATTGAAGCCTTATGTAATTGCCAGTCCTTGGTCAAGCTAAATGAACTTCTCACTCTGTCCATGACAGAGAGAAGTATACAGTCTTTGATTAAGGGTGATGGTCTGGATCGTGTAATAGAGAGGGTTATAGAACTCAAGGAAGACAAGGAGGAGTTGTTTGCAGCAGCAATCTTGGCGCGACTGGCTGCGGTTGCGCGTGGTCGAGAACGTCAGGTATTTGCTAACGCCGATAGAGTCTTTACATCAGAACCGCCATCGATAGAGACACTGAAGGACAGTGACTACAAGCAGTATGCGGCGCAAATGCTGTCTTATGCATCGCTTCCATGGGTGTCTGACTACTCCTACCGGGAAGCGGTTCGGATCGAATCGGCAGATAACGCCCGAAGGGTCCTTTTGTCCGCAAATCTCAGCCGCCAAGGAACGGTTGCAGCGTGGGTGTCTGCTATTACTCCACATGCCGATGTACTCAAAGAGATCGGCAATTGGGAAACTCGGATGAAACGGGTGCGTCGCGTTTGTTGCGTGATGCGGGATGTGGTCGAACACTGGAGAGGAGATGTCGGTGGACAGGTAGGCGACGAGCTGTCGAGGTTTTTAAGAGCATTTCTGCCATCCACCCAAAGTCTTGAGGACGTAGATGAAAAGGACCTGTACGAAGCTATCGACTGCCTCGTGAGAATTCTTGGGCGCATCATTGAACTTCGATTCTCGCTTGCACTGCAATCGGAGACTTATGCTCTTGTTCCACAAGCAAAGACACGGCTGGGGCCTGGGTTATGGTTGCGTTTCATCGAGCGGTCGGAAGCGATTGCACAACTGCGCATTGACCTGCTGGAAGCGGCGTTGGTCCTTGCCAGACAGAATCGTACGGATCAGGAGCTTGTTGCAATCATGATTGCAGCTCATGGCAGCCGAAGCCAAGCGAAGACAGCCATCAAGCGCCATTTTAGCGCGGCAAAGGATATCGACCCAGATATCGCGCACTGGTGGTTGAATGCAGGGTCTGCATCGAGAACTACAAAAACAGCTAAGCATAATGTAGGGCGGAACGAGGATTCCCAGATCGGAGCATTGCTGATCGAGGTGGAGAGTAACCAGGAAGCGATGGACAAGGTAGGTCGGGCAGTTGTGCCGCTGCTGGATATCTCAGAACCCGTTTTGGCATCTACGGTGAAGAAAGCAGTCGATGGATATCAACAGATAGCACAGATAGTACGAAGGCTGGCTCGCATGAGGCGGTTGAGAAAGACAGAATTGAAGGGGGAACGCTTGGAATATAACCCCTTGGAGCAGGAAATGCTCGGTGGACACAAGCCCGGGGTGCGTCGGGTCAAGGTGGTGCGGGATGGTATACAAAAGGATTTCAACGGAAAAATAAAAACATTGGTCAAGCCATGGGTAGTGCCCGAGGAATAAGGAGCAAGTTATGGAGTGGATAGAGGCAAGGGTTCTAATCAGGAATCTTCTGAATCGGGTGGAAGTGCAGGAGGATGGTCATAGGGTATTGAAAGGTGTTTTGACCGATGCGGAATGGGATGCATTGAATTTTGCTGCATCGATGCTTGAAAACTCCGCCATTGAGGCCGACCTAAGCTATCAAGATGTTATGGAGGGTGTGCGGACAACTAAGGTATTGGAGAGAGCAGAGGAGGATGAAGCGTCACTGGAAGATGCGGTTCCTCAGATCGAGCTCGATCTGACAACGCTCGAATTGGAGCCGCCGGGGGTGAATGCTCGACTTTGTCTTGACTTCGGTACTGCAATGTCAAAAGCGACCCTGGTGCGGGATGAGGATGAATCAGAAACCGAAGAAATCCATGTATTGAAGTTGGGTATTCCAGCAGATCAGGAAGAGATCAGCGAGGTAATGTTGATTTCGTCAGTCTATATCGATAACGAGGGAACCCTTTGGTTCGGCAAGCAGGCTATCGATCGCTCAATGATCGAGGGCGAAGATGGATCTCGGCAGCGCTTGGACAATATAAAGCGACGCCTTTCCGAGGAAGGATGGGAGGAACAGGTAGGGTCAATATTCAATCCCACTGAGACGCCCATTACCAATGGGGACATGGTGCTCGCGTATCTCATGTACTTGAATTGGATGGTAAATCATTGCCTTGCCGATTTGGGGTTCCCGAAGAATCTGCCGCGTCGTTTTGCGATGCCATGCCTGGGTGGGGAAAAAGGTAGAGAAACGGTACATCGCCTCAGGAGGCTTCTTGGTGAGGCACAAGTGCTAGCTGATACGTTCGCAGATGATATTACGGCTGGTATCCCGCTTAGTAGATTTGCAGCTGCAGTAGAACAGTTGCGAAAACAATCCCTGGATTATGACTTTATAACGGAAGATATTACCGAACCCCTCGGCGTTGCTGGATCAATCATGAGCTGGAAAGCTCCTGTCAATATGCTCTTGATGGTTGTCGATGTGGGTGCTGGAACAAGCGATTTCAGTCTTTACCGAATAAACTACGAACCAGGAAAGGCCAATACTGCTGTAGAAGTAGATGGGTCGTCCAGGGCTATCACGGAAGCGGGTAACCACCTCGATCATCTACTGGTTGAGTTCATCATAAAGAAAAGCGGGGTTACATCGGACGACCCCATGTGGGTCAATATCCGGAGCGCGCTGCAACTTCAGATTCGGGACCTGAAGGAATCTCTGTTCAATGATCAGTTTCTGGTTGTCTCTCTGCTAAATGGGGTTGATGTAGAAATTGAGCTACAGGAATTCCTCGAACTGGAAGCAGCCCAGCGGTTCGGGAAGGCACTTAAGGGCACAATGATCGATATTTTGCAGTCAATTGACGACAGCTGGATCAACTGGGTTACCGCCAACCCTCAGAGGAGGCTGGTGGTTGCATTGACGGGTGGTGGATCGGAGTTGCCGATGGTAAGGGAATTGGCTGAAGGGGAAATCGATATAAATGGTAAGAGAGTGCCATTGGCGCCAGCGTTACCGGTGCCAAAGTGGCTGTCAGATTTGGATGAGAACCTTGACGATGACTACCACCGTATTGCGGTATCACTTGGCGGAGCAAGAAGACGTTTGATCCAGCGTGGCGGGGCAGCACGTATTACTGCGGGAGATGTTGTTGAGCCGGCCAAGCTCGGTGGTTATTACACCAAAGGGGTCTGAAGTAGCCTTTTGTGAAGAATTACTCTGGGGCTCTAGAAATGTGGAACGAAAATAAAAAAGGATTTGTGCCAGAATGAGCTTCCGCTTCTGGAGACGAATCAGGATCGCGCCGGGTGTGATCTTGAACCTGAGCAAGTCGGGCGGATCCCTCTCATTCGGGCCGCGCGGTGCGAAGTTCACCATCGGTCCGAGGGGCAAGCGGGCCACGGTGGGCATTCCGGGAACTGGGCTTTTCTACACGACCACGCTCCCGAGCGGGAAGTCCAGCGGCAGGAAAAGCGCGTCCTACTCCGCTCCGGCCGTCCCAACGGTCCGCCTTGAAGACCGGTTGACGTTGGGCTTCTTCAAGCGGCTCATCACGCCGGACGACGAAGAGGCCCTGGTAGACGGGTGCCGGGAGTTGGTCCTCGGCAACGAGAAAAAGGCCCTCGAGCACCTCGAGAAGGCCGTCCACCTGGCCGACGGGGCATACCTGGCCGGCTTCCTGGCGCTCAAGCAGGGGCAGCTGGAAAAAGCTGCGACCTATCTGGAGACGGTCGCCGAGAAGCACAGCCGCCTGGGCCGCTACTTCTCCAAGTACGGTATCTCCGCCACCATGAGCATCCCCATCACGGACTAGGTTTCCGCGCATGTGGGCCCGGGTCTTCGCGGCGTGCTGTTGGGCCTGGTGGAGGTCTATCAGCGTCAGGAGTGCTGGGAGGATGCGATTGCCTGCCTGGAGAGACTGCAGCGGCTCGAGCCCCACGACCTGGTGGTGAAGCTGTCCCTCGCCGAGTTGCTGCTGGACGCACACCCGGACGAAAAGAATGTCTGCCGAAAGGTCGTGCGCCTGGCCGACGGCATCGAGAACGAGACGCCGGTCCACACTGCGCTGCTGCTCTACAAGGCCCGGGCCCTGCGGGGGCTCGGCCTGCTGGAAGCGGCGCGGGATACCTTGACGAGCGCCCTGCGCCGGAAGAAGGGCCGGTCCGAGGACCTGCTTCGGGCCATCAGGTACGAACGGGCCCTGGTCTACGAGGATCTCGGCCAGCGCCGGCGGGCGCGTAGCGAGTTCGAGAAGCTCTATGCCGAGGCTCCGGATTACCTGGATCTGGTGAAATGGCTTGGAGTGTAGGCCATTGTGGAGATTGATCCAATGATGTGATGGCGATGACGAAGGAAGAGATTCGGGCACGGGCACAGGGTTGCATCATGCTGGGGCAGCTCGCAGGCGATTCACTGGGAAGCCTGGTGGAATTCCAGTCTCCGGAGCGGATCCTTCGCAGCCATCCCTCGGGTGTCCGGGAACTGGCCAATGGCGGGACCTTCGATACGCTTGCGGGCCAGCCCACCGACGACTCCGAGATGGCCCTGGCGCTGGCGCGCACGCTGGTCGAGCGGAGAACCTATGATCCGGATGCCGCGCGGGCGGCCTATGTCGACTGGCTGGCCTCGGGGCCGTTCAATTGTGGCAACACCATCTCGGGCGCCTTGCGTGGGCACCTGAATCCAGACAGCCAGACCAACGGGGCCATGATGCGTATCAGCCCCTTGGGTATCTTCGGCGTGAACCACAGCCTGGAACAGGTGGCCGACTGGGCGCGGCAGGATGCAGCGCTCACTCATCCCCATCCGGTTTGTGTCCAGGCCAATGCGCTGTATGCGATGGCCATCGCCTGGGCCATAGCCGAGGGCCCCGATCCCGTGGATCTGTACCGGCAGATCGTCGCCTGGGCCGAGGCCATGGCGGTCGAGGATGCGCTCATGGCGGCTGTCCGGGAAGCGGCGCATGCACCGCCGGAGGATTATCTGACGCACATGGGCTGGGTGCTGGTCGCCTTCCGCAATGCCCTGTGGCAACTCCATCAGGCGCGCCCCCTGGAGGAAGCGGTCGTCGACACCGTGATGCAGGGCGGCGATACCGACACCAATGCAGCCATCTGCGGCGCCCTGGTCGGTGCGGTGCAGGGACGGCAGGCCCTACCGGCGCAATGGACGGAATCGGTGCTGAACTGCCGGCCGGAGAGCTATAGTCAAATCTGGTGTACACAGTAATCAGGCGGCGTCCCTGTTGCTCTCGGTTTTGTTGTTGTTTACCTCAATCCCGTCTTTGAATTTCACACCGCGGATGACTTTGGCCAGGTGACTGAATCCCCGGAGCTTGCGCCAGCGTTTCTCGGCGCTCATTCCCAGCTTGTAGATCATCGCCAGCATGGTGTTCCGACTCACGCAGCCCTTGGCCTGGTCTGTCCGGTGCCGAATCGTGGCAAACGTCGATTCAATCGGGTTCGTCGTCCGGATGTGCACCTGTGCTCAGCCGGGAAGTCGTAGAAGGCCAACAGGGCCTCCCGGTCCTTCTCAAGGCAAGCGACCGCCTTCGGGTACTTGGCCTGGTACGTCTGCACAAAGTGGTCGAAGGCCTTCTGCGCCGATGCCCGGTCTTCGGCCATCCAGATCTCCTGCAGCGCCTGCTTCGCCTTCACCTGCACGCGCTTGGGCAGGTCATTCAGCAGGTTCGCCGTCTTGTGAACCTAGCAGTGTTGCTGGCGGGTCTCGGGGTACACTTCGCCCAGCGCCGACCAGAAGCCCAGGGCACCGTCACCTACCGCCAGTTTCGGTGGTACGGTGAGGCCGCGTCGCTTCAGGTCCAGCAGGACCTCCCGCCAGCTCTGGGTCGATTCCCGCACGCCGTCTTCGATGGCCAGAAAGTGCTTCTCGCCCCGGTCGTTCACGCCAATGACCACCAGGGCGCACAGCTTCTGGCGCTCGGCCCTCAGACCGCTGTAGATGCCGTCCACCCACCAGTAAACCCAGCGCTCCCGGCTCAAGTCCCGGCGGCACCACTGGGCGTATTCCGCCTCCCATTCCCGCTTGAGACGGCTGATCACCGAGGCCGACAAACCCTTGGCCTCGGGACCGACCAGCACCTCCAATGCCTCCTGCATCTGCCCCGTGGCAATGCCCTTCAGGTAAAGCCACGGCAGGGCCGCTTCCATGCGCCGGGCCTTGCGCACGTAGGGCGGCACCAGCGAGGAGCGAAATACCACCGGCTCGCCCGTCCGGCTGCGCACCTTCGGCACCTTCACTGCCACCAGCCCCACACCGGTCAGAATCTCCCGCGCCGGGAGATAGCCATTGCGGACTACCGCCCGGCGGCCCTGTTCGTCCACCTCTCCTTCATAGTGCGCCAGCAACTCGCCGAGCTCCGCCTCAACCGCCTGCTGAATCAACCGCTTGGCGCCAGTCCGCAGTAGCTCCGTCA
>JALSTP010000103.1 GCA_026983675.1 Sedimenticola sp.
TGGGATTTGAGAACATCATCATCATCATCCCCTGCAGGACCGGGGAATCGCTCACGATCGTGATTTCTATCGTACTCTCCCCCTTTGTATACTCCCTTTTCGCCGTGATAGCGCCTCCAAACATGGCCGCGCCCACCGCCTCAGATGACGCTGTATCGGCGCTCCATCCATCAAGCGCTTTTGGCAAAAACTGCGTTAGGGCACCGCTCTTTTTTTGGTTTATCAACTGCACCGCGTAATTCAGGTCCTCAACGGCCTCGCTATATGACTTTTCAGCATATGCCTTCAGTGCCTCATTGATACTATCGGTTACATCATCGGCAAATGCCGCCTGCGCCGATGATGCCATGACAAACGCCACTACGCTGGTTACCACACCTTTCCGCCTCATTTTTTTCATTACCACCACCTCCACACAAATATATGGCTTTACGAGAATCGATGGACAAATTTTAGCTGCCAAGTTCGGCATTCAAGTGATGTAGAGACACCGTGCAAATCACCCCTGGCCATGCACTCCATGCACTACAGTAGCTGCGGACTCGACGTGTTCCAGCAGGATATCCGATATGCATATCACAATTCCTGTCGTGTCCGGTGGATCTCACAACCATGACTCGGCAGGCCCAAGATATCTATCAGGATTTTGCGGCGGCTGCTTTTTTGGTCTCGGAAGGCCCTTTTTCAATAGAAGACTCCAAGCGTTTTTTCAGTTGTCGCGCCCTTTCACTGCCTTCGAATGTCTTGTTACCCTCCAATGCCTTCTTCAATTGCTCAAAGGCTCGCTCCCTATCCCCCTTAGCATAGTATGCCAGTGCAAGATGATATCGCGATTCCGAGAACTGCTCTGCCTTCGCAACCACCGCCGACAAGATCTTCACGGCATCGTCCAGTTCGCCATTACGAAAATACACCCACCCCAAGGTATCCTGGAATGCGGGGCTTGATGATTTCTCGAATCTTTTCGCGACCTCGATCGCCTTTTTCAAGTCCTCTGGCGTGGCTTTCTCGCCAGAAAGCAACATGGCATAGTTGTTTGCGATAACATCAGAGCCAGGGTACTCCTTCAACAGGCGCCGATATTCCTGGAGGGCTTGTTTACGCTTGCCTTCGCTTGAATACAATTGCGCAAGACTAAAACGCAACAGTGCGTTGTCCCGTACCGATTTTATCCCTTGTTTCAATATGTTTTCCGCGGCCTCGTAATCCTTCTTCTTTCCATACAAATAACTCACCTTCAAATACGCCTGTGGATTGTTGGGATGAAACTTTATAGCCTCTCTAAAGGCTGCCACGGCATCGCTGTCTTTCTTTTGATAAAGATAGATCTCCCCCAGCAAAATCCTTGCAAACAGGTTGTTTGGATTTTCGTTGATGACCGCTTTTATCCTGGCGAGCGCTTTATCGACCTTGCCCGACTTTACGTAGCTCCGCGCGAGGGCGAGTAACAGCTCCGGCTCCTTTGGGGCTTTGCGCAATGCTTCCTCAAACTGTTCGATACTCTCCTTCAGGCGATTTTGCCCTTGAAACGCCAGCCCCATCAGATAAGCCCCAAGCGGCTGATCTTTGGCGCTTTTCTTGATCTTCTGAGCTGTCTTCTCGATCGCAGTCCAATCTTTTTTTCCAATCTGGATCTTTGCAATCGCCGCTTCCGCAGTGACGTTGTCCGGTATCTTCTCCAGAAAATCTTCCAGGACCTTTTGAGCCCCGTCCATATCCCCCTGTCGGGCTTTTATTTCTGACAGTTTCAGGTAGATATCCACATTAGTGGGGTCGAGGCGGATCAGTTTCTCCAGGGTCTCCTGCGCAAGTGCAAAATCACCTTTCGCGACATGGGCCGATGCCAACAAACGCAACGCCTTTATTGAATCAGGCTCATCCCTTAGAACAGTGCGCAAATCCGCAACCGCCTGTTCATTCTTCCCATTCAACAATTCAATTGCCGCGCGAATTTCCAGCGCCTTCGTATAGTGTGGAGATTCCTTAAGCGCTGCCTCCACATATTTGAGCGCTCTTTCCCTATTTCCGCTGGCAAGCGACCAAACGGCCATTTTCACATTCGCATCCGCGACAATTTTTTCGTTTGTGGCGTCTTTTATCACCTTGGACAACAATGCTTCCGCCTTCTGAGCCGCATTGTTGGCCTTATAGTAATCAGCCAGAAAGAGTTTCAGTTCGTCGATATTCGGGTACTTGTTTACAAACGTCTCCAGACGCTTCGTTGCTTCTTTCTTATCCTTCAGGCTTTGCAAATATTTCGCCATCAATATTTTTGGCGCGACATCGTCGGGCCTCAGGGAAATGGCGCGCTCCAACACTTTTTCCGCAGTCTTACGTTCACCAGTCCCGATGTAGTAATTGACCAGTTGCGCCCAATAGCGCATGTTATCCGGCGAAAGATCCACCAATTCCTGAAGTACCTTCTCCAGCCCCTTGGGATTATTCGTCTTCTTGTAGAGACTTGCCAAAAGCAACCGTAATTCTTCATTTTTTGGGTGTTTATCAAGCCCTTTCCTTAGAATTTTGATGGCCTCGTTGTAATGACCGGCGTCAGATGACAGTATCACCTTCAGGGAGATTGCATCCACGTTTGCGGGATCCCTCGCCAGCGCCTTATCAACATACTTGTTACTTGCGTCCTTGTGTTTCTTACGCCATTCAATGTAGCCCTTCACCGCCAATGCTTCCGGATTGTCAGGGGATTTTGACAGGACCTCGTCGATCTGGGTACTGGCCTCGTCAGTCTTTCCTGCCGCGAGGAGGATTCGCGCCCTTCTGCTCTTGGCCTCAATAAAAGCAGGATCCAGTTCAAGAATCCTGCTGTAGGCAGAAAACGCGCGGGACCAGTTTCCTTGTTTCTCGTTTATGATTCCAAAATAGTACAGTGCCTTGGTATTTTTCGGGTCGATCTGGAGGACGTTCTTGAACTCGAGCAGTGCTTTTGTCGGGTTCCCCGCCTTGTACAACTCCATGCCCCGCTGGAGATATTTTGCCTCCCGCTCGGCAGCGCCGTCACACCCATATAATATTCCGCTCAAGACAAGCACCAACCAGTACAACTTCCTCATTCTCATAAAAACGTTCCTTTTCCTCTCTTTAATGACAACGACATTTACTGCCCGCTGAGACTACCACATAGAATACCCGTTTGTAAGGCACTGACGAGGGAATGGAGGCCGTTCCGACCAATGCACAAATCGAAAAAAACAGGGGAAATGAATACATTCAACCACGTGTTTGAACCCAATAGATCAGCAAGGCGCGGGAAACGTCAACACTGTTTTTTTGTCTTTAATGGTACCGGAATTAAATGCACCGGTTCCATTACTTTTCGGCCGTCCACCACCCTCTATTCTCCAGAGAGAAAGATAGACCGCAAACGCTCGATATTATTGTTATTATTATTAACCCGGCAACAATATATATCGTATTCAGCCGTGGCGTGCCGGTTCGCAGCAAGGCGGCCCATCGCCGCTGTAGCCACCCTACAGCAAGATGGGGCAACGCAGCCTGCGGGCCGGCACGCCGCGGCCTGTCTTTGAATATCAAAGGGTTAGGGGCTTCAGGCAGGCGCCGGACCTGCGTTCCAGTGTTTGGCAAGGGAACGACCCTTGCCTGCGCACTGCGCCTTGTTCCGGCGCCTGCCTGAAGCCCTGAATGCGATATATATTGTTGCCGGGTTAATATTAACCCGGCAACAATATATATCGTATTCAGCCGCCGAAGAACGCAGCCAGGCCCGCCGCAACCAGCCCGGCAAGCGCGGCGCCGCCGGCGAAGAGGTAGATGCGCCGTTGCAGGCTGCTCTTGACGTCCCGAATATCGCCATAGAACAGGGTCAGTTGATCCTCGGTGGCGGCGTCCACCACTTCTTGAGCGGTATTGATCGCCACCTTGTGGGCCACCTCGGCGGCCGCCTCGCTGGCCACCATCTGGGCCGAACCTTCCGCCACTGCGCGAAGTTGGCTGAACACCTGCGGGTCCGAGGTGAAATCCACCAGCAGCCGGCCGCGCAGTTCCTGCATCTGATCCTCCGTCTGCTCGAGAATACGCCGTTCGAGCGCCGCCAAGCTGTCGTTCAAGGCTGCATCCTGCTCACCCTGTGTTGTGGCGCTGTCCATGACCTCGCGCACCTGTTGCCGCATTTGCGCTTGAAAACCCTCGAGCACCGCATCCCATTGTTCCGCTACCGCCGTCAGGCGTTCTTCCACGCGCCGATCGACCAGAGGCACCAATACCTCGACGATGAGCCGATCCATTTGATCCGGCCCCGCCTCTTGCCCGGTTCCGCCTGCCTCGGCAGAAGAAAGGGGCGTCACCGGCATCTTCGCTCTGGCCTCTTCCGCCACCCTGGCGGCGTGCACATCAAGGGAATGGGTGACGCTGGACAGGATCTCGTCGAGTTTCTCCTTGGTCGGCGGCTTGGGCAGAACACCCAGGGCACCAATCGCCTCCACCTCATCGAGAAACTCGTTTTCTTCGTTGGCACTGCACATCACCACCGGGATGTCGGCGGTGGAAGGGTCCTCTTTGATCTTTGCCGTCGCCTCCAGGCCACTCATGCCGGGCATCTGATAGTCCATGAAAATGGCGTCAGGGCGCTGCCTTTTCAAAAAGTCCAGGGCCTCTTCCGCCGAGCCCACCATCTCGACGTTGAAATCATGTTGTTTCAACAACTTGCCCAAAACGAAACGGGCAGAACGTGAGTCATCGACTAACAGGGCCTTTTTTGCAAACATCAGGTTCTCCAATCACTGGACAGGCCGACGCGCCTGTCGTGCCGTCTGTTTTATTATCGATACGGACATACCGTGCTTTCCGCCTGTATCGTCCGCCAGTGGGAACAACTGTTGTGCGATAATTTGAACCAGCGCACAAAGAACGGCACGATAGACCCGTATTGGCCGGAAAAGGGAACCCCATTCCTGATCACACCCAACCGCCGGGAGACCGTCATGACACCACGATTCCTCTTGCTATCCATCGCGTTGCTCCTGGCCGGCGCCGCACCCATCCCGTCTCCGGCCGAAGAAAGCCCTCCCGTTTACGACCGCATCGATCTTTCCATCGATCTCACGCGGGAAGTCCCCAATGACGTGCTGGTGGCAGTGCTCTACATCCAGCGCGAAGGAACGGATACCCCAAAACTGGCCGATGAGGTGAACCAGGCCATGGGCAGGGCAGTGACGAAGGCCAAGCAGGTGAAGGGCATCCAGGTGCAGACCCTCGACTATTCCACCTCCCCCATATATTGGAAAGGGAAACTTACCCGCTGGCGGGTACGGCAGTCATTGCGTCTGGTCGCCAGGGACGCCACGCTGCTGAGCCAACTGATCGGCGAGCTTCAAGACCGACTGTCTGTGCAATCGATTGGCTACCAGACCTCGCAAGCGGCCCGGAGGAAGGCGGAAGAGGAGCTGATCATCAAGGCCGTCAAGGCCTTCACCCGGCGCGCCGAGGCCGTCACCCACGCCCTCGGCCGCAGCCGCTATCGGCTGGTGCGCATGGACATCAACAAGGCCGGCGGCCCGGTCACCCGCATGGCGGTGCAAGCCGCAGGTCTCAAAATGCAAGCCGCGCCTCCGGCGCTCGAGTCCGGCACCCAGACCCTCCGAACCCATATAAGCGGCACCATCGAGCTGCAGACGCAATAATGGTCGTGCTTCAATCGGCAGTGGCCGAGAAATAGATATCGCCATAGTAGGCGGTGGCCGCTTGTCCGGCATTGTCGGCATCGGTCATCAGTGCGACGGCCTCGATGCGGTTCACGTCGGCGCCGAACAGACGCTTGAAGTCCTCCCGTACGTTGCGCCGGTAATGGCGCCATTGCCCCGTGTGCCCTGATCCACTCTCGACGGCAAGAAGCATGGCGTTGGAGGTAAAGGCGCTTGGCCAAGCGCGCCCTGCCGGCATGGTGCTCGACCAGACATAGTTGAGCGCCCGGGTGTTCCAGAAGAGCAATCCGCCCGAATCCACCACATAGATCCGCGCCGGATAGTCGTCCCCCGACTTTTGCTGCTCGTCGACTCCCTGGTAGATGTTGTCCACGCGCCAGGACCAATGCAACCACGGTGTCCTTTCGAGGTCGATCTCGATCTTCCGAAACAGACCCGAGGCTGTGCCCCGGACGTCCGCTCGCAATACCCGCCGCCCCTCCAGCGACACCAGGCGATAGCGGGTCCGCCCCTTGAATTCTCGCGTCTCCCATCCCGCAAGACCCGTATCGGAGAATGCCGCCACCGGCAACCGGAGAGGCGCGGCCGCAGACCCGGCAGCCATCGACACTGAAAACAGAAACAGGCCCATCCCAATAAAATTCTTCACCCGTCCGACCCCTCGACATGGTTGGCCACGCAACCCACCAGACCCGCTCCGGTCCCATTCTGTTTCGCCGGTGTCCGCGGTTTCAATTCCCGAAGGGCCGCCGCCACCGCGCCATCCCCCTCCCGGGCCAGCAGTTCGCGCACGGCACACCGGAGATCCCCGATCACCCCGCGCCGGCCGCGGCACCCGGACATGGTCACCAGTTGGCTCCAGGGGCGATGCTGCAACACGGCGGACACCAACAGGGCCTCGCCAGGGCCCGCCGCCGGACGCGGCGCATTCGCGATCTGCCGGTGCAGCAACCGCCACAAGGCCCCATAGGCCGATTCAAAGGAGCGCTGCGCATAGGCAAAGGCCGCCAGCATCTCGGCGTCTCCCCCCACTCTCTCCGCAACGACTGGCGCACGCTGCCTCAGCAACGCAAGGGCCAGATCGGTATTCAGATCCGCCAAGGGTCCCGCCAGCAGATGGGCGAAATCGGCATGAAAACGCTCTCTCGCCCGGGACACCATCAGCCGCCCCCGCACCGACAACCCTTGCAACACCATCAGCGACGGGGCCCCGGAACGCGTCCCTCGGCTTACCCCCACGCGCACCGCGGAATAGCCGCCCCGGCGCCAAAAGCCCAGGAGCCCCCCCGAGGCGGCGAAACTGGCACCGATACAGTCCATTCCCTGCCTTTGTGCGTGGTTTTGCAAGGCGTGGAGCAACCGCAGGCCCAACCCACGCCGGCGCACCGCTGGATGCACCGCAATCCGCACCACCCTGAGATAGCGGAGATCCCCGGCATCCGCCAGCCCCTGATGCGCCAGCAACGACTGAGGAAGGAGATGGCCCCGGAGCCGCCGCCGACCGGCGCGAATCGCCGTGGCGAGGGTGGGCTCCAACGCCCCCTCTTCCGCAACCAGCGCCACCGCCACCACGTCGCCATCCCTGGAGAGCACCCAGGTCTCCAGCCCGTGGCCGTCGAGCAACTGGACCAGATCGTGTGGCGTGGTCCGGTAGTGGGCCAGCCGCAGCAGGCCGAACACCTGACGAAGTGACGGCTCATCCGCGGCGAGTTCCGCCTGCGTCAGAGGGGAAACGGCGACACCCCCCAGCGAGACCCGCTGCAGGGTGTCGTCGGACACCGGCGAGGCATCCAGCAGCAGGAGATCGAATACCCACCGTTCGAGGGGGTCACGAGGCGACCAGCGGATCGGGGTATGGAGTCGCAGGAGCCTCCAGCCAGGCGTCTCGGCGTCCAACTGCTGGCGAAACCGGACCTCGAAACCGCGCCCCGATCCCTCATACCCATGCACCGTGGTGGCAAATACGATGCGGGCATAGCGCCGCAGCAACCCTCCAAGCAACGCCGGTGGAATTGCCGCCGCCTCATCCACCAGCAACAGATCGGCGTTGGGCGCATCCTGCAACAATGCATCGGGCGCCACGAACAGCAATGCCCCTTCCCCTGCCCGCAACCCTTTGCCGTCGGCATGGCCATCCGGCAAATGGCGGGCCGCATGCGCAAACAGCGGTGCCGCCGTCGCGCGGGACGGCGCGGTCACGAGGATGCAGCGTTTACCCCCCGCCAGCAGCCGCGCCGCCGCGATCCCCAGGGCAGCGCTCTTGCCCCGCCCCCGGTCCGACATCAGTACCAGCGGCCGCCGCCGGTGACCCTGCGCCACCCGCAGCACGGCCTCCACCGCCGCCCGCTGATCCCGGGTCCGGCAACCATCCTCCAAGGCACGGGGTGTCGGTGACTGAACTTCCACCTGCTCCTCCGGCAGCAGGCAAGTCCCCTCCTGAGGGATGACCGCCACTCCCTCCGCCCCTCTCAGCAAATGCAGCATACGCGCAACGAACCGGCGCCCCGCGGCCCCCGGCGAGGCCGCCGCGGACGCCCGCCCGGGCCAGCTGGCCAGCGGCGGGGCCAACAGAATCAAAACCCCTCCCCCCCGGACGGTCCCGCTCACCGCCCCGAAGGCGTCGGCATCGAACCCGGAACAGGCGTCGAACACCACCACACCCCACTCCTGGCCGAGTTCCCGGGTGACGCGATTGGCGGACACCCCCACGCCCCCCTCCGGCGCCTCATCCGTCACCCACAGGGTTGCTTCGCGGCCCCACTCCTCCAGCGCGGACAACGCCGCTCTTCTGCACCATGAGGGCTCACCCGTCAACAGCAGAAGGCGCCGATGACCCGTGTCTACGGCCTGCTGCCGAAGTCTCCTGAAGGTGGACGCAACCAACTTCGCAGCGGATTCGGAATTCGGGCTATCCACCCGTGCCCCCACTTCTGTCAAGAAAACGGGGATCAAAAAACCCGGCGCAAGGCCGGGTTTCCGATAGAGTAAACGAGACGAATCTCAGCCACTCAACACCACCGCCGCCACAACACCCAACAGGATCAGGATAGCGGCGCCCAAAAGGGCAAATTTTCCGTCCAACATGGCTTTTGTCCTCCACTGTTACACTCAAACCGCGTTCTCCCTATAAAATAGCCACTATGCACCTGTTTTTCCACCCCTTGCGGCGCCGATAAGGAATCCAATGACTGGTCCTTCTCCCTCTGAACACCATGTCGTCGTGCTGGGCGCCAGCCCAAAAGCCGCGCGATACTCCAATCAAGCGGTCCGTCTGCTGAAAGAACATGGCTATCGGGTGACCCCCATCCATCCCCGTGCCGTGGAGATCGAGGGGCTGCCCACAAAGGCGGCGCTCAATGACGTCATGGAAAAGGTGGACACGCTGACCCTGTATGTCGGGCCGCAGAGACTCGCCCCACTCTTCGATGCCGTGGTGGCCCTGCGCCCGGGACGGGTGATCTTCAATCCCGGCACCGAATCGGAGGCCTTTGAACAGCAGTTGGATGACGCCGGTATCCCTTGGCAGCGGGCGTGTACGCTGGTGATGCTGCGCACGGGGGTGTTCCTCGCCGACATCTGATCAGTTGCCAGTGGCGCCAAAGCTGAACAAGGGCAGTTCCACGGGTTGCTCCGCCACCTCGCCCGCGGCACGGCGCAGCCCGGCCTCCACCAGCACTGCATTGAGCCGGTCACGGTCCAACACCTTCGGGTAGAGCCGATGCTGTTCCTCCACCCATAGCGCCTGGTGCGCCGCGGCCTGCTCCAGCCGTGCCCGGGTGGCATCGCCAAGCCCCTGCAAGCCCAACAACCAGGGGGCCTGCCAGGCATGATAGGCGTCGACCCGCGCCTGCATCCCCCCCTCTTCCCAGACCTCCCGCAAGGGAAGTTCGGGGAAGCATTCCGCCGGCAGCGACCGTCCCTCCGCTCCGGGGGGCAACCGAAAACCGTCCCGGCCTTCTCCCGTTCCGTCCGCCTCGCGCAGAAACCATTGCATCGCCATGCAGCGTCCGGCGACATGGACCTCCTGCGTCAACTGCTCCACCAACATCGGGGTCCGGCCCTGCTGGAAGAACGAGCGCGCCCGCTGGCCCGCATTCCAGCGATCCGGTGGCGACTGACGGGTCTCCTCCTCCCGGCACGCACTGCCCAGCAAGGCCAGGGGCAGATTCTCCCTCCCATCCAGCAACCAGAGTTCATAACGGTCCCGGGAGGGAAACGGCACCTGCGCCGTGTGGGTTTCCAAGGCATGGACCAGGCGTTCCCCCTCGTATTGCAACCGCGCATAGTCGGTGGTGGAGCGCACCGGCGCCCGCTTGAGGCCCTCCCGGGCGCTCCAACTGCCAAAACGGATATCGGGGGAATCAACCGCAACACCCTCCTGCACATCCGCCGACTCCCAATGAACGAACAACGTCCAGTGGACGCCATCGCGCGAGACGGCGTCCGCGTGCGGCGTCTCCAGCACACTCATCATCCCGTGGAACGGATTGAGCATACGCTGGCTGTAACAGATAACGGTTTCACCCTGAACAGACATGGAAGGCGCGGTTTTGGATAGAATAACGCTATACCGTAGAAACTACGATTATCGAAGTATGTCATATCATCCGGAGAATCCGCCATCGCCGCCGCCCCGGTTTTGATCCAAATCAGAGACATTGGGATGCGGCGGGATTATCTAGGAGTCTGTGGGGTTTAGGTGATCGTCGCGAGCATGGTGGGAAAGCGAGGCCAGTTTTTCTCGATTTTGAGGCGCATAGTGGGCCTGCGCAACGAAAAATCGAGGAAAAACGGGCCGATTTCCCACCCGCGCACGACTGCATGGATGCAGGAGGTAGAGCAATGCATGGAGCAGTTGCCGAGTAGATTTACCCTAAATCGGACAGGCTCCTAGCCCGGATATTGCGGACTTACCAATATGAAAAACAGATCCCGACTCGCTTTTGCCCTCGCGGGTACGCTGGCTGCGCTGGCATCCCAAGCGGTGGACGACGCCCAGTATCAGAGCATCGTGCGGCTGGGCGAACTCAACGGCATCGCCATGCAGTGCAAGTTCTTCGGCGAGACCCGACGCATGAAGAAGGCCATGATCGCCTCGCTGCCCAAACGCCGGGCGCTGGGAGAGGCATTCGATGAGGTCACCAACCAGACCTACCTTGCCTTCATCAAGAACAATGCGCGCTGTCCGGATGCAAACCGTTTCAGCCAGCAGGTGGACGAGGCGATTGCCGTGCTGCGTAAGCGCTTTGCCTTGGAAACAGCCCAATAACATGACGCAGCCGCCTCCCCGTCCTCATCGTGTGCACGTCGGCGCAGTCATTCCCAACAGGAGTCCGACATCATGAAACCCCCTTTCCGCAGACTGTTCACCCTTCTCGCCCCGTTGCTTTGGCTGGCGACAACGGGTCCGGCCAGCGCCGGAGACGCCTTTCGCGTGGTGGTGAGCATCAAGCCCGTCCACGCCATCGTCGCCAGCCTGATGCAGGGACTCGACGGCCCTGAACTCCTGGTCGACGGCAACAAGACTCCCTATGATTTCAAGCCCACACAGGCACAGCGGGAGGCGGTCAAACAGGCAGACTTGGTAATCTGGGTCGGACCGGAACTCGAAGGTTGGATGCCGCCATTGTTGAAACAGCGGCCCTCCCGGGAAGGCGATGTCGAATTGCTGTCCATGCCGTCACTCAAGATCCTGCCGGCCCGTTACCGCCCTGACCCGAACGCGAGAGATCCCTATTTCTGGCTCGACAGCCGCAACGCCATCATCATGGCCGACGAGCTGGCGCGTATCCTGGCCGATGCCGATCCTGGCCGGGCGCATGTCTACCGGCGAAACTGGGAAAAGCTGCACGACGACCTGCGCGCCATCGACCGGAAACTGGAATACGGCTATCGCGGTCTCAAAGGCGGCGAGGCGCTCCTCTACTTCGACACCCTGCAATATTTCGAGCAGGCCTATGCCCTGCGCATCGGAACAGTACTGACCAGCGGGCCGGACACGCCGGTGCCTGCCGCCCGTCTGCTAAAGGCGCGCGCGGACATCGACAGCGGCAAATACACCTGCCTGCTGGTGGAGGACGCATGGTTCCGAAAGGCACATCAGCTCGACCTGCTCAATCACAACGGCAAACTCCACATCGGCCACCTCGACAGCTTCGGCGCCACCCTGCCCGCCGGCCCCGGCCTCTATCAGAAGCTCATTGCCAGGGACACCCGGGTGATCGAGCAATGTATCGGCGCGGGTGATGCGCCCTTGCTGAAGAATCTCGACACCACCGCGGCGACGCGGGAAACCGACCACTTCATCCTCATGGACCACATGGGACAACCGGTCTCGGATACCGACATGCTGGGCAAATACCAACTGCTGTACTTCGGCTACACCTACTGCCCCGATATCTGCCCCACTTCATTGCAGGTGATCTCCCAGGCCCTCGATCTGCTCGGACCGAAAGCGGACAAGATCCAGCCCTACTTCATCACCATCGACCCTGAACGGGATACGGTGGCGAAGATGCGCGAATACGTCCATTTCTTCAACAAGCGCCTTATCGGCCTTACCGGATCGAAGGAGATGATCGACCGGGCGGCAAAGAAGTACAAGGTCCTCTACGAAAAGGTGACGGAAGGCATCAAGGACCCCTCCCTCTATCTCATGGACCACTCCGCAAGCGTCTATCTGGTGGACCCGAACGGCCGTTTCGTCACCAAATTCGCTCACGGCATCACCCCACAGGCGATGGCGAAACGGCTGGACGAGATCGTCCGCTGACCCATGCAGCAACCACTCCTCATCGCTGCCGCGCTGGCTCTGTCCGTTGCGCTTCCAACGGCGGCGCGCGCTGAAAAGGCAGGCCAGACACGGCTGGTGATCGTCTCCTCGTTTCCGAAGGCGGTCACCGGCGTCTTCCAGCGCGCCTTCGAGGCGGCACACCCCCATGTCACGGTGCAGGTGGAGAAAAAGAAAACCACCGCCGGCCTCCGCTACCTGGAAAAGCGGGAAAACCGGGGCAAGGTGGACCTCTTCTGGGTCTCGGCCCCCGACGCCTTCGAGGTGCTCAAAGAGAAGAAGCGGCTGCGGCGCTTCGTCCCTTCCGCCCGCGACATACCGCGCCGTATCAGCGGCTACCCGGTCAACGACCCCGACGGCTATTACAGCGGCTTCGCCGCATCCGGCTACGGCATCATGCTGAACACCGACTACCTGACGCGGCACCGCCTCACCCGTCCCCGACGCTGGATCGACCTCACCCGCAGCGAATACCGCGGCGCCATCAGCCTCTGCGCCCCATCGCGCTCCGGCACCACCCATGTCGCCGTAGAAGCGATCCTTCAACTCGTGGGCTGGCGCGAGGGTTGGGCGCTGATCAAGGGCATCGCCGCCAATGCCGGGACCATCACCCAAAAGAGTTCGCATGTCCCCAAGGGCGTCGCCGCCGGCGACTTTGGCATCGGCATCGTCATCGACTTCTACGCCCTGCGGGAACAGGCCCAGGGCGCCACCGTGGACTTCGTCTACCCCCCCGCCACCGTGCTCGTCCCCGCCAGCATCGGCATCCTCATGGACGCCCCCCAACCGGAACTGGCGGCCCGGTTCATCGAGTTTCTGGTCTCACCCCAAGGACAACAATTGCTGCTCACCCCCGAGATCAGCCGTCTGCCGATCCGACCCGAGATCTACGGTCCCGCCATCCCCGACTACTACCCCCACCCCTTCGCAGCCAGCCAGATCGGCGCCCACAAGGCCTTCGACGTCCACCGCAGCCGACTTCGCTACAACGTGGTAAACGCCCTCTTCGACACCATGATCACCTTCCACCTCGACGAACTACGAGCGGCCATGGGCGCCGTGCAGGAGGCCGAATCCCGTCTGCTCGCCAGCAGCCATCCCCTGCCCCGGCTCTCCGCCGCCGTGGCCCGGGCCCGCGATCTCATCGACCAGACGCCCGTCGACGAACTCACCAGCAGCGACCCCAAGTTCGCCGCCCTCTTCACCCAAAAACGCAAAACCGCTGATCAACCCCTCAGCGGCCGCCAGGGCAAAATCGAAACCGAATGGGAAAAAACCACGCGGGAACACTACCGCCAGGCCCATGACCTGGTGCGGGCCGCGTTGGGCGAATGACAGGGAGATACAACTATTAACCCGGCAACAATATATATCGTATTCAGCCGTGGCGTGCCGGTTCGCAGCAAGGCGGCCCATCGCCGCTGTCGCCACCCTACAGCAAGATGGGGCAACGCAGTCTGCGGGCCGGCACGCCACGGCCTGTCTTTGAA
>JALSTP010000104.1 GCA_026983675.1 Sedimenticola sp.
AGACCCACTATGCGCCTCAAAATCGAGAAAAACTGGCCTCGCTTTCCCACCATGCTCGCGACGATCACCTAAACCCGACAGACTCCTAGCCCATCATCAGCCGGGCGCCAATCAGTAGGGTGACGATCTCGAAACTGCGCTTGATCCAGCGGTTGCCCTTGACGATCGAGAGGTGGGCGCCGACATACCCCCCAAGCAGGGAACCGGCGAGGAGCACCGGGATCCAGGCCCACTTGATCTCGCCGAGCAGGCCGAGGGTGATGGCCCCTGCGCCGTTCCAGAACACCCCGACCAGCACCAGCGTGTGGGCCACCGCCCGCCGGTAATCCATCCCGAACCAGCGGATCAGCCACAGGGTGACGAACAACCCGGTACCGGAGGTCAAGGAACCGTTCAGCATGCCGATAAGAAACAGAATCGTACCGCCGGTGAGATATCCGGGGGTGTCGCGGTGGGCCGGGCGGTAGCGCTGGCCGAGCCCTCGATGAAGGATGGAATAAAGTCCGAGTCCGAAGGTGAGAACGCCGAGGGCCACTTCTGCGGCGCGGTCGGGTACACCGAGGATAAGATTGGCGCCCAGCACCACTCCGGGCAGGCCGGTCGCCAGGATAAAGAGGACGAACCGTCTCTCCAGCGACCGCTCCCGCAGATGGCGGCCGGTGGCGCCGACACCCAGCGCCACCGACGCCACCTTGTGGGTGGCCAGGGCGACTGGAAACGGCAAGCCGAGGAAGATGAGGGCAGGCAATTGCACCAGTCCGGCGCCGCCGCCGGAGAAGGCGGAGAACAGGTTTGCAAACAAAGAGATGATGAAGAGGATGAACTGGTCCACAATGAAGGCATCTAAAGGGCGATGGCACCCGATTATACGCCCCCGACGAGCGCAATCTGGACCGAGTCGATGCTTATGGAATATCGAAAAACACTGAAATTCACCCTGCTGCTTGCGTTGTTCTCACTCATGACGAACGCGGATGCCGGCCGCCTCTACCGATGGGTCGACAATCAGGGACACGTCCATTATGGCGACAAGATCCCGCCCAAATACATCAAACGCGAACATGTGCAACTGGACAAGCACGGCGTGGCGATAAAACGGGTGGAGGCAGCCAAGACCCGGGCCCAGATCGAGCGCGAGGCCGAACTGGCCCGCCTGCGCGCCGAGAAACAACGCCTGATCGAGGAACAGCGGGCTGCCGACCGGGTGCTGCTGCGCACCTTCCGCAATGAGGACGACATCCTCATGGCGCGTGATGGCAAGATCGCGGCCATTGATGTCATCATCCAGGTCACCCGTGGAAACATCCGCCGTTTCAAGGCCAAGCTGACCGAAATGCAGCAGAAGGCGGCCAACCTGGAACGCGCCGGCGAACGTGCCTCGCCCCAGTTTCTCCAGGAGATCGAGAGCACCCGCCGCAGCCTGAGTCACGCCTACGCGACCATCCTGCAGAAGGAGAAGGACAAAGACCGGATTCGGGCCGAGTTCGCCCAGGACCTGAAGCGGTTCAGGGAACTGAAGAACCTGCGCGCCGAAAACGAACGACCGCACGCCAAACAGGGCGTCAAATACAACAACCTGCTGGACAACGTCTTCCCCTGCCCTGCAAACGGCAACTGTGCTGAGGTATGGCCACGGGCGGAGAACTTTGTGAGGACATACGCCACCACGCCTTTACGGATCAAGAGTGAGGCTATCCTGATGACAGGGCCACCACGCAAGGACACGGATCTCAGCATCACCATCGTGCGCCTGCGGCCCACGGCGACGGAACCCGCCCGTCTGTTCATGGATCTGCAATGCAAACAGAGCCCGCTCGGCAGAGCGCTGTGCAACAGTGAGAAGGCGGAACATATCCACCGCGCCTTCCGCCAGGCAATGGCGGGCAAGACGGTGAAAAGGCGCTCAACCAAATAGCGCTGTCCGCATCAGGCGCCACTGGTCGTCCCAATGATCGGTCGGTGAACGCTCGAAGCGGCTGCGCAGGAACTGGTGCATCCGCCCCTCCACCAGCGCCAGCATGAGGTTTGCGCCAATGGCGGGCGATACCCGCCCCGCGCCTTCGGAACGCAGGGCAGACTCGCGCAGGACCTGTTTCAGTTGCGTCTCCACGCGGGAGAAGAACTGTTCCACCCGACCTCGCAGGCGTTCCCGCTCTCCCACCAGCGCATCGCCCATCAACACGCTCACCAGCCCCGGGTTGCTGGCGGCAAAGGCCAACAGCAGATAAAGGATCGCCTGGCAACGCAGTGCTCCATCGGTCTCTTCGGCGAGGATTATGTTCACTCGGGTGAAAATGCTCTCTTCGGCAAACTCGATGAGCGCCTCGAACATCTTGGCCTTGCTGGCGAAATGACGGTAGAGGGCGGCCTCCGAGATCCCAGCCGCCCGCGCCAGACGGGCAGTGGTCATGCGTTCGCCGGGATGATCCTCCAGTTCCCTCGCCAACGCCTCAAGGATAAGCTGACGGCGGGGAGTTTTGGTGCGCGACCGCGGCATGCTCAGCGCGACCTGATCAGCGTGCCCACGCCCTCGTCGGTAAACAGCTCCAACAGCACGGCATGCTCCACCCTGCCGTCGATGATGTGCGACGTGGTGACGCCGCTCTTGACCGCCTCCAGGGCGCAGACGATCTTGGGCAACATGCCGCCGTGGATGGTGCCATCGGCAATCAACTCATCCACCTGTTCACTGCCCAGACCGGTCAACAGCCTGCCATCGCCATCGAGCAGTCCCGGCGTGTTGGTCAGCAGTATCAGCTTTTCCGCCTGCAACACCTCCGCCACCTTACCGGCGACAAGATCCGCATTGATGTTGTAGGAGCGTCCATCCTCGCCCACCCCAATGGGCGCGATCACGGGAATGAAATCGCCCTGTACCAGCATGTCCACCACCGCGGCATCGATACTCTCCACCTCGCCCACGTGACCCAGATCGATGAGTTCCGGCGCCTCCACTTCCGGCGTCCGGCGCTCGATCTTCAATTGCCGCGCACGGATCAAGTCGCCATCCTTGCCAGTCAGGCCCACCGCTGCGCCGCCGTGGCGGTTGATGAGGTTGACGATCTCTTTGTTGACCAATCCGCCGAGTACCATTTCCACCACGTCCATGGTCTCACTGTCGGTCACCCGCATCCCCTGGATGAACTCGGTGTTCTTGCCCAGCCGCTCCAACAGATGCCCGATCTGCGGCCCCCCCCCGTGGACCACCACCGGATTGATACCCACCAGTTTCATCAACACCACATCCCGCGCGAAGCCACTCTTGAGACGTTCGTCCACCATGGCGTTACCGCCGTACTTGATCACGATGGTCTTGCCACTGAAGCGCCGGATATAGGGCAGCGCCTCGATCAGAATGTGGGCAATGCTCTTCGCGGATTCCGTTTTCAGGGTCATGGCTCTGGGGTCCTCGGGTCAGAATGGCAACGTCAGGCCAGGTTGAATCCGTTCGATCTGCTGGTGGAACAAGGCCTGGATACGCGCCACCGCGGCCTCGTCGTCGCCTTCGAAGCGGAAGGTCAGGCTCGGCGTGGTGTTGGAGGCGCGCACCAACCCCCACCCATCTTGGTATTCCGCCCGGATGCCATCCAGAGTGACCAACTGCGCACCACCGAAGTCGGCCTGTGCCGCCAATCGCGCCATCAGCGCCTCTGGCTCCCCCTCGCCCATGGCAAGCTGCAATTCCGGGGTGGTGGCGCTCTCCGGCAATTCCGCAAACACCTCGGCGGAGGTACGCGGCTCCATCGAGAGAATCTCCAACAGGCGGGCCATGGCGTAGATGCCGTCGTCGAATCCGTACCAGCGTTCCTGGAAGACAATATGACCGCTCAACTCGCCCGCTATCAAAGCGTCGATATCATGCAGCTTCTGTTTCAGCAGCGAATGGCCTGTCTTCCACATCACGGGACGCCCGCCGTGCATCAACACGTCGGCCGCCAGATGTTGAGTCGACTTCACGTCGTAAAGGATGTCACCCCCAGGCTGCCGGGCGAGAACGTCCCGCGCAAACAGCATCAGGAGGCGGTCGGGCCAGATGATCTTGCCCATGGAATCGATCACCCCGATGCGGTCCCCATCGCCGTCGAACCCGATCCCCACGTCCGCCCCCTCGCGGCCCACGGCGTCGATCAGATCCCTCAGATTCTCCACCCGGCTCGGATCTGGGTGGTGGTTGGGAAAATCCCCTTCCACCTCGCAATACAATGGGATCACCTCGCAGCCCAACGCCTTCAAAAGCTCGGGGGCCACAGGGCTGGCCGCGCCGTTACCGCAGTCCACCACCACCTTCAAGGGCCGCGCCAGCCGCACATCGTCGGTGATACGCTTGATATAGTCGGCGATCACGTCCTGGCTGTGAAGGGCACCCTCGCCGTGACTCAGGTTACCGTTCTTGAGGCGCTGATAGAGCGCACGGATACGCTCGCCGCTGAGCGCCACCCGATCCAGCACCACCTTGAAACCGTTGTATTCGGGTGGGTTGTGGCTGCCGGTCACCATCACGCCCGATCTGGCGTCGAGAAAATGGGTGGCGAAATAGAGCACTGGCGTCGGCACCTCGCCGATATCGACCACATCGCGGCCACTGGCGCGCAGGCCACGGATCAGGGCCTCCGCCAGCGCGGGCGAACTGCTGCGGCCATCCCGCCCCACGATCACCGACTGCTGGCCGAGCGCATGCGCCTCGCTGCCGATCGCACGGCCGATCTCGTGGGCGATGTCCGGGTCGAGGTTCTCACCGACGCGGCCGCGGATATCGTATTTGCGAAAGATGGCCTCCGGCAGATCAACCGCGACCTCCTCGGTTGTGTCTTCCAGAACGATATCCGCCGGACCGGTCGGCCGGTCGGGCGCCGCTGACGGTCCCCTTCCCGCAGCGACGGACGTCGCCGCCTGTTTCGTGGACGGAGACGCCGCCGATGCCTTGGCCGCGCGCGGCGGCTGCCCTACCTCCCGCAAGCGCTGCGCGAGCAACTCCTGAATGGCGCCCGTTTCACGCAATTGCATGGGGTAGCGCTTGACCCCATTGCCAGAGACAAAGTGGTCGTTCATCTTCACCAAATTACCCAGATCCCGGTTCAACGCGCGGCGAAGGCGCGACATGAACCACCATACCGCCAGCGCACTCAGCAACGCCAGAGCGCCCATGATGCCCCACAATGTCATCATCTGCGGCGAGAAGGCCGCCACTGGGGTATGCCAGCCGGCGACCCGCCAGATGCTGTGGGCGATGGGGGCGCTGCGATCCGGCGTCCGCCCCCCGGCGTCGGGGCCGTTGGAGGCGAATACCAGCACCTTGCCGTTTTCCACCCGCTGCTGCAACTCCACCCGCCCGCCGTAGTCGTGGCGCTCGCCCAGCCGCGTCACCAGACTGGTCAGGGGAAAACTCACATGGATCAGCCCCTTGACACCCCCCGATGCCGACGCCACCCCCGCGGCCAGTGCGATATGGGCCTGTCGGGTGCCGTATTGGTGCACCTCCGCCGGCATCACGTCCCCGGACCGCGCGGCGCGTTGCAGCAGGTCGATGGAGGCGAAGCTGAGCTTGGCCGCAAGCGCACCGCCGGGTCCGATCGCCTCGGGGAGGATCAGGCGCACCCGGTCCGCCTGCGGTATCAGCCGCGTGAGTTCACGGGCGCGCCGTTCCAGTCCGGCCGCATCACCGGTATCGAACAAACGGCCGATGGAAGGATCTCTGGCCAACCCCTCCAGGATGTTGGCATAGAGGGTGGAGAGGTCCGAGAAGCGGGCCGCCAGCAGCTCCACGCTGGTGCTTATCCGCGCCATTGCCCGCTGTTCCGCCTCCGCCTGCTGGCGGAAGTAGAGCAATGCCGCAGCCAGCGCCAGCAGGACCAACAGCACGGCGAGAATACGACCGAGATAAGCGCCCACACCCGGTCCCTGCTTCGGCAAATCCGCTACACTCATCCGTTTTTTTTCCGTCTTTTTCATCATCGGTCCATTCCCAAAATGATATGCGTCAATTTTGGCTCAGTGCCGTCCGGAAGAGCCGAACCCCCCCGCCCCCCGCGCGGTCGCATCGAAGTCATCGACGATCTCGAAGCGCCCGTGCACGACCGGCACCAGCACCAATTGGGCGATACGCTCCCCCACCTCGATACGAAAGGGCGCACCACCCCGGTTCCAGCAGGAGACGAAAACCTGCCCCTGGTAGTCGGAATCGATCAACCCCACCAGATTGCCGAGCACGATGCCGTGCTTGTGGCCAAGCCCCGAGCGGGGCAGGATCATGGCCGCCAGCCCAGGATCTCCGATGTGCATGGCCAGCCCTGTGGGAATCAATTCCGTGGCCCCCGGCGCCAGCGCCAACGGTTCGGGCAACATGGCGCGCAGATCCATCCCCGCCGACCCCGGGGTGGCATAGTCCGGCAACGGGAACTCTTTCCCCAGGCGCGGATCAAGAATCCTGATCTGAATGGTATGCATGGTAACGTTCCGCAATCTGTTTCACGAGCTGACGCGCGAGTGTCTCCTTGGGCATCATCGGCAACTCCAGCCGGCCCCCTTCCCACAACAGGGTGAGCGCATTCCGCTCGCTCTCGAAGCCCCCTTCGGCGCCGCCCACGCGGTTGGCGGCGATCATATGAATCCCCTTGGCGCGGCGCTTCTCTTCCGCATGATGCGCCACCTCCTCCGTCTCCGCCGCAAATCCGACGCAAAAGGGCGGCCGGGGCCGCGACGCCACCTCGGCCAGGATGTCCGGGTTGCGCACCAGCTCGATGCGAAGGCGTTCCGACGATTTCTTGATCTTCCGCGCCGCCGGCTCCGCCGGCCGGTAGTCCGCCACCGCCGCCGCCGCCACGAACAGATCACACCCCTCCACCCTCGCCATCACGGCCCGCCGCATCGCCTCCGCGCTTTCCACCGGCACCGCCTCCACCCCGACCGGCGCCGCCAGACTCACCGGCCCCGTCACCAGCGTCACCCGGGCGCCCTCCCCGGCGAGCGCCGCCGCCACCGCGTAGCCCATCTTGCCCGAACTGCGATTGCCGAGGAAACGCACCGGGTCCAGTGCCTCGCGCGTCGGCCCCGCCGTGACAAGGGCCCGCACCCCCGTCAGAACGCCCTCGCCGCCACCCAGCCGGGCTGCGATATCTTCCGGCTCCAGCATCCGCCCCGGCCCCCGCTCGCCGCAGGCCTGCGCGCCCTCGGCGGGGCCCCATATCCCGATTCCCCGCGCCCGCAGCCGCGCCACATTGTCCTGGGTCGCGGGGTTCGACCACATCCTGTGGTTCATGGCCGGCGCCAGCGCAATGGGGGCCTCGGTGGCCAGACACAGGGCCGTGAGCAGGTCATCGGCCATCCCATGGGCCAGGCGGGCCAGAAAATCGGCGCTGGCCGGGGCCACGATCACCTGGTCAGCCCAGCGCGCCAGCTCGATATGCCCCATCGCGGCCTCGGCATCCGCATCCATGAGCTCGGTGGCGACGGGGTGGCCGGAGAGGGCCTGAAACGTCAGCGGCGTCACGAAGGCCGCACCGGCGCGAGTCATCACCACCCGCACCTCGTGGCCCTCCTTGCGCAACGCGCGCACCAGGACCGCCGCCTTATAGGCCGCGATCCCCCCCGTGATTCCGACAATAATCCGCTTACCTGCCAAGTCCCGCCTGCCCCTTTTAAATAAGGAAGTATATTCCAGAGTCCCCCCTGGCTGCACCATTTCGATGCGGCGGCCGCCCGGTCGGATTGCCAGGGCGAACGCTCATCCAGTATTCTTCGGCAGGAAGGATGGGAAATAAAGGACTACCGCGATGGCAATCACCGACTGGCCGGCGGAAGAGCGGCCCCGTGAAAAACTGCTTCAGGCCGGACCCCAGGCCTTGTCCGACGCCGAACTGCTGGCCATCTTCCTGCGCACCGGCGTACGCGGCAAGACGGCGGTGGACTTGGCGCGGGAACTGCTCGTCGAGTTTGATGGCCTGCGCAACCTGCTCAACGCCTCGCAGCAGGCCTTCTGCGCGGGGAACGGTCTCGGGGTGGCAAAATACGCCCAGCTCCAGGCGGTCCTGGAGATGGGCCGCCGCCACCTTCGCCAGGAACTGAACCGGGGCGACGCCCTCACCAGCCCCGCCGCCAGCCGCGACTTTCTCCATGCCCGGTTGCGCGACTACCCTTATGAGGTGTTCGCCTGCCTCTTTCTGGACAACCGCCACAGGGTGATCGCCTTCGAGGAGCTGTTCCGCGGCACCATCGATGGCGCGAGCGTTTACCCGCGGGAGGTGGTGCGCCGCAGTCTGCACCACAACGCCGCGGCCCTGATCCTGGCCCACAATCACCCGTCGGGCATCGCTGAACCGAGCAACGCCGACACTCATATCACCCGCCGCCTGCGGGACGCCCTGGCCCTGATCGACGTGCGGGTGCTCGACCATTTCATCGTTGGCGACGGTCCGCCCGTCTCCTTCTCCGAACGCGGGTTGCTTTAGCAGGCATGTCGGTCAACTCGAACTTGCGCCGCGGCTGCGCCTCTGGTATAAATCCGCCTCTTCGTTGCCCCGTTTTCGGGGCCAGAGCCAATTTCGAGGATTTGACCATGTCGAGAGTTTGCCAGGTAACCGGCAAGCGCCCGGTTTCAGGGAACAACGTCTCCCACGCGCACAACAAGACCCGCCGGCGTTTTCTGCCCAACCTCCACCACCACCGTTTCTGGGTGGAGAGCGAGAACAGATGGGTGCGGTTGCGCGTCTCGTCCAAGGGGATGCGGATCATCGACAAGAAGGGCATCGACGCCGTGCTGGCGGAGATGCGCGCCCGTGGCGAAAAGGTTTGAGGAGGCCGAATCATGCGTGACAAGATCAAACTCGTCTCCACCGCCGGTACCGGCCATTTCTACACCACCACCAAGAACAAACGCAACCAGCCGGGCAAAATGGAGATCAAGAAGTACGACCCGGTGGTACGCAAGCACGTGATCTACAAGGAAGCCAAGATCAAATAACCGACTCTTTGCGTTTGGTTGGCGCAGGGACTTCAAAGCCGCTTTCGGGCGGCTTTTCTATGTGCGGGTCAGGAGCAGATTACCGGCCCGGTCCGCCTCGCAGGACCAGCCTGGGGCGAGCCAGGTGGTGGCGACCGTCTCCGTGATCAGGGCGGGGCCGTGGAGCCGGGCGCCGGGCAGGAGCCCCACCCGCGCCGTCACCGGCACCGGCCGCCCGATCCCCCACGCCTGGGTCGTGGTGTCCTGCCTGTCGCCCGGCGCCGGCGGTTCCGTCTCCCAGGTGACCGGCTCTCCCCGCGCCTGCAGGGCCACCCGCAGATTGACCACCTCCAGGGGCAGGTCGAGGCTGTGGCCGTAGCGCTGGCGGTGGCGCTCCCTGAACCCCTGGCGACAGGCGGCAACCCCTTCCCAGGGCACATTCAGGGTGGCTGACTGGCCGCAGTAGCGCACATCGAGACTGTACCCGGCCTCCATCGCCCCGTCTGCGATGCCTTCTTCGCGCAATGACTGGCGGCCCTCGTCGGCGAGGGCGTCGAGACGGCGCGTCACCTCTGCGTCACTCAGGACGTCCAGCCGCCGCAACCAGGTGCGGAAGAGCTGCCGCCCCGGCTGGGTGACCAGCATCCCCAGCGCCGACAACACCCCGGCATGCGCCGGCACCAGCGCCCGCCTCATGCCCAGCGCGTCGGCGAGGGCACAGACGTGCAGTCCGCCTGCGCCGCCAAAGGAGACCAGGGTATGGCCACGGGGATCGATGCCGCGCTGCACCGAGATCACCCGCAGGGCGCGCGCCATGTGCGCGTTGGCGACCCGGATCACCCCTGCCGCCGCCTCTTCCGCGCTGCAACCCATGGCCTGGCCCAGCACGGCGAGCGCCGCATGCGCCGCCGTCCTGTCGAGATGCATGCGCCCACCAAGGAAGGCGTCGGGCAGCAGACGGCCCAGCACCAGGTTGGCGTCGGTGACGGTGGGCTCCGTCCCTCCCTGGCCGTAACAGACCGGCCCCGGCGCCGCGCCGGCCGATTCCGGCCCCACCTGCAACATGCCCCCCTCGTCGAGCCGGGCGATGGAGCCGCCGCCCGCGCCAATAGTGTGCATGTCCACCATGGGCACCGCGACCGGCCACGGACCGATGCGCCCGGCGCTGGTGAGGCGGGGCGCGCCCTCGATCAGGGCGACATCGGTGGAGGTGCCCCCCATGTCGAAGGTGAGCAGCCGGCTCTCGCCCGATCGTCCCGCCACGAAGCGCGCACCGGTGAGCCCGCCAGCCGGGCCGGAGAGCAGCAACCGCACCGCCTGCCGACCCGCCAGATCCGCCGCGATCGCCTCGCCGGAACTCTGCATCACCGCGACCCGCGCCCCCGGAAGGGCCTCGATGAGACGGCGCAGATAGCCGGACACCAACGGTCCCACCCAGGCATTCAACCAAGTGGCGATGCCCCGCTCGTATTCCCCCGCCACTGGCAGAACCGCCGAGGAACGGGCGACGAACACCCCCTCGGGCAACACCGCCTCGATGGCGCGCTCGAAGCGGTCGTCGAGATAGGAATAGAGCAGATTGATGGCCACCGCCTCGGGCCGCAACGCCTCTACCGCCCGTCGCAGACCAGCAAGATCCGTTTCCGTCAGCGGCTCCACCACGGTCCCGTCTGCGGCCAGACGCCCCCCCGTCGCCAGGCACCGGTCCGGCGGCACAGGCGGCGCCGGAACGGGCGGCTGGAGATCATAGAGATCACGCCGGGCCTGGCGGCCAATGGCGAGCAGATCCTCAAGCCCGCGGTTGCCGATGTACAGGGTGCGCACGCCCTTGCCTTCCAGCACGGCATTGGTGGCCACGGTGGAGCCGTGCACGAGGCGCAGGCCCCGGGCATCGAGTCCCAGGTCGGCGATGCCTTGCAGGATCGCCGCCTCCGGCGCATGTGGCGTGGAAAGCACCTTGTGGATACGCACCCGCCCGTTCTCGTAGAGCACAAAATCGGTAAAGGTGCCGCCGGTATCAACGCCGAGAAGCTTCATGGAGGATTTCGCCCGCCTCTGCCGCAAAAGGGCAACGATACGGCCTGCGGCGCGTTTCGTAAATGACCGCCGGGGAGTTGAATTCCCACCGGCTCACCCGGTATGGTGGCCGCTCCATGAGCATATTGATCGAAGTCCAGGATATCACCCGCCGCTACGGCGACCGCTGCGCGGTGGAGGGCCTCACCTTCCGGCTGGAGGCGGGCGAGGTGCTGGGACTGCTGGGGGTCAATGGCGCAGGCAAGTCCACCACCCTGAACATGCTCGCCGGCTGTCTGCCGCCCTCCGCGGGGACCCTGCGCATCGCAGGCCATGACATGGCCCGCGCGCCGGTGGCCGCCCGGGCGGCGCTCGGCTACCTGCCCGAGGTCCCGCCGCTCTACTCCGAGATGCGGGTGGAGGGCTATCTGCGTTACGCCGCCCGGCTGCGGCGTGTGCCGGCCGCCGCCTGCGCCTCTGCCGTGGAGAGGGCCATGACGTTATGCGGTCTGGTCGATGCCGGGGGCCGCCTGATCGCCCACCTTTCCAAGGGATACCGTCAGCGGGTGGGCATCGCCCAGGCCATCGTCCATGAACCGGCGGTGGTGATCCTGGACGAGCCCACGGCGGGGCTCGACCCGGTGCAGATCCGCGAGATCCGCGCTTTGATCTCCCAGCTGGGCGAGCATTGCAGCGTGATTCTCTCCAGCCACATCCTGCCCGAGGTCCAGTCGCTTTGCGACCGGGTGCTGATCCTGCACCGGGGACGCGCCCTGTTTCAGGGACCACCGCAAGGCTCGCCAAAATCGGGCGCCTCCGTCGAGGTGGCCTTCGACCGCCCACCCGCGGCAACCGCCCTCGAAGGCGAGGAAGGCGTCGCCCAAGTAGAGTCGCTCGGGGACGGTCGTTTCCGGCTCGTCCCGATCGGGGATCAGCCACTGCCGGACCTGCTCGGGCGCCTCGCCCGGCAACCCTGGGGACTGCGTGAATTCAGCCCACTGGAGGACGATCTGGAACAGGTGTTTCTGGAGATTGTCGCGGGGGAGGCGGCCTGATGACCGGCGTCATCGCCAGCCGCGAACTGGGCCATCTGCTGCGCTCGCCGTTGGCCTGGCTGTTGCTCGGCGTCCTGCAACTGCTGCTGGCCTGGCTCTTCCTGCTGCAACTGGAGGGATTCGTGACAGTGCAGTCGCGGCTCGCCACGCTGGACGCCGCCCCCGGCCTCACCGACCTGGTGGCCGCACCGCTGATGGGCTCTGCGGCCACCCTCTTTCTGCTGGTGGCGCCGATGCTCGGCATGGGCGCCCTGGCGGGCGAGCGTCAGGGCGGCACCCTGCCGTTGCTGCTTGCCTCGCCCTTGACGCCGGCGCAGATCGTGCTCGGCAAGTACCTTGGCCTGTTCGCATTCCTGTTGCTGGCCACGGCGCTGACTCTGCTCATGCCGCTGGCATTGCTCGCCGGCGGCCGCCTCGATGGGGGTAAGCTCGCCGCCGCCACCCTCGGCCTGACCCTGGCCAGCGCCGCCTTCGCCGCCATCGCCCTATGGGTATCCAGCCTCGCCGACACCCCGCTCACCGCTGCCCTCGGCGGCTTCGGCCTGCTGCTCCTGCTCTGGCTGCTCGGCCTCGGCGGCGGCACGAACGGCGGGGTGTTGCATTGGCTCTCGCTTCAGAGCCACTTGACCCCTTTTCTGCAGGGGGTGGTGCGCCTCAGCGACCTGGTCTACTACCCCGCGCTGACCGCCGCGGCCCTCCTCCTCGCCATCCACCGCCTGAAGGATCTCTGACCCATGCGCCACCGGCTCCGCTTTCGCTTTCCGCTCCTCATCTTTACTCTGCTACTGCTCGGCGCCTGCGCCAGCCCTCTGCCGAAACCCGTCGACAGTCCCTGGTTCCGCACCGCGGCAGGCGGCTTTATGATGGATCTCGCCGACGACCGGCTGACGGTCCGGGACCTCTACTACCACCTGGTGCTCGAACCCGTCAAACCGCTCACCCATCCCCTCTACCTCCACACCCGCTTTCCTGATCCGGCATCACCCGGCCGAGAGATTCTGGTGGACCAGCGCGTCGCCGCCGGCGCCACCCAGGTGGTGATCCGGTCGCCGCGACTGAAGCGTATCGAACGGGGTGCGACCTATCGCGTGCGGGTGGAGATCTTCGCCGATGCCGGCCACAACCGGCAGCTCGGGGTGCATGAACAGGCGGTCTATGCCGGCGCCGATGTCGACGACAAGGTCCATCTCTGACCATGGGCGGGCGGCGCAGCCTCCCGCGGCGGCTCCTGACGCCGCTGGCGATCCTGCTGGCCTTCACCGCCGCCGGTATTCTCAGTAGCCGCTACGACCGGCAGTGGGACTGGAGCGAGGGTGGCCGCAACAGCCTCAGCGGAACCACATTGGCCTTGCTGAAGCGGATCGAGGACCCGATCCGGCTGACCGTCTTCATCTCCAGCAACGAGGCGCTGCGCGCGCCGGTACGGACATTCCTGGAACGCTACCAGCGCGCCAAGCCGGATATCAACGTTGAATATGTCGACCCGGCCCGGGACCCTGCCCGCGCCCAGGCGGCGGGCATCCGCACCGCCAGCGCACTGGAGGTGGAATACCGGGGACGCAAGGAACTGCTCGCCCGGCTCGGCGAGCGGCAACTCACCAACACTCTCTCCCGGCTGGCGCTGGGCAAACGTAGCTGGATCGCTGCCCTCACCGGCCACGGCGAACGGCGTCTGCACGGCAAGGCCAACTTCGACCTCGGCGACTTCGGCGCGCTGCTCGAAAATAAGGGCTACGGACTGATCGACCTGGACCCCGGCGGCGCCATCCCGGACAATGCCCGTCTGTTGGTGATCGCCAGCCCCCAGAGCCTCTACCTGCCGGGCGAGGTAATGGCGGTCCGCCGCTATCTGGCACGCGGCGGCAACCTGCTCTGGCTCACGGAACCCGCGGGCGACACCGGTATGGAGGCCCTGCTGCAGG
>JALSTP010000105.1 GCA_026983675.1 Sedimenticola sp.
TGCGGGCGCTGGGCGACAAGGCGATGGATGCCATCTTTCTCCTCGCCCCCACCAGTACCCCGGAACGTATTGAGAGGGTCTGTAACGCAGCGAGCGGTTTCGTCTACTATGTCTCCGTAAAGGGCGTCACCGGCTCAGCGGCGCTGGATGTGGCCAGTGTCGAACAGAAACTCACCGAGATCCGCACCGCCACGGATTTGCCCGTGGGCGTCGGGTTCGGGATCAAGGATCCCGCCAGCGCTGCTGCAATCGCCCGGGTCGCCGACGCCGTGATCGTCGGCAGCGCCATCGTCAGCCGCATCGAGGCCCTGGCCGACCGTCCCGAGCGGATCCCGGCGGAAATCGCCGGCTTTCTCGGCACCCTGCGTGCGGCCATCGATGAGGCCTGAAGCGCGTTCTCACGGTTTTCTCCCAACGTTGGTAGAATGGGCGGCAGGCGTCTGCCGGATTTTACGCTGATCGGCGGCAAATCCCGCAGGCGTCCTGGCCGAGCACCGTGAGGCAACACCGGAGAGTCCCGTCATGACCATGAGTTGGTTCGAGAAGTTGATGCCGAGCCGCATCCGCACGGATGGTGGCACCAAGCGTGCGGTGCCCGAAGGGTTGTGGACCAAGTGTCCAAGTTGCAACGCCATCCTCTACCGGGCGGAGATGGAGCGTAACCTCGATGTCTGTCCCAAGTGCAACCACCACAACCGCATCGGTGCGCGCCGGCGTCTCGACATCTTCCTCGACGAGGAGCCCCGCGAGGAGATTGGTGAGGAACTCGAATCAGCGGATCCGCTCAAGTTCAAAGACTCGAAGAAGTACCGGGACCGGCTGACCCAGGCACAGAAGAAGACCTCGGAAAAGGAGGCCCTTGTGGTCATGGCGGGACAGCTTAAGGGCATGGATCTGGTGGCCGCGGCGTTCGAATTCGGCTTCATGGGCGGCTCCATGGGGTCGGTGGTGGGTGAACGCTTTGTGCGCGGTGTGGACCGGGCCTATGAGCTGGGCATTCCGATGGTCTGTTTTTCCGCCAGTGGCGGGGCGCGCATGCAGGAGTCGCTGTTCTCACTCATGCAGATGGCAAAGACCAGTGCGGCGCTGGGGCGTCTGCGTGAACGCGGTATCCCGTTCATCTCCGTGATGACCGACCCGACAATGGGGGGCGTGTCCGCCAGTCTCGCCATGCTGGGCGACATCAATATAGCGGAGCCCAAGGCATTGATCGGCTTTGCCGGGCCGCGGGTCATCGAGCAGACCGTGCGGGAGAAGTTGCCCTCCGGTTTCCAGCGCAGCGAGTTTTTACTCGACCACGGTGCAGTGGACATGATTGTCGACCGGCGTGACTTGCGGGACAGCATTGCCAATGTGCTGGGCATCCTTGCGCACAAGCCCGATACGCCTACGATGTCATGAAGTCATATTGATGGCGACCGCACAAAACCCGGACGCATCGCGGATTGGGGGGTACCCGTAGCGCGGTGTTCCGGTTTCCACACGGCACCTTGGACCGAATTGGCCGAAGAAGGTTGAATCTTGCGCTTCGATACCCTGAACGAATGGCTCCACTGGCAGGAGACGCTGCATCCGAGGGCCATCGACCTGCGCCTGGAACGTGTGGGCGAGGTCTGGGGGCGCTTGCAGCCGGGGGGTATGGGCGCCACTGTGATCAGCGTGGCCGGCACCAATGGCAAGGGCTCTTGTGTGGCGATGATCGAGGCGATCCTCCAGGCGGCGGGCCATCGGACGGGCTGTTACACCTCTCCCCACCTGATGCGCTATAACGAGCGTATCCGCATCGAGGGCCGCGAGGTGGCGGACAATGCCATCATCCACACTTTTCAGCGTATCGACGAGGCGCGGAGTGGCATACCCCTGACCTATTTCGAGTTTGGAACGCTGGCCGCCCTGGACCTCTTTGCCCGGCGGGGGCTGGATGTGGTCATACTGGAGGTGGGGCTTGGCGGCCGACTGGATGCGGTCAATATTGTCGACGCCGATGCCGCGCTCATTACCAGCATCGATATCGACCATACTGAATGGCTGGGCGAAACCCGCGAAGCCGTGGGGCGGGAGAAGGCGGGTATCCTGCGCGCCGGTCGCCCCGCGGTCTATGGCGGTGACGAGATGCCGGCGTCGATTGCCGCCCGCGCCCGCGCCATTGGCGCACCGCTCTATGTGGCGGGGCGTGACTTTCGATATGTGCTGGAGGGGAAGGGGTGGCGCTGGGTTGGCCCGAAGACAGCGCGTACCGGCCTGCCTCGGCCCCATCTGCGCGGCGAGGTCCAGTTCGCCAACGCATCGGCCGCGCTGATGGCGCTGGAAGCCCTTGGCGAAGGGCTTCGGGTGGACGACGCCGCGGTGCGGGCAGGGCTGGCGGCGGTGCGATTGCCCGGACGTTTTCAAGTGATTCCGGGGGATGTCTCCGTGGTCCTGGATGTGGCCCATAATCCCCATGCAGCCCACGCGCTTGCAGAGAATCTTGCGCACGGGCCGGCAAGCGGAAAGACCCATGCCGTGATTGGCATGCTCGCAGACAAGCAGGTGACGGAGGTGGCGAAGATCCTTTCCCCGCAGGTGGACTTTTGGTATCCCGCCACCCTGGAAGGCGCGCGTGGCCTGTCGGGAGAGGCGTTGGCCAGTAAACTGAGAGACGCCGGTCTGGCCGGTGTCCAACCCCCCTCTGCCTCGCCCGCGATGGCCTTCTCGAATGCCCGCGCCGCAGCCGTGAAGGGCGATCGGATTCTCGTGTTCGGCTCCTTTCACACGGTGGGCGCGGTGCTGGAGCACACGCGGTGCGGTTTGCAAGGACATAGATAGACTTTTTCAATCTCTTCTTGGATCGTTGTTATAATTCCTGGGAGTGGACGACCGGGTATGTCGTTAGGTCAGTCGTTTTTCGCTCCATGGGTATCGGGCCTGAACCGTAGCAGGTAATAGAAGACAGTCGTGAGTGAACATCTGAAAAGACGCTTGGTGGGTGCGGCAGTGCTGGTTTCTCTGGCGGTCATCTTT
>JALSTP010000106.1 GCA_026983675.1 Sedimenticola sp.
CCAGTCCGATCGTCGTAATCTCGCTCATGGTCTTCTCCTTTCCTTACCTTGACATTTGATGGAAATTTCCATCTTGGCGCATCACGACGCCGATTCAAGGGAGGGAGGAGACCATTTCATCGGGCTAAGGTTTCTTGCAGCTTCGTGGGGAGGCGCAGGGTTCGTGTAACCCCGTGCAGCCGGAGGGTCAATTGCCCGGCCAAGCCCGTCCGCTGTCTCTCGATGTAGTGTGCGGTAATCCAGACAAATGGAAAGTGCATGCTGTCCAACACCGATGGGCCGAGCATGTTGCCACGTGTCGCCGCGATGTCTTTTTTCGAGGGAATGGGAGAAAACGCAGGGCTCTGTCGAACCCTCAGCGTGGGTTCGTCGACGATCAGATCTTCCACTCGCAGATAGATGTCCGCACGCGACTGGCGCAGGTTGTCGGCGAGCAGCAAGTAACCGTGCAGCCCCTTTGTCGATATGACGTGGTTGTGTCCAAGGCGTGCGAGCCGGCCCCGCGGTAAACGAGTACCTGCAATTCCGATCGCTCGGGCAGAGTGCGGAAAAGCCGCAGAAGAGTGTCAGGGAGAGCGTGAACCTCATTGCGAGCGTGAGCCTTTTTATTCGGGTCTTCACTACAGTATTTAACCCGGCAACAAAATATATCGGATTCAGGGCTTCAGGCAGGCGCCGGAACAAGGCGCAGTGCGCAGGCAAGGGGCATTCCCTTGCCAAGGTCGCTCCAGTGTCGCGACACTTGGACATCCTGTCCAGCGCACTGGAACGCGGGTCCGGCGCCTGCCTGAAGCCCCTCACCCTACGATATTCAAAGAGAGGCCACGGCTGAATACGATATATATTGTTGCCGGGTTAAATAGATCCTGGAATCCGGATAACTCGAACGGACGTCCGGCCATTTGCCGGTATAATCATCAGAAATGGCGAGGATTCAACCATGAGTGATGATATTTTTTCGAATGCCAGCCTTGCCACCCTCGCGATCCGCACGGGTCACCATCGGACCGTGGAGGGTGAGCACAGCGAGCCCATCTTTCCCACCTCCAGCTTTGTGTTCAACAGTGCGGCGGAGGCGGCGGCGCGCTTCGCCGGCGATGAGCCAGGCAATATCTACTCCCGTTTCACCAACCCGACGGTGCGCACATTCGAAGAGCGCCTTGCGGCCATGGAGGGTGGGGAATCTTGTGTGGCCACGGCCTCGGGCATGGCGGCGATTCTTGCGCTCTGCATGGGGGTGTTAAAGCAAGGGGATCATATCCTCTGTTCGCGCAGCGTTTTTGGGTCTACGGTTCTACTGTTCACCAAATTTCTCGTTCGTTTCGGAATCGACACCAGCTTCGTCTCCCTCTCCGATCCCGCGGCATGGGAACAAGCCCTGCGCCCCAACACCCGGTTGCTCTTCATGGAGACCCCCTCCAACCCCCTCACCGAGGCGGGGGATATCCGAGCGCTGGCGGATCTCGCCCATATACATGACTGCCTGTTGGCGGTGGATAACTGTTTCTGCACACCCGCCCTGCAACGGCCGCTCAGCCTGGGGGCGGACATCGTTATCCACTCGGCCACCAAGTATCTGGACGGCCAGGGGCGCTGCGTCGGGGGCGCCATTGTCGGGGACGCGAAGACGGTAGGTGAAGAGGTCTTTGGCGTATTGCGTACCGCCGGCCCCACCATGAGCCCCTTCAACGCCTGGGTCTTCCTGAAAGGGTTGGAGACCCTCGATCTGCGCATGAAGGCCCATTCTGCCAATGCCACTGCGCTGGCGCATTGGCTGGAAGAGCACAGAAACGTGGACCGCGTCTACTATCCTGGCCTGGTGTCTCACCCTCAGCATGACTTGGCCATGCGACAGCAAAGCGGCCCGGGAGGGATCCTTTCTTTCGACGTGCATGGCGGCCGGGAGGCAGCCTGGCGGGTCATCGATGCCACGCGCATGCTCTCCATCACCGCAAACCTGGGCGACGTGAAAACCACCATCACGCATCCGGCTACCACCACCCACGGCCGGTTGAGTCCCGAAGAGCGGCAGACGGCGGGTATCGGTGACGGGCTGATCCGCATCGCTGTGGGCCTGGAAGGCATCGACGATATCAAGGGTGACCTCCAAAGGGGGCTGGATGCCCTCGGATAGCAGTGCCCTTCGCCGCGTGTGGGACCAGCGTTATAGTGAGGAGCTCCGTGATCCCACGCCGGCCATCGTTCTGAGTCAAAATATCCATCTGTTGCCAAAGGAGGGGAAGGCATTGGATCTCGCCTGCGGTCTCGGCGCCAATGCATTGCTCCTGGCGGACCAAGGTCTGGAGACCGCGGCCTGGGACCTGTCTCCAGTCGCGATCGAAAGACTCCGGGAAAAGGCAAAGGCCAAGGGCGTCGCCCTGGACAGCCAGGTGCGCGACGTACTTGCGATGCCCCCACACCCCAAAAGCTTCGATGTCATTGTCGTCACGCATTTCCTGGATCGCGGCCTGATCCCCGCCCTGATACATGCCCTGCGGCCCGGTGGCCTCATCTACTACCAGACCTTCACCCGGGAAGCCATCTCGGACTCAGGCCCCAAAAACCCCGCCTACCGGCTTGGAACAAATGAATTGCTCGACCTGTTTCGACCCTTGATCCTGCGCGTCTATAGAGAGGAAGGCTGTCTGGGGGACACTGAGAAAGGAATCCGCAACATTGCCATGATAGTTGCCGAGGCCCCTTGAGAGTAAGTATCCCCCGGCGTTGCCGGGGGATACTTACTGTACCCTATCACCTGGGATACCGTTATATTCGTCCATCGGATTGCTTCCTTGTCGTATGCTTGGTGGCTCACGACCAGGAGTTTTCCCATTATTGGTTATTATGGTTCTTCGTAGAACTGTGTGAAACAACAGGTAAAATGAGGTCTCCAGTAGCCATAACCTGAGACACACGCGGAGGTGTAAGCCAATGGAACTCGAAGAACACTACGCTGCCCTGTTGGGCATCTC
>JALSTP010000107.1 GCA_026983675.1 Sedimenticola sp.
TGTCGGGTTTAGGTGATCGTCGCGAGCATGGTGGGAAAGCGAGGCCAGTTTTTCTCGATTTTGAGGCGCATAGTGGGCCTATGCAACGAAAAATCGAGGAAAAATGGACCGCTTTCCCACCAGCGCACGACTGCATGGATGCAGGAGGTAGAGCAACGCATGGAGCAGTTGCCGAGTAGATTAATCCTAAATCCGACAGACTCCTAGGAAACGGGAATTCAGCGGAACAAAAGTCATCGAAGCCCTCATCGGCCGCACAAAGGCATGTTATTTGCTTAACCTATTTAGATAGTTTCACCCTAAGGACCATTTCAATGAAACGCATCAGATACAACGCAGGCTTTACCTTGATCGAACTCATGATCGCCGTGGCGATTCTGGGCATCATCGTAGCCATCGCCATCCCCGCCTATACGGGCTATATCGATCGCGCCCGTTACGGGGCGGCACGCGCCAACGTGGAGCCGCTCCGCATCGCCGTGGAGGACTACTTCATGGAGAACGGCAGCTACGCGGCGGCCGCAAACAAGGCCGCCATCAATACCACCTATGGCTGGACGCCCGAAGGCGACGAAGGCGCCTTTCAATATAAGATTGACGTACCGGGGGCGGGCGGGGAACCCTTCAGCATAACGGTGACTCATATCGCCAGCGGTAAGGGCGTGACCTGTCCCAAAGGGCAGGCCTGCACGGAATTCTGATCACGGCGGCCGCAATGCGCCCGTTTGGGCGCGGCTTTCTGGCCATGCCGCGCTTTAGGCGTTAGAATCCTAAGTCATTGGATTCCTTAAGTTGCGGGCGCGTGCGCCGATAGCTTTGGGAGTAATGTTCAACTTTTTTGCCGGAAACCCCATATCAGGATCCCGCAAACAGCAAACCGATGGCGACCCAGAAACCCAAAGTCATTCTCAGCGGCCTTGCCCGCCGCCTGATCCAGGATGGACTCCTTTCCGAGAAGGATGCCGAGGAGGTCTTTACGGAGGCGGTCCGGCAGCGGGTGCCTTTTGTCACCCGGCTGGTGGAAAAGGGCGTTCTGGACAGCAGGCGCATCGCTTCCACCGCTTCCCAGGAGTTCGGCGTCCCGCTGTTCGATCTCGACGCGATGGACCCGGAGTTGCTGCCGGTCTCGCTGGTGGACGAGAAGCTGATCCGCACCCACCACGCCCTGCCATTGTTCAAACGCGGCAACCGGCTGTTCCTCGCCGTCTCCGATCCCACCAATCATCAGGGCCTGGACGAGATCCGTTTCAACACCGGACTGGCGACCGACGCGGTGTTGGTGGAGGAGGAGAAGCTCGCCAAGCTCATCGAGGCCTCCCTCGACGCCCAGGACACCAGCATGTCGGATCTGCTGGACACAGACCTGGACAATCTCGAGATCGCGGCGGACGAGAGTGACAAGCAAGCCGATACCGGCGATCTCGACGTGGACGACGCACCGGTGGTGCGCTTCGTCAACAAGATCCTGCTCGACGCCATCAACGGCGGCGCGTCGGACATCCACTTCGAACCCTACGAAAAGAGTTTCCGTATCCGTTTCCGGCAGGATGGCATGTTGCACGAGGTGGCCTCGCCCCCGATCAATATCGCCGCGCGCCTGACCGCGCGCATCAAGGTGATGTCGCGCATGAACATCGCCGAGCGCCGGGTGCCGCAGGACGGCCGCATCAAGATGGTGTTGTCGAAGAACCGCGCCATCGACTTCCGCGTCAATACCTGTCCGACGCTGTATGGCGAGAAGATCGTGTTGCGTATCCTCGACCCCACCAGCGCACAGGTGGGGGTGGATGCGCTGGGCATGGAGCCGGAGCAGAAGGAGATGTTTCTCAATGCCATCCACAAGCCCTATGGCATGATCCTGGTCACCGGCCCCACCGGTTCGGGCAAGACGGTGTCGTTGTACACCGCGCTGAACCTGCTGAACAAGCCTGACATCAACATCTCCACCGTCGAGGACCCGGTGGAGATCCAGGTGCCGGGCATCAACCAGGTCAACATGAACCCCAAAACGGGCCTCACCTTCGCCGAGGCGCTGCGCGCCTTCCTGCGGCAGGACCCGGATATCGTGATGGTGGGCGAGATCCGTGACCTGGAGACGGCTGAGATCGCGGTCAAGGCGGCCCAGACCGGCCATCTGGTGCTCTCCACCCTGCACACCAACGACGCGCCCCAGACCCTGACCCGTCTGGCGAACATGGGCATCCCCCCTTTCAACATCGCCTCCTCCGTGCTCCTGATCATGGCCCAGCGGCTGGGCCGGCGCCTCTGCGAACACTGCAAGACGCCCGAAGAGATCCCGGAAGAGGCGCTGCGTGAGGAGGGCTTCACGGATGAGGATATCCAGGAGGGCATCACGGTCTACAAAGCAGTGGGATGTGACAAATGTACCAACGGCTACAAGGGCCGCGTGGGTATATTTCAGGTGATGCCCGTCTCCGAGGAGATGGGACGCATCATCATGGAGGGGGGCAACTCCCTCGAACTGGCGGACCAGTCGGCGAAAGAGGGCATCGCGTCCCTCCGCCAGTCAGGTCTGAGAAAGGTCAAAGAAGGCATCATCAGCCTTGAAGAACTCAATCGCGTAACCAAGGAATAAACCATGGCAGCGACAGCAGCGGCAGTCAAAAAGAAAACCTCGAAGGCGCCAAAAACGGAAAAGGCGCACGTCTTCGCCTGGGAGGGCATAGACCGGAAGGGCAACCGCATCACCGGCGAGTTGCGCACCTCCAACATCGCCACGGCGCGGGCGGAACTGCGCCGACAGGGCGTGAACCCCCTCAAGATACGGATAAAACGCGCCTCGCTGTTCGGCAACAGGAAAAAGAAGATCACCACGGAGGACATCGCCGTCTTCAGCCGCCAGCTCGCCACCATGATGAGTTCCGGCGTGCCGCTGGTGCAGGCCTTCGACATCGTCGGCCGCGGCCACGAAAATCCGGCAATGCAAGACCTGATCCTCTCCATCAAGGGGGATATCGAGGGGGGCACGGGCCTGGCCGAGGCGCTGAAAAAACACCCGCTCTATTTCGACGATCTGTTCTGCAACCTGGTCCATGCCGGCGAGCAGGCCGGTATCCTCGAGGACCTGCTGCACAAGATCGCCACGTACAAGGAAAAGACCGAGTCCATCAAAAAGAAGATCAAGAAGGCCCTCTTCTACCCCACCGCGGTCATCATCGTGGCGGTGGTGGTGGTGGCGATCATCATGATCTTCGTCATCCCCCAGTTCGAGTCCCTGTTCTCCGGCTTTGGCGCCGACCTGCCTGCCTTTACCAAGATGGTGGTCGCCATGTCGAAGGTGGTTCAGGCGTGGTGGTGGGCGATGTTGCTGGGGGTTATTGGCACGGTGTTCATCATCAAGAACGCCATGCAACGCTCCCGAAAGCTGCGCCAGTTTCTCGACAAGATGCTGCTCAAGACGCCGATCATCGGCCCCATCATGCACAAGGCCTCCATTGCCCGTTTCGCCCGCACCCTCTCCACCATGTTCGCCGCCGGCGTGCCGCTGGTGGAAGCGCTCGAGTCCGTCGCCGGCGCCACCGGCAACGTGATCTACGGCGATGCGGTGCTGCGCATGCGGGAGGACGTGGCCACGGGTCAGTCCCTCCAGCTCTCCATGAAGCAGCAGAACCTCTTCCCCCACATGGTGATCCAGATGGTCGCCATCGGCGAGGAGTCCGGATCGGTGGACAGCATGCTGGCCAAGGTCGCCGACTTCTATGAGGAAGAGGTGGACAACGCAGTGGACGCCCTCAGCAGCCTGCTTGAACCGCTGATCATGGTGGTGCTGGGGACCCTGGTGGGCGGCCTGGTGATCGCCATGTACCTGCCCATCTTCAAGCTGGGTTCCGTGGTATCTGGAAGCTAGCCGCGCGGCTCGAAGGGTCGCCGATACCCCGCATCCCATGGATTTCGTCGCCTATCTGCAGCAATCCCCCCGCGTATTCCTGATCTTTTCCGGATTGCTCGGACTGGTGGTGGGCAGCTTCCTCAATGTGGTGGCCCACCGGCTGCCGGCCATGATGGAGCGCGCCTGGAGAAGGGAATGCCGGGAATGGCTCGCGGACGAGGAGGATGCCCCGCCTGACGAGGAAGCGCCCCTGACCCTGAGCCACCCCCCCTCGCGTTGCCCCCATTGTGGTCACCGGATCACGGCGAAGGAGAACATCCCGGTCCTGAGCTGGCTGCTGCTGCGCGGCCGCTGCGCCGGATGCGGCCAAGCCATCAGCCCTCGCTATCCCTTGGTGGAGGCCATGACCGCGCTCCTTTCGGTGGCGGTGGCCTGGCATTTTGGGGTCACCTGGCAGACGGCGGCCGGACTGGGATTCACCTGGGCGCTGATCGCCTTGACCCTGATCGACTTCGACGTGCAGTTGCTGCCGGATTCCATTACCCAGCCCCTGCTCTGGGCGGGACTGTTGCTGACCCTCGCCCCCCTCTTTGCGACGCCCCGGGACGCCATCCTCGGGGCCGTAGCCGGTTATCTCTCGCTGTGGAGCGTGTTTCAGGCCTTCAAGCTACTCACCGGCAAGGAGGGCATGGGCTACGGCGACTTCAAACTGCTCGCCGTGTTCGGCGCCTGGTTTGGCTGGCAGTACCTGCCGCAGGTGCTCATCGTCTCCTCCATCGTTGGCGCGGCGGTGGGCATTGGCCTCATTCTGTTCCGCGGCCGGGATCGCAGCATCCCCATTCCCTTCGGCCCCTATCTGGCGGCGGCCGGCTGGATCGCCCTGATGTGGGGGGACGCCATCAACAACGCCTATCTGCGGTGGGCCGGCCTCGCCTGACCGTCGGCCTCACTGGCGGCATCGGCAGCGGGAAATCCACCGTGGCCCGCCGCTTCGAGGCTCTGGGCGTGCCCGTCATTGACGCCGATGTCATCGCCCGCGAGGTGGTGAAACCCGGCCAACCCTGCCTGCAGCGAATCATCGATACCTTCGGTAAGGACGTGCTCGATGAGACGGGCCGCCTGGACAGGAGGCGGCTGCGCGAACGCGTTTTCAATGACGATGCCGCCCGGCGCCGCCTGGAGGCCATCCTGCATCCCGCCATCCGCGCGCGCATGTTGGAACGCCTCGACCGCATCGACGCCCCCTATGCCGTGCTCGTCATTCCCCTGCTCCTGGAAACGGACCAACAGGATCTGGTGGACCGGGTGCTCGTGGTCGATGCGCCCGAGGATCTGCAGATCGAGCGCACACGCCAGCGCGACCGCGCCTCTCCCGAGGAGGTACGCAAGATCCTCCGCGCACAGATGGATCGTGAAACCCGCCTGGCGGCGGCCGACGATATACTGGACAACCGGCATGATCCCGCCGCGCTCCTGCGGCAAACCGATGCGCTCCACACACGCTATCTGGCGTTGGCGGCAAAGAGGGAAATGTAGGTTTGGGCAAAATTTATCTCCCTGCCCCTTTACCTGTCCCCCCGAAATATCGGACAATCGTAAGGCTGAACCGACCGCGTATTGTGTTGTGGGATGTCACGCGCACCCGCCCCACCCCCAGAGCAGAATGTGACCGACCAGATCATCTACGAGCATCCACTGAACGAGAGGATTCGCACCTTTCTACGCCTGGAGCACCTGTTCAGGCAGGTCGAACATTTCCTGCCCCAGGACGAGCCCTGGGGCAGCCGCGCCGCAATTTCGGCGCTATTGGATATCATCACCATCTTTTCCCGCGCGGAGTTGAAGACCGAGCTCCTCAAGGAGCTGGAACGGCACAACGCCAACCTCGGCAAGATCCGGCGCCAGAAAGGGGTCGATATGCAGGCCTTGGGGGAAGTGCTCGACAGCCTGGAGCGGACTGCCACCCAGTTGTACAAGCTCAATGGGCAGTTCGGCAAGCGGCTGCGTGAAAACGACTTTCTGAGTGGCATCGCACAGCGCAGCAGCATCCCCGGCGGCACCTGCAATTTCGATCTGCCGCTCTATCACGCCTGGTTGCGCCAGCCACACGAGGCGCGCGAACGGGACGTGCAGAACTGGATGAGCGATCTCGAACCCATCAGGAACGCCATCGCCTTGCTACTCTCCCTGACCCGCAGTAGCGCCGATAGCACACCGGCCATCGCCCACCACGGGGTCTATCAGCAGGCGCTCGACCCCAACGCGCCGGCACAACTGGTCCGTATCGGTGTAGAGGTTCTCTCACCCTTCTTTCCCGAAATCAGTGGCAACAAGCACCGGTTCAACGTGCGTTTTCTGGAGATGACAACAATGGAACGCGCCATGCAGACCAATGAAGACGTGCCCTTCTCGCTCACCTGCTGCATTATCTAGCCTGGATTTGACCGATCGAAGCGATAATCACTGGAGGGCGATCCGCCTTCAAACCAACTGGCCCCGGCAAACATGACGAAAGAGATGACTGTTGTCCTGTGTCCCACCTGTAGAAAGGCGGTGGCCTGGACCCCCGAGGCGCGCTGGCGTCCGTTCTGCAGCGAGCGTTGCCGGCTGATAGACCTGGGGGAATGGATCAGCGAAAGGCGCCGCATTCCCGACCCGGATGACACGGCATCCGGGTCCCCGCGCCCACCCGGCGATGAAACATAATGATCAGTCGCCCGTCGACAGACATCTATGACCGGTCGGCCGGCCACAAACCGCGAATAGCCGCAATTCCTTGGGCGCCGTGCCGCTTGGCTACTTCGATATCCTTCGCCTGCATACCGCCCAGTGCGTAAACCGGGAGAACCGCCGCTTCCACGAGTTCGGCGAATTGCGGCCAGCCCAGCGGCTGCGCCTGCGGATGAGAGGCGGTCGGCATTACCGGGGATAACAGCGCGTAGTCCAGACCCAGCTCGGCAGCCTTTTCCAGTTCCCCGGCGCTATGACAGGAGGCGCCCACCAGCACTGCCTCCGCTGCCGGACGCGCCTGTATCGCCATCAGCCGGGCGCTGTCGAGGTGGAGTCCCACGCCGTCGAACCCCTCAACCTCCTGCGGCGACCGGTTGAGGACCAGCCGGGCGCGGTAACGCCTGCAGACGCCGGCCACGGCCCGCGCCAAGCCGCGGAAATCGGCCGTTTCCAACTCGGGCGCGCGCAACTGCACGAGCCGAACCCCCCCTGCCAACGCCGCCTCCAGTCGGCGGATGAACATCGGGACGTTCGTAGGGTCGCTGCCCGTGATCAGATAACGATCGGGAAGCCGCAGGGCGCTGATGACGGGGCGGTCGGCGGCGGGGAACACCTCCGGCCGCAGCTCGTCGGGCCGCAGCCAGCGCATCGGCTGCCCCTCCCGCGCGGAAGGCGTCCCGCGGTAACGGATGACACGCCGCACATCGAGCAACACCGTTCGATCCGGGTACCGATGGGGAACGCGGATCAGGGGTTCATGGGCCTCGACGTAGATCCCCAGCTCTTCCAGCAGTTCACGCCGCAGGGCGTCGCCGATGCCTTCGCCGGGCTCCACCTTGCCACCAGGAAATTCCCACAGACCCCCTTGGTGGGCATGAGGGTGGCGACGGGTGACCAATACCCGGCCCCGCCGGTCCGTGATGGCTGCCGCGGCGACCTGTACGAAATCAGGTGCGGTATTCCGCGTTGATGCGGACATAGTCGTAGGAGAGATCGCAGGTCAGGATGCGGGCCTCGGCATCGCCTCGCCCCAGGATTACGCGGACGGTAAACGCGGGCTGGGCCATGACCCGCGCCCCCGCCTCTTCGCGATAGCCGGGCGCGCGACCGCCGCCCCGCACGATACACACATCGTCGAGCCACAGCTCCACCGCGTCGATGGCCAGGTCGACGATACCCGACCGGCCCACGGCCGCCAGGATGCGTCCCCAGTTGGGATCGGAGGCGAACAGCGCCGTCTTCACCAGCGGCGAATGGGCAATCGTGTAGGCCACCTGCCGCGCCTCCTGTTCCGACGCCGCCGCGCCGACCACCACCTCGACCCGCTTGGTGGCCCCTTCGCCATCGTCCACAATGGCGCGGGCGAGGTCCATGCAGACTTCACTCACGGCCCCGCACAAGGCCGGGTAGGCCGGCGCCCGACCGGACTCGATTGCCGGTGCGTCCGCAGCGCCGCTGGCCACCAGCACGCAGGCGTCATTGGTGGAGGTGTCTCCGTCCACGGTGATGGAATTGAAGGAAGGCGCCACCGCCTGTTCCAGGCAACCCTGTAACAGCGTGGATTCCACCGCAAGGTCGGTGGTCACGAAGGCCAACATGGTGGCCATATCCGGGCGGATCATGCCCGACCCCTTGGCCATGCCGGTGACCGTGGCGCTACGTCCGTCATCGAGCTGAATCTGACGGCAGGAGAGCTTGGGCACCGTATCGGTGGTCATGATGGCCTTTGCCGCCGCCTGCCAGCCGTCGGACGAGAGCGCCGCCAACGCGGTGGGCAGGGCCGCCTCGATGCGATCGGTGGGAAGATTCTCTCCGATGACGCCAGTGGAAAAAGGGACGACCTCCCCGGCCCCGCACCCGGTGGCGTCCGCCAGCGCACGGCAACTGGCTTCGGCGTCCGCGATCCCCTGCCTGCCGGTACCGGCATTGGCATTGCCTGAATTGATCAGGAGATAGCGGGGCGCCGCTGTTTGCAGATGCCGCCGGGCAACGGTCACCGGCGCGGCACAGAAGGCATTGCGGGTAAACACGGCGGCACAAGCGCCGCCAGGCGCGATCTCGATCACCACCAGGTCATCACGGTCCCGGTATTTGATGCCCGCTGCGGCGGCGCCCAGCCGGATGCCCGCCACCGGCATCACGTCCGCCGCACCGTCGGTCTCGCGTGATGACATGGATCAGCTCAATTTGCCGCAGCAGTGTTTGTATTTCTTTCCGGAGCCGCACGGGCAACGTTCGTTACGCCCCACCTTGCGCTCGGAGCGAACGAAGGGCTGCTCGGGCGCCACGGCCTGCTCCGGAGGCGGCTCGTCCGGCATCGCCTGCGCCCCATCCAGGCCGGTGAATTCCTCGTGGTGAAACTCGATATCGAGCGGTACCTGGCTCTCCATCGGCGCCATTTGCACGTCCTCCGGCGCCTGCACCTGGACCTTTGAAAGCACGCTAATCACCTCGTGTTTGATGTTTTCCAGCATATTGGCGAACATCTCGAAGGCCTCGCGCTTGTATTCCTGCTTGGGATCCTTCTGGGCAAAACCCCGAAGATGGATGCCTTGACGCAGATAGTCCATGGCGGCCAGATGTTCCTTCCAATGGCTGTCCAGGGTCTGCAACATGACCGCCTTTTCGAATTGACGCATCCCCTCCGCGCCCACCATCTCCTCCTTGGCGGCATAGATGTCTTCGAGACGCTGGAGGATCTTTTCGCGCAGGGTCTCTTCGTGCAGCGAGGTGTCCTCGTCCAGCCATTGCTGAACCGGCCATTCACCGCCGAACGCCTCGGCCAGCGCCCGCTCCAGGCCCGGGATGTCCCATTGCTCATCCAGGCTCTGGGGAGGAATGTACTGATCGATGAGGCCGTTGACCACATCGGCCCGCATGCTGGATATCATGTCGGAGATATCGTCCACGTCCATCAGCTCGTTGCGCTGCTGGTAGACCACCTTGCGCTGATCGTTGGCCACGTCGTCGTATTCGAGCAACTGCTTGCGGATATCGAAGTTGCGCCCCTCCACCTTGCGCTGGGCATTCTCGATTGCCTTGGTCACCCAGCGGTGCTCGATCGCCTCGCCCTCCTCCATGCCGAGCTTTTGCATCAATGCGGAGACCCGTTCGGAGGCGAAGATGCGCATCAGACTGTCTTCGAGCGAAAGATAGAAGCGGCTGGACCCGGGGTCGCCTTGCCGGCCCGAACGTCCACGCAGTTGGTTGTCCACGCGGCGGGACTCGTGGCGCTCGGTGCCGATAACGTGCAGTCCGCCAGCTTCCAGCACATGGCGATGGCGCTGCTGCCAGTCCGCCTTGAGGGCCTCAATCGCTTTGGGATCCGGATCGTCGCCCAGATCGGCGATCTCCACATCGAGGTTGCCGCCCAGCACGATGTCGGTGCCACGGCCGGCCATATTGGTGGCAATGGTCACCGCGCCCGGCCGGCCGGCCTCGGCCACGATGCGCGCCTCCTGCTCATGGTGTTTGGCGTTCAGCACCTGGTGCTTGATGCCCGCTTTCTTCAGCAGGCCCGAGAGCAGCTCGGAGATCTCGATGGAGACGGTGCCCACCAAGGTCGGCTGGCCCCGCGCCACACAGTCCTTGATGTCTTCAATGATAGCCTGATACTTCTCCCGCTGGGTCATGTAGACCTGATCGCCACGGTCGTCCCGGATCATCGGGCGGTTGGTGGGGATCACCACCACTTCGAGTCCGTAGATCTGCTGGAACTCGTAGGCCTCGGTGTCGGCGGTGCCGGTCATGCCCGAGAGCTTTTCGTACATGCGGAAGTAGTTTTGAAAGGTGATCGAGGCCAGGGTCTGGTTCTCTGCCTGGATCGGCACGCCCTCCTTGGCCTCCACCGCCTGATGCAGCCCCTCGGACCATCGCCGCCCCGGCATGGTCCGGCCGGTGAATTCGTCGACGATGACGATCTCGTTGTCCTTGACGATGTAGTCCACGTTCTTTTGGAACAGGGCATGGGCGCGCAGCGCCGCCATGACATGATGCATCAGCATGATGTTGTTGGCGTCGTAGAGACTGGCGCCCTCGTCGAGCAGCCCCTCCTCCGTCAGCATGCGCTCCACCTTCTCGTGCCCCTCCTCGCTGAGGAACACCTGGCGCGCCTTCTCGTCCACCGAATAGTCGCCCGGCCCGAAATCCGGCTTGCCCTCCTCGTTGGTGATCGGATCCTGCCGGGTCAGATGGGGAATGATCTTGTCGACGCGGATGTAGAGATCGGTGTTGTCGTCCGTGGGACCGGAGATGATCAGGGGGGTGCGGGCCTCGTCGATGAGGATGGAGTCCACCTCGTCCACGATGGCGTAGAACGGCGGACGCTGAACGCGCTGCGATGCTTCGAATGCCATGTTGTCGCGCAGATAGTCGAAGCCGTACTCGTTGTTGGTGCCATAGGTGATGTCGCAGGCGTAGGCCTCGCGCCGGCTCACCGGACGAAGATGGCGGTACCCGCCCGCCTTGCCATCGTAATCCTGATCGACGATGTAGGAGCTGGAATCCGGCCCCATGCCGCCGGAAGAGTTGATCACGCCCACCGACAGGCCAAGGAAATTGTAGACCTTCGACATCCACTCCGCATCGCGGCGGGCAAGATAGTCGTTGACCGTCACCACGTGGACGCCCTTGCCCGGCAGGGCATTGAGATAGGCGGCCAGGGTCGCCACCAGGGTCTTGCCCTCGCCGGTGCGCATCTCGGCGATCTTGCCCTGGTGCAGGACCATGCCGCCGATGAGCTGAACATCGAAGTGCCGCATTCCCATCGTTCTGCGGCCCGCCTCGCGCACCGCGGCGAAGGCCTCCGGCAGAAGCTGGTCGAGGGTTTCGCCCTTTTCGAGCCTTTCCCTGAATGCCTGCGTGCTGGCGCGCAGCTCATCGTCCGACAGCGCTTCGAAACGGGGCTCGAGGGCATTGATGTCCTCCACCTTCTTCGAAAGACGTTTGACCAGGCGCTCGTTGCGACTGCCGAATACCTTGCTTAACAGTTTACTGACCATAGATTGTCTGGAATACCTCTTGCGCGGTTCAACGTCCGGAATGACCGATCTCCCGCATCCTCACGGTACGATCACACGGGTCCGAGAGACATAACGGGAAATGCCCGATGAAACAGCGCGGAAATGATATTGTTGCCTGCAGCCGGCTATCTGGATGACGACCGAAACCTCCGGTCCAATAATACCGCAATTCCTGCGGCTGCACAGCGAATGAAGACCACAAACGGCGAAAAAAGTTTGATTTTTCCGGCGGACGGTCCGATCGGGCGGCGCCAGCAGGCTTCAGACGTGTGAGGAAAGAGAGACGGAGCTGCGTCAACGGGACGCGGAGACGAACCGCGCCGGATCGATCTGAGTGCCGTTACGCAAAACCTCCAGATGGACGTGCGGACCGGTGGAACGGCCAGTGGACCCCATCTTGGCAATCACCTGCCCCTGACTCACCCGATCCCCCACCTTGACCAACACCTTGCTGTTGTGCCCGTAGCGGGTGGAATATCCACCGCCGTGGCGAATCTCCACCAGTTGTCCATATCCGCTGCGTGGACCTGCATAGGTCACCAGGCCCGAGGCCACGGCAATCACGTCGGACCCCATCTTGGCGGCAAAATCCATGCCCTTGTGCATCGTGGTCCGGCCGGTAAAGGGATCCTTCCGTTTACCAAAATAGGAGGATATCCAGCCCTTTCTGATGGGTCGGCCGGAGGGCCGAAGCTCCCTCTCCAGCTTGCGATTCATGATCAGCTCTTGCAACAGATCCAGCTTGTTCTCGCGGTCGTCGATGGTCTGCACCAGGCGTTCCAGATCGGACACCAGCTCCGACGCCTTCGCATCCTCTTCTTCTCCATCCGCATTTTCAGGCCCGCCCACGGCGGGTTCGGCGCTGAAATCGAACTCCCCCTTGTCCAGCTTGCCCATCGCGGTCAGGCGTTCTCCCAATGCATCCAGGCGGATCACGTGCGCCTGCAACCGGCCCACTCGAAGCGCCAGTGCATCCAACTGCTGGCGGGCCTCCTCACGGGCGACGGACAGGGTTTCGTGCTCCTGGTCGAAGAGGGTGCGCAACGACCGCAACACACGGGCCTCGCCCCTGCTGGCCTTGGCGGCGCCGGCCGTGTATCCTCCCCACACACCGAGCACCGCCGCCGCAACCACCAGGAACGCCATACCCGCATAGCCCCACGTTGAACGGCTATGCCAATAGCCGGCCTGCCGGGGGAGGCTTGATGATCCGATACCTTTCATGGCTGTCTTGCGCCTTGTTCGCCCTGCCTTGTCTAATATGCTTTTTATCGGCCGATTTCCGTGAAGCTCAACCCATTTTCGCCCAATGCCGTCTGAGCCCCAACCTATCAAGGGTTTTCTTCGCAATACGCACTTCGCCCGCCTCCTGAAAACGGCGCGCGAGCAGGCGGAGTTGGTGGATACCGTCAAGGGCCTCCTGCCCCCCCCGCTGGATGCCCATTGCCTCGCAGCCGCACGCAACGGAGACGCCCTCACCCTCTTCGCAGATTCTTCCGCATGGGCAAGTCGTATACGCTATTTATCGAGAAATATCAAACAGAAGTTGCGTAATGAGGGAATTTTGATTAAGGAAATTCGCATCCGGGTGCTGCTGGAGAATCGTGGATCCCCCTCCGTGCGCCCCGCCCCCGCGGGGGGGCGGTTACCACCCGGGACAGCCGCCCTTCTGGAATCCCTGGCCCAGGGTATGGTCGATCCGGAACAGCGGGCGATCCTGCTCCGAATCAGCAAGAACGCCCGCCGTGACCCCTGACCGGAGAATCAGGTCACGGGCACCGGTTTCATGTAGGAAATAGGGGCCCCATCATCGTCACCGAAGGTGACCTCTTCCCACGCATCCTCCTGCGCCATCAGTTCCTTCAGCAGGCGGTTGTTGAGGGCGTGACCCGATTTGTAGCCCGAAAACGCGCCAATGAGGCTGTGGCCCAACAGGTATAGATCGCCGATGGCATCCAGGATCTTGTGCTTGACGAACTCGTCCTCGTAGCGAAGCCCGTCCTCATTGAGGATACGGTAATCATCCACCACGATGGCGTTGTCCATGCTGCCGCCGAGGGCCAGTCCGCGCTGCCTCAGCATCTCGATATCGCGCAGGAAACCGAAGGTGCGCGCCCGGCCCACTTCCTTGACAAACGAGGTGGAGGAGAAGTCCACCGTGGCCGAACGTGGCTTCTCCGCGAACGCCGGATGATCGAAGTCGATGGCAAACGAGACCTTGAAGCCATCGAATGGCTCGAAACGGGCCCATTTCCCGCCGCTCTCCACCTTTACCTCGCGTTTTATCTGAATGAAGCGCTTTGCGGCCTTCTGTTCCTCCACGCCCGCTGACTGAATCAGGAACACGAAGGGTCCCGCGCTGCCATCCATGATCGGCACCTCGGGCGCGCTGACATCCACATAGGCATTGTCGATGCCCAGACCGGCGAAGGCCGACAGCAAATGCTCCACCGTGGATATCCGGACTCCGTTCTTCTCCAACGTCGTCGAGAGGCGGGTGTCCCCCACGTTCTCCGGACAGGCCTTGATGGTAACGGGTGTATCGAGGTCCACGCGGCGAAACTGAATACCAGTATCCGGCGCGGCCGGGCGCAGCGTCAGATATACCTTCTTCCCCGTATGGAGACCGACACCTGTCGCTCGAATCACATTTTTTAAGGTTCGTTGCCTGATCATTCTTGTTTCTGTCTCCTTATGGGGCATGCTGGCCCGCCCCGTTTCCGGGGCCTGGCCTGTCCAGTCGATCTGTACTGTCTCTTGTCTCCCGGCGACCTGCCACCCGACAACCGGCCTACCCCAGCGCCGACGGAAGCCTCCGCCAAGGAGACGTTTTACCGCCGGCGCTTTAGGGAATTCCCTAAGAAGTAGCAAGTATACCGCTTTATTTCAAGAGATTTCTGTCACATTTCTGCCATTCAGTCCGCCTGACTGCGCAAGAATGCAGGGATATCGAGGTATTCCAGATCCGCTTGCTGCTGCGTCCCGGAGCGCTTCGCCGCCGACCGTGTCCCCTCAGACTTCATATGGCCTCTGCGGATCGCCGTCGGGGACTCCAGGTCTCTGTAATCCGGCTTGGGCTGCGTCTGTTCCCCAGCCGTGCCAGAGTCCACCACATCGGTCTCCACCAGCCGTGGCACCTGTGTTTCCGTCGCCTCTTCCTTGCGGCCCAGTCCCGTCGCCACCACCGTCACCCGCAGTTCATCCTGGAGGTCCGGATCGATCACCGTACCGACCACCACTGTTGCATCGTCATCCGCAAACTCGCGCACGGTGTGGCCCACTTCCTCGAATTCGCCAATGGACATATTGGCGCTGCCGGTGATGTTGACCAGGATACCCTTGGCGCCGGCCAGGTTGATATCTTCCAGCAGCGGGCATTGAATGGCCGCTTCCGCCGCCTGGCGGGCGCGGTTGTCGCCTGAACCGGCACCGGTGCCCATCATGGCCACCCCCATCTCCGACATCACTGTCTTCACGTCCGCGAAGTCCACGTTGATCATGCCGGGCCGGGTGATCAGTTCCGAGATCCCCTGAACGGCATGCAGGAGTACGTCGTTGGCCGCCTTGAAGGCATTGAGCAGGCTCATCTCCGTGCCCAGCACGGCGGCCAGTTTCTGATTAGGGATGGTGATCAGCGAGTCCACATGTTCCTGAAGTTCATCGATGCCCTGCTCCGCGATCTTCATGCGCACACCGCCTTCGAAGACAAACGGCTTGGTCACCACCGCCACCGTGAGGATGCCCAGCTCGCGGGCCACCTCGGCCACGATGGGCGCGGCCCCGGTACCGGTGCCGCCGCCCATGCCAGCGGTGATAAAGACCATGTCGGCGCCTTCGATCGCATCCTGGATACGGTCGCGGTCCTCCATCGCGGCCTGGCGCCCCACATCCGGATTGGCGCCCGCGCCGAGACCCTTGGTCACCCCGTTGCCCAACTGCAGCACGGTGCGCACCTCACTGTCCCTCAGCGCCTGCGCATCGGTGTTGGCGCAGATGAACTCAACACCTTCCAGTTCGGCGTTGATCATGTGATTGACCGCATTGCCGCCACCGCCGCCAACACCGATCACCTTGATCACCGCATTCTGGGTCTGGGTATCCATCAATTCAAACATTGTCGTCTTCCTCCGTTACGCGTTGCCGCGCTTGTCTATGTAGTTACATGAAAAAAAGTCGAAATCGACCGCTCAACATCAGAAGTTGCCTTGAAACCAACTTCGCATTCGTTGCCATACCGCCTTCAGCCCGCGGCCTCCGGCCGCTTCCTTGATCTGTCCCGGTCCGTGAGCGCTGCCGAACAGCAACAATCCCACCCCCGTGGCATAGATCGGGTTCCTCACCACGTCGGAGAGCCCGGTGACGTACCCCGGGATCCCCAGCCGCACCGGCATGTGGAACACCTCTTCCGCCAGTTCCACCAACCCTTCCATCTTCGAACTGCCGCCGGTGAGCACCACACCGCCGGCAATCACATCCTCGAATCCACTGCGTTGCAGCTCCGCCTGGATGAGCATCAACAGCTCCTCGTAGCGTGGCTCCACCACCTCCGCCAGGGTCTGGCGCGAGAGCTGGCGGGCCGGACGATCGCCGATGCTCGGCACCTCGATCGTTTCATCCGGTCCGGCCAGTTGCTGCTGGGCACAGGCGTAGCGGATCTTGATCTCCTCCGCATGCTGGGTGGGGGTGCGCAACGCCACGGCGATGTCGTTGGTCACCTGGTCCCCCGCGATCGGGATCACCGCCGTATGTCGAATCGACCCTCCGGTGAACACCGCGATATCAGTGGTGCCTCCGCCAATGTCCACCAGACAAACGCCCAGCTCTTTCTCGTCCTCGCTCAACACCGCATAACTGGAGGCGATCTGTTCGAGGATCATCTCGTCCACTTCGAGCCCGCAACGACGCACGCACTTGTCGATGTTCTGCGCCGCACTCACCGCACCGGTGACCATGTGTACCCGCGCCTCCAGCCGCACGCCCGACATCCCCACCGGTTCCTTGATGCCTTCCTGCTCGTCGATGATGAACTCCTGAGGCAGGATGTGGAGAATCTTCTGGTCCGCAGGGATCGCCACCGCCCGCGCTGCATCGATCACCCGGTCCACGTCCGCATGGGTCACCTCACCATCCTTGATCGCAGTGATGCCATGGGAGTTGAGACTGCGGATATGGCTTCCCGCGATTCCGGCAAACGCGGAATGGATCTCACAGCCGGCCATCAGCTCCGCCTCCTCCACCGCGCGTTGAATCGACTGCACGGTGGATTCGATGTTCACTACCACCCCGCGCTTGAGGCCCCGCGATGGATGAGCGCCCACCCCGATGATCTCGATCTCACCGCCCGGCGCGATCTCGCCCACGATGGCCACCACCTTGGAGGTGCCAATATCCAGCCCGACGATCAGATTCTTTTCACCCTTCTTTGCCATTCACCCCGTACTCCCCGGATACCGCCCGGAATGGACCGCCGCCCCCTGCCGCCCCGGTTCCGACCGGGGTTCGGCCGTCGGCAGCGGCTGGCGTTTGACCGCAAAACCGTTGGTGTACCGCAGATCGACCTGCACCAGCGCCCCCTGCCCTGGACGGGAGAGACGCGGGTACAGTCGGACGAAGCGGGCCAGACGCTCGTCCATGTGATGACTGCCCAGCTTCACCACCAGTCCGTTGTCCAGGGTCATGCGCCAGGCGTGCCGGCCGTCGACCCGCAGCTCACGTATCCGCAAACCCGTCGGCGCCAGGCGCCGCGCCATCGACAGGTAGCGCTGCGTCGCCTCCCGGGCGAGATAATCGGGACCACCCAATTGCGGTAGCGGCCCCTTGGGAAAGGTCCGCGGATCGGGGCGAAACAATACCCCCCGCCGGTTCACCAGGCCGTCCCGCCCCCAACGCGCGAAAGGCACCTGTTCGGTCACGTGAATCTTCAGCCGGTCGGGCCACACCCGGCGCACCTCCGCCCGGTCCACCCACGGCACCTGTTCCGCCATCGCCTTCACCTGTTCGACATCCACCGAAAAGAAGCCGCCACGGGCCGCCTTCTCCACCGCCCGGGCCAGGGCGCCCCGGTCCAGATGATGGAAATCCCCTTCGATCCGCACCTGCCGGATCGGCAACACACGAGGATCGTGGAGCCGGTCCACACTCCACGCCAGGAGGCTCACGATGCCAATGACCACCGCCAGGACAATGCCCCAGCGCACCACCGTAGCGCGCGCAATGGGCCAGCCGTTCGGTTTCGCATCCTGCTTTCTGCCCTTAGACTTAGGCATCGCGCAGGGTCTCCTCGAGGATGCGCACCACCAGGGTATCGAAATCGATACCCGCGGCGCTGGCCGCCATCGGCACCAGGCTGTGGTCGGTCATGCCGGGCACCGTGTTGACCTCGATCAACCAGGCCGTCCCCGCGTCATCCGTCAACAGATCCACCCGTCCCCAGCCACGGGCGCCCACGGCGCGAAACGCCTTCAGCGCCAGCGCCTGCAGGCGGTGTTCCATCTCCGCATCGAGACCACAGGGACAGTGATACCGTGTGCTCTCCTCCTCGTATTTGGCCGCGTAGTCATAGAACGGACGCGGCGTCTCGAGCCGGATCATCGGCAACGCCTGGTCGCCCAGGATCGCCACCGTATATTCAGGTCCGGTGATCCAGCGCTCGGCCAGCACCATCGGGTCACAGGCCGCGGCCGCGCGATAGGCCGCGGCAAGCTGTGCCGCATCGTCCGCGCGGCCCATGCCGATGCTGGATCCTTCCCGCGCCGGTTTGATCATCAGCGGAAACCCCAGCGCCTCCGCCCTCGCCAGATCCGCCTCGCTGTGCATCGGCACGAACCCGGGGGTGGGGAGGCCGAGGCCCCGCCACAAGAGCTTGGTGCGGTACTTGTCCATGCCCAGCGCCGACCCCAGCACGCCACTGCCGGTGTAGGGCACCTGGAGCATCTCCAGCGCCCCCTGGACCCCGCCATCTTCGCCACCGCGGCCGTGGAGCATGATGAAGGCGCGCTCGAACCCCTCTTCCACCAGCGCCCCCAGGGGACGCTCCGCCGGATCGAAGGGGTGGGCGTCCACCCCGGCACGGCGCAGGCCGTCGAGTACCGCCGCCCCGCTCTGGAGGGAGATGTCCCGCTCGGCCGAGCTGCCGCCAAGTAACACCGCCACCCTGCCAAACCTGTTCATGGCCTCGCCTCCACGCCCACACGATGCACTTCGGGAATCAGCCGAACCCCGTGTCGACGTTCCACCTCCCTCTGGACATGATCGATCAACCATTCGATATCGGCGGCCGTCGCCCCCCCCGTGTTGACGATAAAGTTGGCGTGCATTTCGGACACCTGCGCCCCTCCCCGTCGCAGGCCCTTGAGCCCCGCCGTCTCGATGAGGCGCGCCGCGTGATCGCCGGGCGGATTGCGGAACACCGACCCGCAGCTCCATTGCCCGATGGGCTGGCTGGTGTTGCGCCGGTCGAGCAGCGACCGGATGCGCTGCTGGGCCGCGCCCACATCGCCCGGTTCCAGCGCCAGCCAGCCGGCGAGAAACCATTCGCCTTGCGGACCCCGCACCTCACGGTAGCCGACCGCGAAATCCCCCGGCGGGCGCTCCCGCATCACACCGCGCCGGTCCACGGTGAGCACCCGCCGTACCCGCCGCCAGGTTTCGCCGCCAAAGGCCCCGGCGTTCATCGCCAGGGCGCCGCCCAGGGTGCCGGGGATCCCGGCCAGGAATTCGATGCCGCAAAGCCCCTCGCGGGCAGCGAAACGGGCCGCGCGGGCACAGCTCACGCCGGCCTCCACGCGCAACACACCCGCAGACGCGAGGCGGATGTCGTTCAGCGCCCCCTGCAACGCCAGTACGGTGCCGGGAAATCCTCCGTCGCGCACCAGCAGGTTGCTGCCGAGCCCCAGCCAGAGCAACGGTTCCGCCGGGTCGAGGGTCCTCAGAAAGGCGCACAGGTCCTCCGCGTCCGCGGGACGATAGAGCCGCCGCGCCGGTCCACCCACCCGCCAGGTGGTGTAGCCCGCCAGCGATTCATCATGCCGCAGCTCGCCACGCAAGCCGCTTTGATGCCGTTCACTCATGGCTATGCCTCGCACAACACGTCTCCCAGGCGCGCCGCCACGGCGCCGATGTCGCCCGCACCGAGGGTCAATACCAGATCCCCATCCTGCAGCAGTCGCTTCAGGGCCGCGGGGATCTCCCGCACCGACTCCACGAATACCGGGTCCACTTCACCCCGCGCGCGAATGGCGCGGGTCAACGAGCGGCCGTCCGCCCCGGCGATGGGCGGCTCACCGGCGGCATAGACCTCGGTGAGCAACAGCACGTCGGCGCGCGAGAGGACCTGGACAAAATCCTCGAACTGATCCTGAGTACGGCTGAAACGGTGCGGCTGGAAGGCCACCACCAGGCGCCGCTCCGGCCAGCCACGGCGCGCCGCATCGAGGGTTGCCGCCAGTTCGCGGGGGTGGTGAGCATAGTCGTCCACCAGCATCACCCGGCCGCCGTCGCCACTGCACCCCTCGCTCACCTGGAAGCGCCGGCCGATGCCCTGAAACCCCTCCAGCGCCCCTTTGATCGCCACTTCGGGAACACCCAGTTCGCAACCCACGGCCACCGCCGCGAGCGCGTTGAGAACGTTGTGACGGCCCGGCATGTTGAGGGTCACATCGAAGGGCGCGGCACCGCTGGCGAAGACCACCCGAAACCGGGTCTGCAGGCCCTCCTGACGGATGGCCGCGGCGCGTACGTCGGCCTCCTCGCGGGTGCCGTAGGTAGTGACCGCGCGGGTCACCTTTGGTAACAGCCCACGCACCTCGTCGTCGTCGATGCAGAGCAATGCCCGGCCGTAGAAGGGCAGATGGTGCAGGAATTCGAGAAAGGTGCTGCGCAGGCGCTCGAAGTCACCGCCGTAGGTGCCCATGTGGTCGGCGTCGATGTTGGTCACCACCGCCAGCATCGGCTGCAGATAGAGAAAGGAGGCATCGCTCTCGTCCGCCTCGGCAACGAGATAGGTTCCGCCGCCGAGTCGGGCGTTGGCCCCCACGCTGTTGAGCCGCCCGCCGATGACGAAGGTGGGATCCAGTTCCCCTTCCGCCAGTACCGAAGTGACCAGACTGGTGGTGGTGGTCTTGCCATGGGTGCCGGCCACGGCGATGCCGTAGTGGAAGCGCATCAACTCGGCCAGCATCTCCGCCCGCGGCACCACCGGGATGCGCTGCTCGCGCGCCGCCCGCACCTCCGGGTTTTCCTCGCCTACGGCGCTGGAGATCACCACCGCATCGCACTTCGCCACGTTCGCTTTCGCGTGGCCGATGGCGATCCGCGCCCCCAACCGCTCCAGGCGGCCGGTGACCGGTCCCGCCTTCAGGTCCGAGCCCGAGACCTCATAGCCAAGATTGAGCATCACCTCGGCGATGCCGCTCATGCCGGCCCCGCCGATGCCGACAAAATGCAACCGGCGCATGCGGCCCATGCGGTCAGCGGCATGACGATGACGCAGATCAACCATCCCGGCTCACCTCCAGACAGACCCCGGCCAGGCGCTCGGTGGCCTCCGGCCGGGCCAGATCGCGGGCCCGGCGTGCCATCTCCAACAATCGATCACGGTCGTCGAGCAACGGTTCCAGCCGATCCCGAAGGACCTCCAGGCTCAACTCCGATTCCGGGATCAGCAGCGCCGCGCCGGCATCGGTCAGATACGCGGCGTTGCGGGTCTGGTGATCGTCCACCGCATAAGGGTAAGGCACCAGGATGGCGCCGACGCCAACCCCCGCCAACTCCGCCACCGTGAGGGCGCCGGCGCGGCACAACACCAGATCCGCCCAGCCGTAGGCCGCCGCCATGTCGTCGATGAAAGGCTCCACCCGGGCCGTGACCCCGGCGGCGTCATAGGCCATCCGCGCCTGTTCGATATTCCGCTGCCCCGCCTGATGAAGAACCTCGGGGCGGCGCTTCTCCGGCAAGGCCGCCAATGCCTGCGGCACCAGCGCATTCAACGCCTGCGCCCCCTGGGAGCCGCCCAGCACCAGGAGCCGCAACCGCCCGCCGCGACCGGCGAAGCGCGACTCTGGACCAGGCAACGCCAGGATCTCATCACGCACCGGGTTGCCACACACCTCCGCCCCCGGCAAGGCCCCGGGGAAGGCCGCCATCACCCGGCTGGCGATGCGCGCCAGCCAGCGGTTGGTCATCCCCGCCAGGGCGTTCTGTTCATGGATCACCAGCGGGACGCCCAGCAAGCGACTCGCCACCCCGCCCGGACCGGCCACGAAACCGCCCATGCCAAGTACCGCGGTCGGCCGGTTGTGGCGCAGGATGCGGATACTCTCGAAAACGGCGCGGCCGATCCGGTAGGGCGCGGCCAGCCAGCGGCGCAGGCCGTTGCCGCGCAGCCCCTGGACTTCGATCCACTCCATGCGCAGGCCATGGGCGGGCACGATGGCGGCCTCCATGCCCCGGCGGGTACCGAGCCAGAACACCTCCGTCCCCTGGCTGCGGAGCCGGTCGGCGACCGCCAGCGCCGGAAACACGTGACCTCCCGTTCCACCCGCCATGATCATCACCCTCGGCGCCATCGCTTCCGCCCCCCCGCACTGCGCGTCTCGTAGTCGATGCGCAGAAGAATGGCCACCACCATGCAGGCGACGATGATGCTGTTGCCACCGTAGCTCATGAACGGAAGGGTCAGCCCCTTGGTGGGCAACAGGCCGAGATTGACGCCGATATTGATGAACGCCTGCATGCCGATCCACAGGCCGAATCCATACGCCACGTAGGCCGAAAAGCGCTGCTTCGCCTTCTCCGCCGCCGCGCCGATGACGAAGGCCCGCCAGACGATGTAGGCGAACAGCAGGAGGACGGCAAGCGTGCCCGCCAGACCGAACTCCTCGCCAATCACCGCCATGAGGAAGTCCGTGTGCGCCTCCGGCAGGTAGAACTGTTTCTGGATCCCGTTGCCCAATCCCACGCCGAACGCCCCGCCACGGCCGAAGGCGATCAGCGCCTGGGTCAATTGATAGCCGGAATCGAAGGCATCCTTGAAAGGATCGAGGAAGGCGGTCACCCGTTCCATCCGGTAAGGCGACGAGACCACCAACGCCACGCCGGATAGGGCCGCCGCCCCCAGCAACAGCACAAACTGCCAGACCGCGACGCCACCGAGAAACAGCATCCCCAGCGCCGTGGCCATGAGTACGCCGGTGGTGCCGAAGTCGGGCTGCAGCATGATCAGACCGGCGGCCACCAGTAGCAGGATCATCGGCTTGACGAATCCCCACACCGAGGTGGAGACCTCCTCGCGGCGGCGCACCAGATAGCCGCTGATGTAGATGACCATGAACAGCTTCATGAACTCGGAACTCTGCAGATTGAACGCCCCCACCGGGATCCAGCGGGTGGCGCCGTTGGCAGTGCGCCCCACGCCGGGGATCAGCACCAGCACCAGCAGCGCCAGACCGAGGAAGTAGAGCCATATCCCCATCCGCTCCCATTGGGTCATGGAGACCTGCGAGGCCATCAGCCCCGCCACCAGCCCCAACCCCAGGGCGATACCGTGCCGGATCAGATAGTGAAACGGCGCACCGTAGGTCTTGTCCGCCACGGCCAGCGAAGCGGAGGCCACCATCACGGCGCCGAACAGCAACAACACCAACGTTGCCCCCAGTAACCCATAGTCGAACGCGGGGGGGACCTGGCGCTGTCCACGCTTGACGCCTGCCTGCATGGCCATATTCATTGCGCCCGCCTCCGGACCGCTGCCATGAAGGCCTCGCCACGGTCGGCGAAGTTCTCGAACATGTCGAAACTGGCGCAGGCAGGCGAGAGCAGCACCCGGTCGCCCGGCCGCGCCGCCTCCGCCGCCAGGACCACCGCCGCCTCCATGCTCGCTGCATGGCGCACCGGCACGCGGCCGGCGAAGGCCTTTTCCAACAAGGGCGCATCGCGGCCGATGAGGATTACACTGCGGGCGACGCCGGAGACCACCGGCGCCAGGCCGGCCAGTTCGGCGCCCTTGCACTCGCCACCCGCGATCAGCACGATGCGGCCGCCATCGCCCGGCCGCAGGCCCTCCAGTGCCGCACAGGTGGCGCCCACATTGGTGCCCTTGGAGTCATTGAACCATTGCACCCCGTCGATCTCGGCCACGAACTGGGTGCGGTGCGGCAGACCGCGGAAGCGGCGCAGACCGGCGAGCAACGCCTCTTCCGGCAACCCCGCCGCTTCACCGAGCGCCAGCGCGGCCACTGCGTTGGCGAGATTGTGACGGCCGGGGAGATGCTGCCCTGCGACCGGAAAGATCTGCCGTGGTCCCTGACAGAACCACAGTTCTCCCCCTTTTTTGCACAACCCGAAATCGCCCTCGCGCGGTGTCCCCAGGGTAAAACCCACCTCCGACTCGGTGGCGCGGGGCAAGGCCTCCACGGCGGGATCATCACGATTGACGACAGCGATCCGGGCGCCCTGAAAGATCCTCGCCTTGGCAGCCGCATAGGCATCCAGGTCAGGGTAACGGTCCATGTGGTCCGGCGAGAGGTTCAGCACCGTGGCCACCCGCGGCGCGAGGGAACTGGTGGTTTCCAATTGGAAGGAGGAGAGTTCCAGCACATAGAGTTCCACCGCATCGTCGAGCAGATCCAGCACCGGCTCACCCAGGTTGCCTCCCACCGCCACACGCCTGTTCGCCTGCCGCGCCATTTCCCCCACCAGACTGGTGACGGTGCTCTTGCCGTTGCTGCCAGTGATGGCCACCACGGGGGCCCGCGCCGCCCCCGCGAAGAGCTCGATATCGCCGATCACCGGGACGCCACGCGCGCGGGCCGCCTGGATCAGGGGATGACTCACCGCCACGCCGGGGCTGACGACGATCTGCGCCGCGGCCTCGAACACCTCGGGGGTGAAACCGCCGAGGAACAGGGCCAGGTCAGGGATCTCCTCACGCAGTTCGTCGAGACAGGGGGGATGGGCGCGGCTGTCGGTAACCGCCACCGTCACCCCCTGCCGGGTGAGGTAGCGGGCGCAAGAGAGCCCGGTCTTGCCCAGACCGACGACGAGGGCCCTGCCGCCGCCCTGTGACGCGGCGCCCGTGTTCCGCATTGCCTGTGCCCCGACCCCGTCCATCAACGTATCTTCAGACTTGCCAGACCGACCAACACCAGAATGACGGTGATGATCCAGAAACGTACGATAACCCGTGGCTCGGGCCACCCCTTGAGTTCGAAATGGTGGTGCAGCGGCGCCATACGGAAGATGCGTTTGCCGGTGAGCCTGAAGGAGGCCACCTGCAGGATCACGGAAACCGTCTCCATGACGAACACCCCGCCCATGATCAGCAGCACCAGTTCCTGCCGCACCTCGACCGCCACCATCCCCAGCGCCGCCCCCAGCGCCAGCGCCCCCACATCCCCCATGAACACCTGTGCCGGATAGGCATTGAACCAGAGAAACCCGAGACCGGCGCCAACAATGGCGCCACAGAACACCCCCACCTCACCGATGCCGGGCAGGTGAGGGATCTTCAGGTAGTCGGCGAAGGTGGCATGACCGGAGAGATAGGCAAAGATGGCGAGCGCCCCCGCCACCATGACCGTCGGCAAGATGGCGAGACCGTCGAGGCCATCGGTCAGGTTCACCGCATTGCTGCTGCCGACGATGACCAGATAGGCCAGTGTTATGAATCCCACCGCGCCGAGATTGAGGGTCACGTCCTTCAGATAGGGGATCAGAAGCTGCGTCTCCTGGGGGCCGGAGGCGGTGAAGTAGAGTATCAGCGCAGCGCCCAGCCCCACCACCGATTGCCACAGGTATTTCCAGCGTGCCGGCAGCCCCGTGGAATCCTGCAACACCAGCTTCTTGTAGTCGTCCACGAAACCGATGGCGCCAAACAGCAACGTCACCACCAGAACCAGCCACACGTAGCGATTGCCGAGATCGGCCCACAACAGGGTACTGAAGGCGATGGCCACCAGGATCAGGGCGCCGCCCATGGTAGGGGTCCCCGCCTTGGAGAAGTGGCTCTCGGGGCCATCGTCGCGCACCGTCTGGCCGATCTGATAGAAACTGAGGCGGCGAATCATCACCGGACCGACGATGAAAGAGACCACCAACGCGGTGAGCACACTGAGGATGGTGCGCAGGGTCAGGTATTTGAAGACCAGAAAACTGCTGTCGTAGCGGGCCAGATATTCTGCAAGATAGAGCAGCACGGTCAGCAGCCCCCCTCTTCCACCAGAGCGTCCGCCACCCGCTCCATGGCGGCGCTGCGCGAACCCTTCACCAACACCGTGGCATCCCCCGGCAATTCATGACGCAAGGTGGCGATCAGGGCGGCCTGATCGGTGAAGGCCGCGCCCCCTTCGCCGAAGCCGGCGGCGGCCTCGGCGCTCATCTCGCCCACCGTATAGAGGTGTTCGATACCGGCGTCGCGCGCCTGTTCGCCAAGGGCGCGGTGCAGGGCGCGGCTGCCCGCCCCCAGTTCCGCCAGATCGCCCAGCACCAGCCAACGTTCACCCGGCGCCTGCGCCAGTACGGCAATGGCGGCGCTGACGGAATCGGGATTGGCGTTGTAGCTGTCGTCGATCACCCGGTAGCCCTGCCGGCCCGCGCGCAGACACAGCCGCCCCTTCACCGGATGCACGGTGCGCAGGCCCGCGCCTATCTCGTCCAGCGTGGCGCCCGCCGCCTGGGCCGCGGCGATGGCGGCCAATGCGTTCATCAGATTGTGCCGGCCGACCAGGGCCAGGCCGATCTCGAGATCGCCGGCCGGCGTGGTCACCCGGCAGTTCATGCGGAATCCATCGCCGCCCCAGGGTGTCTGCATCCGCGCAGGATCGGCATGCACATCCGCCCCGGCCTGAAAACCAAACGCCACCACGCGGCGATCACCGGCCAACCGACGCCACAAGGGCGCGTGCGGGCTGTCACCGTTGATCACCAGCACCCCGTCGTCACCAAGTCCCTCGACGATCTCACCTTTGGCGCGCGCCACCCCTTCCAGGTCGCCGAAGCCTTCCAGATGGGCCGCGCCGGCATTGGTGATCAGCGCCACGTCGGGGCGGGCGATGCGGCTCAGATAGCCGATCTCGCCGGGATGGTTGGCACCCATCTCCACCACCATCGACTGCTCGTCCTGCAGGCGCAAGAGGGTCAGCGGCACGCCGATATCGTTGTTCATGTTCCCTTGGGTGACGAGTACCGGTCCGCGCTGCCTGAAGATGGCGGCGATCATCTCCTTGACCGTGGTCTTGCCATTGCTGCCGGTGACCGCGACCAACGGGCGGGGAAACGCCTCGCGCCATATTGAGGCCAGGCGGCCCAGCGCCTGCCGGGTGTCGGCGACACGCAACAGAGGCAGGCCCGCATCCACCTCCTGCATCACCATCGCCGCCACTGCGCCGCCTTCCTTTGCCGCACCAATGAATCGATGGCCATCGAAGTTCGGCCCCTGCAGGGCGATGAAAAGATCGCCCGGCGAGAGGGTGCGGGTGTCGCTGCTCACCGCGCAGAAGCGCACATCGTCGCCCCGATGCTCGGCCTGCAGTGGCCCGGCCACTGCGGAAAGGGAGAGGCAGTTGCTCATGATGCCGACCCCTTCAGGCCCAAAAGGGTGGCCACCGCCTCGCGGTCACTGAACGGCAATTCCAGGTCGCCGATCGATTGCACCTCTTCGTGTCCCTTGCCCGCCACCAGGATCAGGTCATCGCGTTCCGCCGTCTCGATGGCGACGCGGATCGCCTCCGCCCGCTTACGCTCGACGACGATGTTTTCCGATTGTTCCACCCCGTTCAGGATCTCGCCGATGATCCATTCGCCATCCTCATTGCGCGGATTGTCGTCGGTGAGGATCACCCGGTCGCTATAACGCTCCGCCACGTGCCCCATGAGGGGCCGCTTGCCCGCATCACGCTCCCCGCCGCAACCGAACACGGTCACCAGCCGACCCTTGCAATGGGGCCGCAACGCCTTGAGCACCTGTTCCAGGGCATCGGGCGTATGGGCATAGTCCACGATCACCGAAGGACGCCCCTCGGCGCGAAAGAGTTCCATGCGGCCCGGCACGGTCGTCACCTCACCGAGGCGCGCCAGGGCCTGTTCGAGCGCCATGCCGCGATAGAGCAGCACGGACAGCACCGCGAGCAGATTGCGGGCATTGAAGTCACCGAACAAGCGGCTGTCGATCTCCCCGCAACCCCAACTGCTCTCCACCTGGATACGCATGCCGCCGGCGTGGTGTTCTATTGCGGCGCCATGCACCCACTGCACCACGCGATCCACCGGTATCGGCGGCAGTTCGAGGCCGTAGAGCACGACGAACAGACTGGGGTCGAGGCCGGTGGCAATCTCGCGGCCGAAGGCTTCGTCGCTGTTGATCACTGCGCACCCCAGCCCCTCCATCTCGAACAACAACCGTTTGGCGGCGCCATAGGCCGCCATATCGCCATGGTAATCGAGGTGATCCCGGCTGAGATTGGTGAGCACCGCAACATCGAAGTGCACCCCGTTCACCCGTCCCTGATCCAGCGCATGGGAGGAGACCTCCATGGCCACCGCCGTGGCCCCCTCCGCGCGCATGGTGGCAAGCGCCCGCTGCAGGGTGACGGCATCGGGCGTGGTATGGCCCGTGGGGCGCAGGGCGCCGGGGAATCCGACCCCCAACGTACCCACGATGCCACAGCGTGGCAATTGCGCCTGGGCCAGAAAGTGGCTGCAACTCGTCTTGCCATTGGTGCCCGTGATGCCGGCCACCGACAGGGCGCGGCTGGGATCACCATAGAAACGCGCCGCCATCCGGCCCACGTGAGGACGCAACTGCGGCACCACCACCAGCGGAATCGGCAGCTTGCCGCGCAGCCTGGCGATACGCTCCATGCTCCAATCCGCACCCGGCTCGCACACCACGGCCACGGCCTGGTGTCTGACGGCCTGCTGCACATGATCGAGGCCATGGGTGGCGCGGCCACGACAGGCGAGAAACAGCCATCCCGCCTCGACCTGCCGGCTGTCGAGGGTCAGACCGCCGATCACCGGATCGGCCGACGGATCGGTGTAGCCAATGTCGGCCAGCAGATGCGAGAGATGCAGCCCGGCCGGCCGGTGCTCTGACGCCATCATGGCTTGCCTCCCGAGCTGGCCAACCGCAGCCCTTCACCCTGGACGCCATCGGGCGGGATATTGAGAAGGCGCAGCGCCCCCGCCATCACCTTCGCAAACACCGGCGCCGCCACCTCTCCGCCATAGACCTGGCCGGCGCGAGGCTCATCGATCATCACCGCCATCGCCAGCCGGGGCCGACTGGCCGGGACCACGCCGGCGAAGATCGCCAGATACCTGTCCTTTGCGTAACCGTGGGCGGTGATCTTCTTTGCCGTACCCGTCTTGCCCGCCACCCGATAGCCAGGAATGGCGGCCCGCGGGGCGGTGCCTTCGGCGGAGACCACCTTTTCCATCATGCCACGCACAGTGCGCACCACGTCGCGGCGCAACACCTCCCGTCCCCGGGGCGCCTGCAACTGCTTCAGCAGGGAGACCGGGCGCTTCACTCCGTCGGCACCGATCGTCGCATAGGCCGCCGCCAGTTGCAGGGTCGTCACCGACAGCCCGTAACCGAAGGCGATGGTGGCCTGCCCAAACCTGGACCAGCGATCGAAATAGGGCAACCTGCCGGACACCTCGCCCGGAAACCCGCTGTCTGTGGAGACCCCGAATCCCACCTTCGACAATACCCGCCACATCACGTCCGGCGTCAACTGCAAGGCGATCTTGCTGATGCCGACGTTACTCGACTTCTCGATGATCCCGGCCGGGGTCAACACGCCATAGTCATGGCTGTCGCGCACTCTGTGCCCACCCACCTCCAACCTTCCCGGCGCGGTATCGATACGTGTCGAGGGCTCTATCACCCCGGCCTCCAACGCCGCCGACATGATCAGTGGTTTCATGGTGGATCCCGGCTCGAACACGTCCGTCACGGCGCGGTTGCGGAAGCGGCCGTCCCGCCCACTGCGGCGGGCATTGGGGTTGTAGGAAGGCTGATTGACCATTGCCAGCACCTCGCCCGTGGAGACGTCGAGGATCACTGCCGACCCCGCCCGCGCCCGATGTTTCTCTACTGCCGCCTTCAACTCCCGGTAGGCAAGATACTGCAACCGCCGGTCGATGCTGGTCACCAGATCCTTGCCCGGCTGCGGCGCACGGATACTCTCCACATCACGCACCACGCGCCCACTACCATCTTTCAATACCCGCTTGGCCCCGGCCCGCCCGGTCAGCCAGTCATCGTAGGCCAGTTCCAACCCTTCCTGCCCGTGATCGTCGATATTGGTAAAACCGATCACATGCGCGGTCACCTCGCCGGCCGGATAGAAACGGCGGTACTCGCGCTCGAAGTGAACCCCCGTGATCTTGTTGTCATGCACTGCTTTACGCACCCGGCCGACGCGTTTTGGCGCGGCCCGTCGTTCAAGATAGAGAAAATGCCGTTTGCCATTTCTCGCCAGCACCTTGCGCAGATGCGCAACCGACACGCCCAGCGCGCGGGCCAGCGGCGCTTGCGCCGTCCGGGGCAGTTGTTTCGGGTTCACCCAGATGGACTCCACCGGCGTGGTCAGCGCCAGCGGTTCGTGGTGCCGGTCGAAGATCACCCCCCGATGGGCTGGCATCTCCACCGTGCGCAAGTAGCGGCGCTGACCTTCGTTCTGCAGAAAATCGCGCTCCAGCACCTGCCGTTCCACGGCACGGCCCACGAGCAGGAAAAAGGCCATCAGCAACACGCCCCCCACCACCCCGCGGCGCAAGGCGTACCGGGGTTGGGGAACCTGAACACGGCTGCGCCGCCTGGCCTTTTTCGTCCCGCGCGCCATATCAGCGACTGACCACGCGTACATCGCGAGGCGCAGGAATATGCATGTCCAGTTTCGCCCGCGCAATCTTTTCGATCCGCACGTTGGTCGCCAACGCCCCTTGTTCCAGTTGCAGCCGGCCCCATTGCACGTCCACTGCTTCCCGTTCCGAGCGCAACTTCTGTAACTCGACGAACAGCTTCCGGCTGGCGAATCTCGAATAGACCACACCAATGGCGGAAACCAACACGATGATCACGCAGAACACCAGCAGGCCACGCGGAGAACGATTCATGCCACCTTCTCCGCCACCCGCATCACCGCACTGCGCGCCCGTGGATTGAGGGCGATTTCCTCCACCCCGGGCCTGACTGCCTTTCCCACCAGCCGCAGCGTCGGGTGCATCTGGTCCCGCGTCACCGGAACACCTGCTGGGAAGCGATCCCCGCGCGCCTGTTCCCGCATGAAGCGTTTCACCCGACGGTCTTCCAGAGAATGAAAGCTGATCACCACCAGGCGGCCCGCGGGGGCAAGCATCGGCAGAACACTATCGAGAAACGCCTCGAGATCGTCGAGTTCGCGATTGATGTGGATGCGGATCGCCTGAAAACTGCGAGTGGCGGGATGCCGCCCTTTCTCCCATGCCGGATTGGCCTCCGAGACCACCGCCGCCAACCGCTGTGTCGACGTGATGGGCGCCTGTTGCCGCGCCTTTACGATGGCCCGCGCAATGCGGCGCGCATGACGCTCTTCTCCATATTCCTTGAGCACCCGCGCGATCTCACCCACCTCGGCCCGCGCCAACCATGCCGCCGCGCTCTCGCCTGCCATGGGATTCATGCGCATATCCAGAGGACCGTCGTGCAAAAAACTGAAGCCCCGTACGGCATCGTCGAGTTGCGGCGACGAAACGCCAAGATCGAGCAACACACCATTGACCTGTCCCATCAGACCATACCTCTCCGCAATCACCGCCAGCGCGGCGAAGCTCTCGTGTTCGATCATAAAACGGGGATCCATTTCCGCCAGCCGCCGCCCTGCGGCCACTGCCTGGGGGTCCTTGTCCAGGGCCAGAACGCGCCCCTTGTCACCCACTCGGCGCAGAATGCCGCGACTGTGTCCACCGCGACCAAAGGTGCCATCCACATAGATTCCATCCGATGTGATGGCCAGGGCATCCAGCGCCTCCCGCAAGAGCACGGGCCGGTGTTCGTTGGATGTCATCTACAGCGAAAGATTTGCAAGCTCAGCCGGAAGATCCTCCTGGGCCTGCATGTTGATCACGTTTTCGAGACTTTCATCGCGGCACTTGTTCCAGGCCGCCTCGTCCCACAACTCGAACTTGTTCGCCTGCCCCACCAGCACCACTTTTTTGTCGAGGCTGGCGAAATCACGCAATTCGGGCGGAATCAGAATGCGCCCCTGGCCGTCCATCTTCGTGTCCTGCGCGTGACCTATATATAGGCGCTGCAGGCTGCGGCCCGGCTCGGTAATGGAGGGCAGACGCCGGATAGCGCGCTCGACCTCCACCCATTCATTCGCGGGATAGATGAGCAGACAGCGGTCTTTGTCCGCCGTCACCACCAACTGCGACCCACAGGATTGCTCGAGCCGGTCCCGATAGCGCGTCGGGATCGCCAGGCGACCCTTGGTGTCCAGATTGAGCACGGTGATGCCGCGAAACAAGTAACCCCTCCCGCCACGTTTTCCTTATTTCTCCACTCCATCCCACTTTTCGCCATCTTAGTGCCCCACTTCCCCACCGTCAAGGCGGACTTCTCTCAAAATCCTTTAGGGACAGGGAGTTACGCGCGCCGATGACGGCCATTTCAGGCCGCCATAATGGCATTTAAAACATGTATATGGATTAGGAATCTAAAGTAGATTCTTGGGAATTGGATGCGTAAACAAATGAAAACTGAAGCGAGGAAGGTGGGAGCCGGCCTGTAAGCCGGGTTCTGTCATGGACAGCCATTCATCTGGGACATGTGTCGCCACATGCCTCGAGCGACCTACCCGGGAACCGTGCGGGCCGCACGCGACGGCTGGTGCCGTCCGTTCCCCTATTTGGTCTTGCTCCGGGCGGGGTTTACCCTGCCACCGATGTTACCACCGGCGCGGTGCGCTCTTACCGCACCTTTTCACCCTTACCTGCCCGCGGGCAGGCGGTCTGTTTTCTGTGGCACTTTCCGTAGGCTCACGCCCCCCAGGCGTTACCTGGCGCCCTGCCCTCCGGAGCCCGGACTTTCCTCCGCCCTCACGGACAGCGGCTGTCCGGCCGACTCCCGCGCCTTACCATACGGGCGTTGCCTCCAGGCTTCAACCCTTGAATTCCGTGAAGGCCGTCACTACTTAGGTAACAACCCAAGAATCCCTCAGACACATTGCCCCGAAAAGGAGGTTGCTATGAACATTACCCGTTACGATCCCTGGCAGAGCATGGAACAGTGGCGCCGCGAGATGGATCGCCTGTTTGGCATGACACCCGCCGAAGAAGGCGCGTCCCATGTAGAGCGTGGCGACTGGACCCCGGCCGTGGATATCAAGGAAACCGACAATGCCTACGTCCTGGAGGCCGATATCCCAGGGGTGGACCCCAAGGATATCGAGGTCACCATGGAAAACGGCGTTCTCACGGTACGCGGCGAGCGCAAATACGAGAAAGAAGAGGAGAAGGAAAACTACAAGCGCGTCGAACGGGCGCGTGGCGTCTTTCTCCGCCGCTTCACGCTGCCCGAAAACGCCGACCCGGAGGCCATCACGGCAAAGGGCAATCACGGGGTCCTGGAGATCACCATCCCCAAGACTCAGGCCCATCAACCGCGCCGGATCGCAGTCGAACAGTAAACGGCGGCGCCAAATGGAGAGAGGGTTCACAGGAACCCTCTTTTCGTTTCAGACCGACAGCATGAAGACGCCAGGAGGTCATGTTTTCCGATACCGCGCGGGACAGGCGACCTGTGATACAGAAGCAAAGACAACCGTGTAACATCCATCCTGACCCAGGAGGAACGAAGAATGGGCACATTGCAACAGATTCGCGAAGGCGTCAGTCGCGCCTGGGCATGAATCGCCGCGATGATTGCACAGAGAATTGTCCGCACAGGGGATTTTCCGACCGAGTGGAATACGGGCTAGGGGGGGCGGTGGACACAAAAGGGGCAAAGGCCCGCTACCGGCGTGGAGTGCTCAGGGTGACTCTGCCAAAACGCGATGCCGGCAAGCGCCGCCGGATCAAGGTGAAGGGGGACTGACTGGCCTCTCCAGGGCCAATTTGTAGAGTTTGTTCTTCTTCTCGCCGGTAATGCGCGCCGCAAGTGCCACCGCCTGCTTGAGGGGCAGGTCGGCGAGCAGGATGTTCAACACCCGCAACGCCTCACCAGACGCCGCGTCCGTCGTGGATGAGGGGGCGCCGCGCACCAATACGACGAACTCACCCTTGCGCTGATCGGCGTCCTCTTCCAGCTGGCGCAAAACCTCTCTGGCCGCGCCCCCCAGGAGGGTTTCGTGCACCTTGGTCAATTCCCGGGCCACCACCAGTTCACGCGCCTCGCCCACCACCTCGCAGAGGTCCGCCAGTGTGGCGGCAATGCGGTGACTGGACTCGTAGAAGATCCAGGTACGACGCTCGGCCGCCATCGCGCCCAGCCACTCGCGGCGTTGCCGCGCAGTGCGTGGCGGAAATGCTTCGAAAACAAATCGGTCGCTGGGCAATCCCGCCACCGAAAGGGCGGCGATCAACGCGCTCGGGCCCGGCGCCGGCGAAACCCGCAGGCCCGCCTGCCGCGCCGCCCGCACCAACCGGTAACCCGGATCGCTGATCAACGGGGTCCCGGCATCCGAGACGAGGGCGATATCCTCTCCCGCCATCAAACGATGGAGAAGCGCCGCCCCCATCTCCCGCTCGTTGTGCTCATGAAAGGCAACCAAGGGCGTCGCGATGCCAAAATGCCGCAGCAGCCTGCGGGTGTGGCGGGTATCCTCGGCGGCGATCAGATCGACCTGCCCGAGGGTCTCCCTGGCGCGCGGCGAGAGGTCACCGAGATTGCCGATGGGCGTCGCCACCACAGAAAGAACCCCCCTGTCCATTGACACATTGCACCCCAGAAAAGATACTGACCGCGCTTCATCCTGCCTGTAGCCGTGAGAGCATGCAACAGATCGCACCAACACCAACCACATCCCGGCCGCATTCAACAGCGCGCCAACCCGCCGGCCGGCCAAAGGTGACGCGGCGGGCGCTTGGGTCGGCAAAGCACCTGCTGGCCACCCTCTTCGCCACGCTGGGCCTGATGCTCCATGGCTGCGGCACGGCGCCCACGGTCCCCAGCCGTCAGGAAGCCCCCCAAGAGGCGCGCAACCCCGACGTGGCGCGCGCGGAATCGCTGCACGACAGCGGCGACTTCAACGCCGCCGCCCGGCTCTACGAAGAACTCGCCGCACGCACCCCGCCCCCCCTCCAACACCAGTACCTGCTGCTCGCCGCGGAAAATTGGATGGCGGCCGGCAATCTGGAGGCCACCGGACGGCTGCTGAAACAGATCGGCAGGATGACGCTGTCACCGGAACCCGCTTTCCGTCGCAACCTTCTGGCGGCCGAACTGGCCATCCACCAGAACCGCGGCGAGGAGGCGCTCGATCTCCTGTCGGCGCCACCCGCGGACTATCTGCCCCGGACGCTGCGGTTGCGTTACCATTTGGCGCGCGCGGAGGCATTGCGGCTGACCGCCAATGCCCTGGAGAGCGCCCGCGAACTGTCGCTGGCAGACCCATTGCTAAGTGACGACCACGATGCCCGGCTGGCCAATCAGACCGCCATCCTGCAGGCATTGAGCGGCCTTTCGGAACAGGTGCTCGAACTTTTCCAAGGCCCGCCTCCCGACGACACCTTCTCGGGTTGGCTGGAGCTGGCGCGCATCGGCAAGGCCAACGTCCAGACCCCACAGGCCCTCAGCAAGGCGTTGGAAGAGTGGCGACTGAGGTTTCCCAGCCACCCCGCGATGCCGGAACTGCTTGAACAGTACCAGCAACAGGCCACGGCTCACTTTATCGAGCTGAACAACCTGGCGGTCATGCTGCCCCGCAGTGGGCCTTATGCACGCGCCGCGGCAGCCGTGCGGGATGGCCTCATGGCGGCCTACTATGCGATGCCGGTGGAAGAGCGTCCGCAGTTGCGATTCTACGACAGCAGCAACCCTGGCCAGGCCTGGCCGCTGTTACAGCAGGCCGTCGAGGAGGGCGCCAATGTCGTCATCGGGCCGCTCGACAAACGCGCCGTGGACCAACTCGCACATGCCGGCGAAGTACCGGTACCGGTCTTGGCCCTGAACCGCGTGCCCCTCGACACCAATCCGCCGACCGACCTCTACCAGTTTGCTCTGGCCCCCGAGGATGAGGCCGCACAGATCGCCGATCGCGCCTGGGGAGACGGCCACGCTACCGCGTTGATCTTCACCCCCACCGGCTCGTGGGGCGATCGTGTCCGCGAGAGCTTCCGTCAGCGCTGGGAGAACATCGGAGGCGTGGTGGTGGGCGAAGGCGGATATCCGCCACAGGAGAACGACTTCTCGGTCCCCATCCGCAAGCTGCTGCATCTCGACCAGAGCCGCTGGCGCCATCGCCAACTGGAACGCCTGCTGGGTGAAAAGATCGGGTTCGAACCGCGCCGGCGGCAAGATGCGGACATACTCGTACTCGCCGCCAAGGCCGGCAAGGCGCGCGAATTGTGGCCGCAGTTTCAGTTCTTCCGCGCCGGCGATCTGCCAACCTACACCACCTCGCGGGTCTTCTCTGGCGAACCCGATCCCAAGCGCGACATCGACCTCGAGGGTTTGCGTTTCCCGGACATCCCCTGGATCCTCGACAAAGAGGACCATGGTCCCCTGTCCCGCCAGGCCCTGCGGACGCAGTTCCCCGGCGTCATGGGACGATACAGCCGCCTGTACGCCATGGGCATCGATGCCTTCAATCTGCTGCCCCACTTGCTCCGCCTGCGCGGCGATCCTGCGGAGACTTATCAAGGTGCTACCGGCCATCTGACCATGGACGAGGTCCATCGCATCCATCGCCAACTGTTGTGGGCGCGATTCCAGAACGGCATCCCGAAGGTGCTCGGTTTCACCCCCTACATCGAAACGGCGATCCAATCCGAACAAAACCCGGCATTGATCGAGAATGCCGCCCCTCTATCCCCGGCCGACCGGCCGGCCGCGGACGACGGGGTGCGCTGAGCCATGCAGCAGACCGCCCGCCCCACCACTCCCCTCACCGGCCCCCGGGCCGAAAAGATCGCCTGCGACTATCTCCAACGGCGGGGACTGACCCTGGTGGAGCGCAACTACCGCTGCCGGCGCGGAGAGATCGACCTCATCATGCGCGAGGGAAAAACCCTGGTATTCATCGAGGTGCGCTATCGCCGCAGTGATCGCTATGGCTCACCGGCGGAGAGTGTCAACGACGCCAAACAGGCGCGCATCGTCGTCACCGCGCAACACTATCTCGCCGGACTTGGGTACACGCCGCCCTGCCGCTTCGACGTACTCGCCCTGACGCCGTCGAACACAAGCCGGCCGGACTGGATCAGAAACGCCTTCGGCGCCGCCTGATCATGGAACCGGCCGCGCGCGTCCAACAGCTTTTCGAGGCCAGCATCCAGGCCAAGATAGAGTCCGCCGCCACTCTGCCCGACCCCATTGCCAAATCCGCTGCCTTGATCGTGTCCCGGCTGCTCGACGGCAGCAAGGTGCTGAGCTGTGGCAACGGAGGTTCCGCCGGTGACGCCCAGCATTTCTCTTCGGAGATGCTCAACCGCTTCGAACGGGAACGGCCGGGCCTGCCCGCCATTGCCCTCACCACCGATACTTCGACCTTGACCTCGATAGCCAATGACTACCATTATGAGGAGGTGTTTGCGAAGCAGATTCATGCCCTCGGACAGCCGGGCGACGTATTGCTGGCAATCTCCACCAGCGGCAACTCGGAAAATGTGCTGGCCGCCATCGACGCCGCCCATGAACAGGACATGAAGGTTATTGCCCTCACCGGGCAGGGCGGCGGAGAGGTGGCGGAACGCGTCACTGGCGACGATGTGGAGATCCGTGTGCCCGCGGATTCCACCGCACGTGTCCAGGAGGTGCACCTGCTGATCATTCATTGTCTGTGCGACCTCATCGACCAACAACTGCTTGGCGGCTGACCAAGCAAACAAGGAGCCCGTAACCATGCGACTGAACCCCATCGTGCCCCTCGCACTCGTATTTTCCACCCTCCTGCTTCAGGCCTGCACCCCGGTGGTTGTGGGCGGTGCCGCTGCCGGCGTGGCAGTCGCCCATGACCGCCGCACCCTTGGCACTCTGGTGGAGGATCAGGAGATCGAACTGAAGGCGATGGATATCAAACTCAATGATCCCGAGATCAAGGACCATAGCAACGTGACCGCCACCAGCTACAACATGGTCGTCCTGCTGACGGGCCAGGTGGACAGCCCGCAGGTGCGTGAGCGCTACGAGATGCGGGTCCGGCAGATCCCAAGGGTGAAGCATGTCATTGACGAGATCACCGTGGGGCCCTTCTCCACCTTTGGCCAGAAGACCCAGGACACCTACATCACCACCAAGGCCAAGCTCGCCCTGCTGCGGGTCAAGTCGCCGGGCTTCGACCCCTCACGGGTCAAGGTCGTCACCGAGCAGGGTGTGGTCTATCTCATGGGGCTGACGACCCGCGAAGAGGCCGACATGGCCACCGAGGCGGTCCGCAACATCAGCGGGGTCCGCAAGGTGGTCAAGGTGTTTGAGTATATCCAGTCCCACTGACACCCCGCCCCTTGACGGAGCGCTGATCACCGAACTGGAACAGCGGTTCGGCGCCGATGCCGTGCTCAGTGCGCCGGCGGATTGCTGGCCCTACGGCTACGACAACAGCCGCCGCCAGGGGCTGCCACAGGCGGTGGTGTTCGCCACCCGTCACGACGAGGTGGTGGACCTCGTTTGCTTCTGCCACGAACACCGCCTGCCCCTCATCGCGCGGGGCAAGGGCACCGGGACGACCGGCGCCACCGTTCCCCTCCATGGCGGCATCGTCCTGTCGTTGGAACGCATGGCGCGCATCGTCGACATCGATCCCGGCAACCGGATCGCGCAGGTGGAGCCTGGCGTCACCAACCGGGAACTGCAACAGGCCCTCACCCCCCACGGCTTCTTCTGGCCCCCCGACCCCACCAGCGCGGCGGTCTGCACCCTCGGCGGCAATCTGGCCTACAACTCCGCCGGCCCGCATGCGGTCAAGTACGGCACCCCCCGGGAGAACACCCTGGGTCTCACCGCCGTGACCGGTCTGGGCGAGACGCTTCACACCGGCGTGCGCACCACCAAGGGGGTGGTGGGCTATGACCTCACCCGATTGCTGATCGGCTCCGAGGGCACGCTGGCAGTGATCACCGGGGCCACGCTCAAACTGACCCCTCTGCCGGAGACCCGGCGTACGCTGCGCATCGGCTATCGCGACATTCACAGCGCCGCCCGCGCCGTTTCGGCGATCATGGCCCAACCGGTGACGCCGTCCGCCCTGGAATTCATGGACGGCGGCGCCCTGGAGCTGGTCCGCAGCACAGCCGATCTGTCCATCGACCCTGACATCGGCGCCTTGCTGTTGGTGGAGGTCGACGGCCTGGAATCCTGCATCGAACCGGCCGTCGCGCGGGTAACCGCGGCGGCGCGCAACCCCGGCATGATCGACCTCCATGGCGCCCGGCCGGGGGAGGAGACCGTCCACCTCTGGCGGGCGCGCAGCGCCCTCTCCCCGGCGCTGCGAAAGATAGCGCCGAAAAAGATCAACGAGGACGTGGTGGTGCCGGTGTCGCGTATCCCTGATCTGATCGAGGGGTTGGAAGGGGTCGCACGGGACACGGGGATTCGCATCATCAATTTTGGTCATGCCGGCAATGGCAACATCCATGTCAACCTCCTGTTCGATCCGGACGACCCCACCCGCCTCCAACAGGGCCGCAGGGCGCTGGACGCCCTGTTCGATCTCGTACTCGCCCTCGGCGGCACCCTCTCCGGCGAGCACGGCGTGGGATTGGAGAAACGGGACTTCGTCTCCAGGGAAATCGATCCCGTCACCCTCCGCCTGATGACCGACCTCAAACGGCGATTCGACCCCCGCAACATCCTCAATCCCGGAAAGGCGCTGCCTCCCGTGTGAACCGGCCCACAACTCGCCACCAGCGGTGTGCCGAGGTGTGAACCCGGTTCGAACCCCGCGACCAGGCTGACGTACAGTTTCAACCAGGATCACAGAGAGACCTGCATCGTGAACGCCCGCCGCCTGCTGAAGAGACTGTTTACCGCCTGCCCACTGCTCGCTGGACTGGCGCTCATGGCACCGCAGGCACTGGCCGGTCCGTTTCAGGGGAGCGCACGTTTCATCATGCAAGACGCCAGCGGGTTGATGGTCAGCCTGCCGCGCGTGGACCGGTCGCACATCGCGGCCCTGCTGAAGGCCCAACGGGAACGCCTGCAGGCGCAACTCGACTGCCTCACCCGGTCACAACAGAGCCACCGTTTCGGGGTAGGCGATGCGGTGATCACCGTGATTCTCCCGGGCGGCCTGATCTACGCCGCCTACCGGGCCCATCAGATCGCCGAGATCAGCAGCCGGCTCGCCTCTGTCAAGGACCGCCTCGACGCCATCGCCATGGAGATGCCCGCCTTCGATCGCCCCCGCCGTCCCCAGCAGATCGCCGCCCTGCCCGACGGCGCCGTCGCCGAACCCGCACCCCTGTAAATCGCGACTCTCTTTCATCGACGCTTTATCTTCATCGACGCTTTATCCCCGGGAATTAAAGTTGTAACCTCCACGGCCGACCATTAATCGGTGAGGAGCCCCAGTTCCTCTGCCCACAGCAGATCGGGAGCGATCTGCCGGAAACCACAACCCGACGGGGGATGCCACCTTGAACATGAGGCCCATATTCACAATCCTGATCTTCCTTCTCCTCCCTGGACTGGCGTTCGCAGAAGAAGGCAATACACACCGGCTGGACCTCACGGGCCATTGGGTCGGCGTCACGTCACTGGCCATTTTCATATTCGCTTATGTGCTGGTGATGGCCGAGGAATTCACCCATCTGCGTAAATCCAAGCCGGTCATCCTCGCCGCCGGGATCATCTGGGCGCTGATCGCGATCATCTATAACCAACACGGCCTGCCCGCGGCAGCAGAGCACGCCGTGCGCCACAACCTGCTCGAATATGCCGAGCTGATGCTGTTCCTGCTGGTGGCCATGACCTACATCAACGCCATGGACGAGCGAGGGGTCTTCGACGCCTTGCGCGCCTGGCTCATTCGCAAGGGCTTCAGCCTGCGCAAGCTGTTCTGGATCACCGGTCTGTTGGCCTTTCTTATCTCCCCGGTGGCGGACAACCTCACCACGGCGCTCCTCATGTGCGCAGTCGTGCTGGCGGTGGGCGGCGACAACGACAAATTTGTCATGCTCTCCTGCATCAACATCGTCGTAGGCGCCAATGCCGGGGGCGCCTTCAGTCCCTTCGGCGACATCACCACGCTGATGGTCTGGCAGAAGGCCATCGAGACGGCTCAGGGGCAGATCGGCTTCTGGCCCTTCTTCAAGCTGTTCCTTCCCGCCCTCGTCAACTGGCTCGTGCCTGCGGTGATCATGAGCCTTGCGGTGCCCAATGCACAACCCAGCGGCGGCGGCGCGTCCGCGCAGATGAAACGGGGCGCCCGGCGCATCATCGGGCTGTTCCTGCTGACCATCGTCACTGCAGTCAGTTTCCACAACTTTCTGCACATGCCCCCCGTCATCGGCATGCTCACCGGCCTCTCTTTCCTCCAGTTCTTTGGCTACTATCTGAAAAAGACCGCCCATAAGGAGGTGCCGAAAGACGTGGAACGTGAGGGCCAGATGGGCAGTCCCGTGGCTTTCGATGTGTTCCAGAAGATCGCCCGGGCGGAATGGGACACACTGTTCTTTTTCTACGGAGTGGTATTGTGCGTCGGCGGCCTCGGCTTCATCGGTTACCTGAGCCTCGCTTCCCAGGTGATGTACGTGGACTGGGGCGCCACGCCCGCCAATGTCACCGTGGGTGTACTCTCGTCCATCGTCGACAACATCCCTGTGATGTTTGCCGTGCTTACCATGATGCCCGACATGTCCATGGGCCAATGGCTGCTGGTCACCCTGACGGCGGGTGTGGGGGGCTCTCTGCTCTCCATCGGATCGGCCGCCGGCGTGGCGCTGATGGGCCAGGCGCGGGGGAAATACACCTTCTTTGGCCATCTGAAATGGACCCCGGCGATCGCCCTGGGCTATGCAGCGAGCATTGTCGTCCACATGTGGGTCAACTCCAGCATCTTCTGAGACCACTGCCGCCCGGGCCATGTGCTACAGCACAGGCAAACCTTGCGGTATATAAGGCTGTTCTGATATGCTTCCCTCTTGAGTCGCCCCATGGTTCGGGGTGGACTCGGATATTTCCAAGAACGGCCGAGCTACACGCAAGAACAACTGCTGAGCCGTCTATCCTCGGGGAAAAACAGAAAGGTAGTGCCGATGCATACCCTCAGGGTGCAGAATACGATGTTGGTGCGTTTGCTGCCGTTTCTGAGCTGGCTTCCGCGCGTGACGGGCCGCGACCTGAAATCGGATTTCATCGCGGGACTCACCGGCGCCATCGTCGTATTGCCCCAAGGCGTCGCCTTCGCCACCATCGCCGGCATGCCGCCCGAGTATGGCCTCTACGCCGGCATGATCCCCGCTATCATCGCCGCCCTTTGGGGCTCCTCCTGGCATCTGGTCTCCGGTCCCACCACCGCCGCCTCCATCGTGCTCTATTCCGCACTCAGCGCCCATGCGGAACCGGGCAGCATGGATTACGTCACCCTGGCGTTGACCATGACCTTCATGGTCGGCGTCATCGAACTGGCGCTGGGTCTTGCGCGCATGGGGGCGCTGGTCAATTTCATCTCTCATTCGGTGATCGTGGGCTTCACCGCGGGCGCCGCCATCCTCATTGCCAGCAAACAACTCAAGAATTTCTTTGGTGTCGAGATCCCCCGGGGCGGTCATCTGCATGAAATCCTGATCCACTTCTACCATCAGATCCCGCACATCAACGGGTATGTGACGCTGACGGCCTTGATCACGCTGCTCACCGGCATCGGCATAAAACGCTGGGTTCCGCGACTGCCCCCCATGATCGTCGCCATGGTGGTGGGGAGCCTCGCCGCCCTCGCATTGAACGCCATATTCGGCCCGGAACGCACCATGATCAAGACGGTGGGGGCACTCCCCGCCACCCTGCCGCCACTCTCATCGCCGGATTTTTCCTTCGACGCCATCAGAAAGCTCGCCGCCTCGGCCCTTGCAGTGACCCTCTTCGCTCTCACCGAGGCCGTCTCCATTGGCCGCGCCCTCGCCGCCCGTTCGGGACAGCGCATCGACGGCAACCAGGAATTCATCGGCCAGGGGCTCTCGAACATCTTTGGCAGCTTCTTCTCCGGCTATGTCGCCACCGGCTCCTTCAACCGCAGTGGCCTGAACTACCAGGCCGGCGCCAAGACCCCCCTCGCCGCGGTCTTCGCCGGCGCACTGCTGATGGTGATCGTGGTGCTGGTCGCCCCGCTGGCGGCCTACCTGCCCAACGCCGCCATGGCGGGCATCCTCTTCATGGTGGCCTGGGGCCTGATCGATTTTCACGAGATCAAGCACATATTCAGGGCCAGCAAGCAGGAGATGGCGATCTTCGCCACCACCTTCCTCGGCGCCCTGTTCCTGGAACTGGAACTGGCGATCTTCGCCGGCATCATGCTCTCGCTGGTGCTCTACCTGATGCGGGTCTCGCGCCCCCAGATCCGCCGCTACACCCCCGATCCGCGCCTGCATACCCGCAGTTTCAGCAGCGACCCCACCTTGCCGGAATGTCCCCAGCTCAAATTTGTGCGTATCGATGGCTCGCTGTTTTTCGGCTCCATCTCCCACATCCAGGACTACTTTGCCCGGATCGAGGAGCAGTACCCCCAACAGAAACACCTCGCCATCCTGTGCGACGGAATCAATTTCGTCGACCTGGTCGGCGGCGAGGCGCTGGTGGAAGAGGCGCGCAAGCGCAGGGCGCGCGGCGGCGGCCTCTACCTGATCCATGTAAAGCAAGGATTGTGGGAATCGCTGGACCGTTGCGGATGCCTCGACGACATCGACCCGGGTCATGTCTTCCAGTCGAAACAGGCCGCGATCATCGCCATCTATCAGAAACTGGACAAGGACGTATGCGCCACCTGCGACGCCCGCATCTTCAAGGAATGCGGCCCGAAACCCAAAGCCGAACAGACGTGAACGGAACGGCAACGGCGATGTTCCGCTCCTGACGACGCCGCCGGCGGGGGTTCTCGCTGTGGCGCTTCATGTTATAGTGGCCCGAATTCTATATGTCGGCGGCCCGGCAAAGTACCGGGTCGATTAACGGCTTCACGTGCTCCGTGAAAAACAACAGCAGTGAGGGAGGGTCTCATGTCCAGAAAACATCCCGTCGTTGTCGTCACCGGCTCCTCCGGGGCCGGCACCACGACCGTCAAACGCGCCTTCGAACACATCTTCTTTCGTGACGGCGTGACACCCGCCATCGTCGAAGGCGACAGTTTCCACCGCTTCGATCGCGCCCAGATGCGCGAGGAAGTGGAGAAAGCGGCCCAGGAAGGACGCGATTTCAGCCACTTCGGGCCAGAGGCCAACCGTTTCGACAAACTGGAAGAGCTGTTCCGGGTCTATGGTGAAACCGGAGTGGGCCAGAAACGCTACTATCTGCACAGTCAGGAAGAGGCAGAACAGCACAACGCGCGCCTCGGCACCCACCTTTCCCCGGGCGAGTTCACCCCTTGGGAGGACATCGCACCGGGCACCGATTTGCTGTTCTACGAGGGGCTGCACGGTGGTGTCGTGACCGAGGAGCACAACGTTGCCAAGTATGTGGACCTCATGATCGGCGTGGTGCCCATCGTCAATCTGGAGTGGATCCAGAAGATCCACCGCGACAACGCGGAGCGTGGCTATTCGGCGGACGCCATCGTAGACACCATCCTGCGCCGTATGCCCGACTACATCAACTACATCACGCCACAGTTCTCGCGCACCGATATCAACTTCCAGCGCGTCTCCACCGTGGACACCTCCAACCCCTTCATCGCGCGGGACATTCCCACGCCCGATGAAAGCTTCGTGGTGATCCGATTCAAGGACCCCGAGAAGTTCGATATCGACTTTCCCTTCCTGCTCAGCATGCTGAACGACTCCTTCATGTCACGTCGCAATACCATCGTCGTTCCCGGCGGAAAGATGGGGTTTGCCATGGAGATCATCCTCACCCCCATCATCGAGAAGATGATGGAAGCCCGCAACGCCTAGCCCGGATTATTCATGAATCGCCGCGATGATTGCACAAAGAATTGTCCGCACAGGGGATTTTCCGACCGAGTGGAATACGGGCTGTATTGCCGAGGAAGGAAAATTCCCTGTGTGGACAAGGATCAAGCAAGGGTGCGAGCGATTTCATGAATACTCCGGGCCAGGAGTCTATCGTGGCCAGCTGTTAACAGCGGAAATTTAGCGGGATCGGATTCAATGCGCATATCATACAATATAAACAGTCTGCTGCTTGGCGAACGGGATACACCCGATGGATTGATCCCGGTGGACGTTTAGCCAAACGGCCTCGACTCCGACAGACTCCTGGCGCCTCACTGGCGGCCTGCCGGCCGCCAGTTGCCCTGACACGAAAGACAGCTCATGCAACGGTTCAAGAATGCCCATGTTGTAACCGATGACTGGCGGCGGGCCGTGGATCAGGCCGTTGAAGCTCTGGGCCCCCTCTCTGCGGACTGCCACCTGGGTTTCATCTATATCACCGACGGTTTTGCCCCCTCGAGTGGCGAGATCCTCGACGCCCTGCGGGAACGCACTGGCGTGAGGCATTGGGTCGGCACGGTGGCAGGCGGCATCCTCAGCAACGGCCGCGAGACTTACGATACCCCGGCGCTCAGCCTCCTGGTGACCGACATCGATGAAGAGCTGTTCCGCGTTCTGCCCGGAATCGACCGCAACCCCGCGGCGGCGCTCTCCGGCTTCGGTGAATGGCTGCGTGCCCACCACCCCCATTTTGGCATTGTCCACGGCGACCCGCGAAACCCCACTTCCGCGCACCTCATCAATCAGTTGGCCCATTCTCTCGAAGCGGGTTTCCTGGTTGGCGGTGTCAGTTCCGGCCCACGCAACCAGTTTATCCAGTTCGCTGACGGACTTACCGAAGGAGGCATCTCGGGGGTCCTCTTTTCCGGGAACCTAGCCGTCGCCACCGGCATCAGCCAGGGGTGCCAGCTGATCGGCGAACGCATGGAGATCACCGAGGTGGACCGCAACGTCCTCCAGCGTCTCGACGACCGCCCTGCGCTTCAGGCCCTCTATGAGGCGGTGGGCGAGGAGATGACGCAAGACCCCAAAAAAATGGAGGGACACGTCTTTGCCGCCCTCTACCTCCCCTCTTCCGATACCGGCACCTACCTGGTCCGCAACCTTCTAGGACTGGACCTGGAACACGAAACGGTGAGCATCGGCGACATCCCGGAGAAAGGCACCTTTCTCCAATTCGCCCGGCGTGACGCGGCGACCGCCCGCAACGATCTGGTCCGCAAAGTAGAAGAGTTGAAGGCCCGAGTGCCGAATCCCAGGGGTGGACTCTATTACAGTTGCTGCGGGCGAGGCCGGCTGCTGTTCGGCGAGAACTCGGAGGAGATGAAGATCATCCACGACGCCCTTGGCGACGTTCCCCTCACCGGCTTCTTCGCCAATGGCGAGATCCACCACGACCAGTTACACGGCTACAGCGGCGTGCTGACCCTCTTTCCCCCGGCATAGACGTCAGGGATCTTCGGCTGGTGTTTTTTTCGTCACCGCGCCGCCCAGCGCGCCGCCGCGACCCTTGGGCAACTTGAAATCCATCCGTTTCCAGCGCCCGCCCCGGCTGAAGGCCTCCCAGCCCCACTGCACCCACTTGAGCAGGGACAAGGCGAGCCACAACGCCCAGGCCAGCATCAACAGCCGGTAGACCCACAGCGGCGCCGAGTAGATCCCGGCCTGCGGCAACACCGCCTGGCTCCTGTCCTGATACCAGTTGAGCTGAAAGGCGGTGGAACCATTGCCCATCACCTGCACCTGCGGCCGACCCAACAGCCCCTGCTGCACCGTCCAGAACAGAATGGCGAATGCCAACAGGGCCAACAGGACCAGGCCCACCTGCATCAGATTGAACGCCTTGGGCATCTCGTCCGGATAGTGCCTTCGCCGGTAGCCGAAGGCGAAAAAGGCCGCCACCACCAGCAGCGCCGCGCCGATCTCCACCTGGCTGAGGCCGATGCCGAGCAACAGCCAGGCAGCCGTGCCGAGGGGCGTATAGTCCCGCGCCCGCCCCAGGATCACCGCCACCAACAACACCACCAGCACCTCACCCCAGAACAACACCGCCGGTCCCAGCCGTGGGCCGGTGGCGAACAACAGCCATCGGTCATCCGGCATCTCGACCCGAATACGGCTATTGACGCTGGGGACACCCAGATCCGGTGTGGGGGTCAACCAACGGGCATGCAGTCCCCCGCTCTGCCGCCAGTCGATGGCAAACTGCTGCACCCCGGGATGGATGGGAAGCGACAACCGCCCCTGTTCCAGCCGCAGTGGCTGAGAGGCGCCATCCACCTTCACCGCCAACAGTTCGGCGCCGGCCGGGAGGGTGATCGAATGGCGCCCGCCCTGACTGCTGCGCAGGCGGAACTGCAGGCGGGCGTCCATGATCCGCCGCCCCGGCCGCAGGACGAGACGGGAACGGTCGATGGTGCGTGTCGGCCCCACCACGCCCTGAGGACGGGTAAGGGTCACAGTGACATGCTCTTTCGGCCAAGGCATCCAGCGAGGCAACCAACGGCCACCGGCCTGATGATGCACCGGCGGGATTCCCTCAATTTCGGCATGCCACATGGGACCGACGTCCAGCCGCCACACCTCGATCCACCTTTGGGTGACAGGCGCCTGCAGCCGGATGACCTTGCCGGGCGTCAGCCGGGAGCGCCAACCGGTCTCCATGGCCGCCGGCCCCATATCGACCACCACCCTCCCTTTCTTCACCTGTACGCCGCCACTGATCACCGAGGCCCCCGCCAGCAGGGGCACCTTCAGCACCACCGGTGCGCCGGGGGGCGAGAGGCGCCGCACCCGCGTCTCCACGATCCACTCCAGACCGAGCCGCAGGGTTCGCGTCACCTCCACGAAGGGCGGCAAGGCCGTGGGGACGAGGCCCTCTTCCGCGTCCTCGCCCTTCCCGCCATTCGGCTTTGGCTGACTGCGCGTAAAATGCAGCTGTCCCCCAGGGACCCGGTCGTCCACCAGCCCCTCGACGCGCCAGCCCTGCGCCCGCACCTCCACCCGGTGCGGCGCCAGCGGCAAGGGCAGGCTCAGCCGGTCGGACCGGGCCAGATGGGCCCGCAGCAGGATCTGATGCGCCCCTGCCGGCAGGCCGATCCACATGCGATTCTCCTCATCACGGGCGACGACGACCGCCGGTTTGTTGTCCAGCAGCACCTCCCGTGGCGGTGACTCACGCGGATCGAGAGGCAGGGGAATCGCGCTGTCCCGCACCGCATCGGCCTGCAGGCGCAAGACGAGGGTGCGGCCCATCAGATCCACATCCAGTCGCTGGACATCCGCGCACCCGGGCAGGCAGTCGGCGGGCGCGGTGAGGCGCTTCTCCAGTTCCTGCAGCAGGCCGGGCGAGGGATAGTCGGCGGCCGCCGCATCGGGTGGCGCGGCGGCAAGGACACCCCACCCCGCCAGTAGCAGCGCGACCGCCGCCTTGCCCTTCCCTCCTCCCAGCGAGGACCACCGCAACGGCAAGCGATCGATCATGCGCCAGGCGAACAGCGCCACCAGCAGGATACGCAACAGGTTGAAACACGCATTCAGGGCCGGTCCCGCCAGCGTCAGCCCGATCTGCTGGTCTACGCTCACCGGCCCACGCCATATCAGCGGGATACTCTGCCAGCGCCAATCGGGCAGCCCCGGGCCGGTCTGGATCACCGCATTGGGATCGGGCCGCCAGCGCGCCGGTGGCTTCCCTATACTGCGCGGAATCGACGCCATCGGGGCGGCCATCTCCTTTACGGAGCCAACCCCTTTGCGCGGCATCGACGACAGCGCCTCGTCCGCCCCCATCCGATCCAGCGTCAGCGGAGACGGAACCATTGCGCCCGGCTGGGCGAGCTGCGGATAGATCGCGGTGCGGGCCTGATCCACCATGAAGGGCAACGCGGTCATCACCAGGGCAGCCAGGCCCAGGAGATGGCCCACGCGCGCCAGCCACCGGTAATGCCCCTCGGGCAGGACCCGCAGCAGGCCGACCAGCGCCAGCAACCAGACCCAGACGAAACGCGGCGCCCCGGGTTCATGCCAGATCAACGCCAGGGTGAACAACGCCGGCAGCGCCCAGCGCCCGCCCCACAACTTGCCCACCGCCGCCGCGATGACGGCGACCAGAAAGAGATCGTAGAGCGTCCATTGGCGCAGCCACGAGCGGGACTCGTCATCCACCCCGCTCACCGCCAGCAGCCGCCAGCCGGGCGGCAGGTTGAGCGTCGCCCCCACCTGCTGGAAGGCGCGGTCCCATCCCGAGGCCGGCAACGGCGTTCGCCGCCCGTCGACGCGGCTCTCGGCCACCAGTTCGATATCCCCGCGGCGCACCTCCACCCCCGCCGGCCCCTTCGTCTCCAAACGGGTGATGAAGCGGGGTTCGCCGTTCAGGGTCACGCGGCCCAGGCGGAGCCCCGGTCGCACCGAGAGCCGCCAGCCGGAGGCGATGTGGCCGGTGATGCGGTCCTGCACGGTGAAGCCGCCGCCGTCGAAATCGAGCCAGAAGGTGCGCGCCAGGCGCAGCGTGTCCGTCGCTGGCGCCGGATCACCGCGCCGTACCACCTTCAACACAAACTGCCCACCGGCCTCCATGCGGTAGGCCGGGAAGGCGCGCCACGCCTTGGGCAGCCGGGTCTGGCGGGGATCCACCTTCTCCCCCTTCGCCACTTCCACCAAGCGGATCGAAGGCCGCGCCTCGAAACTCCAGATCTCTTCCGGCGGCCAGGGCGGCGCCTGCTTCGGCAACGTCAGCGCCGTGACCCAGGCGGGATGCACGGCCTCTACCTTGATCTCCCAGACCCCGGGACGCACCTGCACCCGCAGTCGGCCATCGGCCTCCAGCCGCGCGGGCAGCGGACTGTCGATACGGAGGGGCACGAAACCCGCCAGCAAGGGCCGCCCCAGGATCACCTCCCGCTGCCGGCCCGAAACCTCCACTTTCAAATGCGTGTCTAGGCGCATGGGATGGTCGTCGGTCACCCGCCGGAAGACCACGAGGTGCAGACGATCCTCGGGGGCCTTGGTCCGGGCCGGGGGTCGCTTTCGCAGCCACAACCGGCCCTCGCGGATATCGGGCGCCGGACGCTCGCTGCCCTCCACCTTGAGATGGATCAGCCCCACCCCTTCCGGCAACTCCAGGGCCTCGGGGACCGCCGACCACTCGAACCGCCCCGAAATCCGGTGTTCTCCCGGTGTCAATCGTACGTGGGGCCGGCCGTCCCGGGCCACCACCGGCACCGGCTGGTCATCCATCTCCACCTGCACCGGCCAGTGACTGAGATCCCCGGGCAGTGGCGCAAAGGTGGAGCGATAGGCCATGACCGTCTGATGGAACTTCCCGCGCTCTGCCGCCACGTCCAGCTCCAGGGCCGCCGGCCACAGACAGCGCCGCGCCCCACTGTCATAGAGCATGGGGCACCCCCGGTCCTGATGCCCCCACAGCACCCAGTCGGCCCAGGGTTTGAGGGGCGCAGGCACCTCGTCCGGCGTGAGGGGCCGCGCGGGGGCGCTGGCGAGGGTCAGGAGTCCCAGCACCCAGCAGGCAAGGATCGCAATGTTTCTGTTCATGGTATGGGACCTCCACGCGGCGGATGTGACGTTCGCCCGCGCAGTGTAGCCTGTTTCCGGTGCGACCCTGAATTCCACACACAAACAGAGGCCTTCCCATTTTTCAGATGTTCACACATATGACGGCATCCGACCGCCCCCGTTGGGGAACGGGCGGCACGGGATGTTATACTCCGCCATATTTCGGGATCCTGCCCCGCGTCTGTCCAGCCGGCCACTCGCAGCGGGATTCGAACAACAGCAAGGCCACGGAGGATGACCCTATGACCGCCAACACCGCCACCCCGCTGAAATACCTCGACCAGGCAATGGGAAAACTGCGCGACCTTGGGCTCGTGTCCGAGAACAAGACCGACGAGGCCCCGGTGATCGCCCTCATCGAACGGATCTCCGACCTCGACGAGGATAAGGCCGTCGCCATCGCCCGCACCCTCAACCAGGCCTCGCTGTTCAACGAGGTGGTACGCGAGCAGATCGAGGCCATGCACGTGGGCGAGCGTTACGAGGAGATCACCGCCGCCTTCGACGGCATCCGCGACGATGCCAAGGCAATGGTGGACCAGTTGGACGACGGCCGCATCGACCTGATGGAACGGGTGCAGAACGTCTGGATGAAGGTCTCCCGCGGCGACATCCCGTCCCGTTTCCGCAAGATCAAGGAGACCTACCTGGAGGTGGCGCGCGACTCGAAAGACCAGATCGAGCGCGAACACCTCATTCTCGACGCCTACGCCGACTTCCGTGGCGCCCTGAAAGAGGCGGAGGTGCTGGCGCTGGACATCCTCAAGAAGGCCCAGGACGAACTCGACGGCGCCAAGGAAAAACTGCAATCCGCCACCCAGACCCTGGAGGCAGCCGAAGGCAAGCCCCGCGAGGAGGTGGCGAAACTCGAACTCACCCGTGACGAGGCCCTGCGCGCCCTGCAGGAATCCGACGAACGCTACCAGATCGCCAAGGACCTGGCCGACAATCTCACCCTCAGCTACGGCACCACGGAAACGGTCATGGCCCGTCTCTCGCAGACCACTCAGGCCAAACAGCGGGTCTACTCCCAGGCGGTCACCTTCTTTGGCACCAACGAGGTCGTGCTCACCGCGCTGACCGCCTCATTCACTGGCCTCTGGGGCCTGCACGAGAGCACCGAGACCCTCAAACGCATGAAAGAGGGCATCAACAAAAGCATCGAGGTGCTTGCCGAGGTGGGCGGCAAGGTCCAGGAAGAGGCGGTCAAGGAGGGCTATGGGCCCACCATCCGCGCCGAGGCGGTGAAGAAGCTGGTGCAGTCCATCGTCAGCTTCCAGGAACGCAGCCGCAGCCTGATCGAAGAGATGCGCAAGGCCTCCACCCGCAATGCCGAAGAGGTGCGGGACGCCGTGGAGGACGGCAAACGCCGCCTGGCGGAGCTGGCCCGCGAAGGCAACGCCCTGAAACTGGGCTGATCTCCGGAACCGATGGCGGAGAAAAAGCGCGGAGACGGCATCGCGCTGGACGATGTCATGCTGGCCATGGATGTGGCCGACACCTTGCGTCACAACCAGCAACTCGTGGAACGCGAGCTGGACGCCGACGCGCGCGACGAGGCGCTGCGTGAAAAGGTCAAACACATCTATGCCTCGCAGGGCATCGAGGTCTCCGACGCGGTGATCGCCGAAGCGGTCCAGTCCCTGCGCGACCAACGCTTCGCCTACACCCCGCCCCCGCCCGGGCTGACCACCCGCCTGTGGCATCTCTACATCGACCGCGGCAAATGGGGCAAGCGCATCGGCGCCGTCTTCGCCGCCCTGCTGGCCGCATGGGGTATCCACTGGGGCGTGGTGGAGGCTCCCAAACAACGCGCGCTGAGCCGCGAGATCCAACAGATGGAAGCCGGTTTCGCCGCCGACAGGGAACAGGTACGCCGCCTGCGCGAACGGGCGGCGCGCCTGCATCAACGGCTGCAAGAGGTCCCCCAGGCCCCCGATACCCTGAGGGACACCGCCGACAGCCTGCGTCAACAGGCCACCACCGCGCTGCAGGAGAGCGACCGCCTGCTGACCTCCGCGGCCGGTCTCGAACCCGAAGGCGCCCTCACGTCCGACGGCTTTGCCGATCGCAAGCCCGTGGTGGAAAAACGGATTGCCGAACAGAAGACCCTGCTCACCCAGGCCGAGGAGCAACTCACCCAGGCAACGGCGAACATCGACCTCCTCGAGGGACTGCCGGAGATCCCAAAGACCCTCGACAACCTCAGGACGGAGGTCAACGATATCGCCAGGGAACCCGCCGCCCGGGCCGCCGCCGAGACGCTCCACCGGGACGGTATCGCGGCGCTGAAGGAAAAGAACGCCGCCAAGGCCCAGGCGGCCATCGCCTCGTTGCGGAAACTGCTCGCCACCCTGCGCCAGACCTACACCCTGCAGGTGGTCTCCCGGCCCGGGGAAAAGAGCGGCGTCTGGCGCTACCCCGACATCAACCGCAGCGCCCGCAACTACTACCTCATCGTGGAGGCCATCGGCCCCGACGGAAAAGTGCTGGAGATGCCGGTGCGCTCCGAGGAGGACGGCAGCCTGAAACGGGTCCGGAAGTGGGGGTTGCGGGTGGACCGGCGTGACTACGAACGCATGGCCCGCGACAAACAGGATGACGGCATCATCCAGCACCGGCAGGTGGGCGCCAAGAAACGCGGTTATCTCAAACCCGAATACCAGGTTGCCACCACCGGCGCCACCATCACGGAGTGGTAGACCCCGTGTCCAGAACCTGCAAGGTGACATCGTGATCGATATTATCACGGCAATGAATTGTCTCTATCTCCCCGTATTCCGGCCCGCTCGGGGCGAGGAGGACGGATGATCAGCGGACGCGAGACACTCGCCATCCTCGATCGAGGACTGCAACGCCTGCGCGAACACATGGAAGGGTTCGAGGCGCGTCTGGAGCGGACCGGCAACCAGCTCGTCGCCCTGCGCCAGCAGGAATCGGAGATCTACCGCAAGCTCGCCGAACTGCGCGCGGAAACGCTGAAGACCGGCACCTTTCAGCAAAACCTCGACGAGGCCGAGCGGCGCGCCAGCCAACTACTGGCCCAACGAAAAGAGGCCATGCAGACGCTGGCCGCAAGCAGCAAGGAGAGCCGTGACCGCCAGACGGAACTGGAACAGACGCGCCAAACCCAGGTGAACGCCGTGGCAAAGGCCGCCGAGGCGTTACAGGCGCGGCTCGACGCCATCCACAAGACCCTGAGCGAACAGCCCGACTACCAGACGCAACAAAAGACGGCCCAGGCGGCGATGGATACCCTTGCCGCCTCCGAGGAGAAGACCCGCCGCGCCGAAGAGGAGTACCAGAACAAGGGCAAACCCTATCGGGACGACCGTCTGTTCATGTACCTCTGGAATGCCCGTTACGGCACGCCCGGCTACCGGGCCAACCCCCTCACCCGCTTTTTCGATCATCTCCTCGCCCGCCACATCCGCTTTGAGGCAGCGCGGCAAAACTACACCATGCTGTCGACCATCCCGAAACGGCTGCGCGAACACACCTCCGAACTCAAGGCAAGCGCCGAAAGCGAGATGCGCCGTCTGGCGGCCCTGGAAGAGGCGGCGGAAAAGGCCGGTGGCGTCGAGACGCTGGAGAAAACGCTGGAGGCGGAAAAGGCGAAGTTGCAGGACCTGGACGACGCAATCGGGAAGGAGGAACACCGCTACGCGGATCTGCTGGCCCGGCACGAGATCTTCGCAGCCGGCAAAGACGATTACCTCAAACAGGCCATCGAGGGACTGGCGGAGAGTTTCCGCGCCGACCCCATTCCGGCGCTGCGCCAGGCGGCGGCCCGCACCCTCGGTTACGAGGACGACTCCCTCGTCAGCCAGCTCGCCGACCTGCGCCTGCGTAAAACGGCGCAGGAGAAGGATCTCGCAGACAACCGGCGGCTGCATGCCCGGCAGAGCGCCCGGTTGCACGACCTGGAAGCGCTGCGCCGGCGATTCAAACAATACGACTATGACGCCCCCAACTCCCGTTTCGATGACGAGGCCGCAGTGCAGGACCGGGTGGACGACTTTCTGCAAGGCATTCTGGATGCCGACCAACTTTGGGACCACCTGCAACGCAACCAGCGCTTCCTCCGGTACCGTCACTACCCCTCACGGGGAGGCGCCGGGTTCCCGCCCGGCTTCGGTTTTCCTGGCGGCATCGAGTTCCCCGACGACATGCGCATCCCCCGGGGCGTGCATATCCCCGGCGGCCTCGACGACCTTGTTGGCGGCGTGCTCGGCGGCATCCTTCGCGGCGGCGGCATGGGGTTCCCCGGTAGCGGGGGTCTCGGAGGGGGACTTGGAGGAGGACTCGGAGGGGGACTTGGCGGCGGCGACATCTTCGGCGGCGGCCCCGGGGGAAGCGGCAGCGGCGGGGGCGGCGGTTTTCATACCGGCGGCGGGTTCTGACCGAAAGACCCGCCCCTGTTACCGAGCCGCCGTCATGAACCCCATATAATTTCTACAAGGGGGTGGCGTCATCGCCCCGCAAACCAGGAGACAATACATGCTCATCAGCAACATGGAACATATCCCCGGCAAGCGCATCACGGAGCACCTGGGCCTGGTGCAGGGCAGTTCGGTGCGCGCCAAACACGTGGGACGGGACATCATGGCCGGCCTGAAGAACATCTTCGGCGGCGAACTCAAGGGCTACACCGAACTGCTGCAGGAATCCCGCGACGAGGCACTGGGGAGAATGCTGCAGCAGGCGGAGGCGGCCGGGGCCAACGCGGTGATGAACGTGCGCTTCTCCACCTCCAGCGTGGCCCAGGGGGCGGCGGAGATCTACGTCTACGGCACCGCCGTCACGGTGGAATGACGGCATGTTCGAACTCATCCTCTTTCTCATCCTGTTGGTGCTTGGTTACGGCTTCGGCCGCTGGGCGGAGAAACGCCACTACCGCTCCATCATCGAACGGGAGAAGACCCTCAACCGCCTCCCCGCCATCGCCTCCCGCATCCCGCCCGAAAAGGGCCGCTACCGGCAGACGCTGGTGATGGGCAACACCGTGATCTCCGTCGACTATTTCAAACGCTTTCTGGCCGGCCTGCGCAACCTTTTCGGCGGCCGCGTCACCGCCTACGAGACCCTGCTCGACAGGGCGCGCCGGGAGTCTCTGCTGCGCATGAAGGAACAGGCAGCGGGGATGAACGCCGAAATGGTGTTCAACGTGAAATACGAGACCGCTTCCATCTCCAAAGGCCGCCGGGATACCATCGGCTCCGTCGAGGTGCTCGCCTACGGCACCGCCCTGATCCCCGAGCCGGCATCGGCTTCAGATCAGGACTGACCCGGTCCACCGTGGAATACCGGAACACCCAGCCACCGGAAGGCATCAACGTCTCGCACACCCACCCACTGAAGGAACTGGTACTGCTCCTCGGCGGAGCCATCCTGATCATCGTGGTCCTGTCCCTCGTGTTGAGCCACTCGATGGGGTATCTGGCCCGCTTCATCCCTTTTGAAAAAGAGGTGGCGCTGACCCGTGACCTGGACCTGGGGAGCGAGACCCCACCCGCCCTGCAACGGTATCTCGACGCTCTGACAGCGCGGATCGGACGGGCCATGGAGCTGCCACCCGGAATGCGGCTCCAGGTCCACTACTCCAACGACGCCACCCTCAACGCCTTCTCCACCCTCGGCGGCCACCTGATGCTCTACCGCGGGCTGCTGGAGAAGATGCCTAACGAAAACACCCTGGCCATGTTGATCGCCCACGAAGTGGCGCATGTAAAACACCGCGACCCCATCCGCGCCATCGGCAGCGGCGCGGCGCTTCAGATCCTGCTGGCACTGACCATCGGCCGGACCAACGCGGACGTCCTCGCCAACGCCGGCAGTTTCACCCTGCTCAGTTTCACCCGGGAAATGGAAAGCGCCGCCGATGCCGCGGCCCTGCAGACACTCGACAGGCTCTATGGCCATGTGGGAGGGGCGACCCGGCTGTTCGAGGTCATCAACAAGGCGCGGGACGGCATGGAACTCCCCGCCTTCTTCAGCACCCATCCTCTCGACGAACAACGCATCCGCGCATTGCGCGAGATGGCAACGGCCAATGGCTGGCCGTTGAAAGGCCCCCTGACCCCCTTGCCCGCTGGTTATCGCGGGTGGCTGGCCACCCGCTCGCCATGAGACATCGCACCCAAGGATCCTCCGTGAGGGACGTTACCAATGGTTGGCCGGCGTGCGTGTGCCGTCGGAGGCGAGGGTCAGGTTGCCATCGGCCGCCTGCCGTCCCTGCCCTGTCGCGGTGGCCTGGACACAGAGGTTCAGCGCCTTGGCCCCGCACGCC
>JALSTP010000108.1 GCA_026983675.1 Sedimenticola sp.
GGCGGGCATGAGTGGTATGTCCGGTATGCAGGGCATGGGCGGCATGTCCGGAATGAACGGCATGAGTGGTATGTCCGGTATGCAGGGCATGGGCGGCATGTCTGGAATGAACGGCATGGGCGGTATGTCCGGCATGCAGGGCATGGGCGGCATGTCCGGAATGAACGGCATGAGTGGTATGTCCGGTATGCAGGGCATGGGCGGTATGTCCGGAATGAACGGCATGGGCGGTATGTCCGGCATGCAGGGCATGGGTGGCATGTCCGGAATGAACGGCATGAGTGGTATGTCCGGTATGCAGGGCATGGGCGGTATGTCCGGAATGAACGGCATGAGTGGTATGTCCGGTATGCAGGGCATGGGCGGTATGTCTGGAATGAACGGCATGGGCGGTATGTCCGGCATGCAGGGCATGGGCGGCCAAAAACGCGCCTGGTACCAGTTCTGGAAGAAGTAACCGGTTGCCCTACACGGCATCTGATTGCTAAACGAAGGACTGGAAAGCCGCTACCATTGATTTGGTAGCGGCTTTTATGGGTAAAAACGACTCAGAGAGTGACTTTCATTACGCATTTCGCAGCCGCTGGCATCGAATGATCCACCCGAACAATAGCAGCGGTGGCAACAGAAACCACGCCTTGGCGGGTTGTTCGAGACGCTGTTCGAAACCGACGATACGGCGGGTGAAGCCCGGCTCGAAGCCTGCAGCCTCGGCCGGGCTGAGAAAAGCAATGTCCTCGACCTGTAGAAAATCGCCATCGGGACGGGTGACAAAGCCGAGGGCTGCCAGGGGATCGTCTCCCGCCGGACGCGGTAAGGCCACGGTACGCAACTGCAACGTGCCGTCGTCGCGTTCCACCTCCACCCGCAGACGCAGCGGCGTCCCTGGTGGTATCGCCCCGGCCGCTTCGGTCAATGCGCTGGCGGGACGCAGCGCATGGCTGGGAAAGAACTGGTCCCGCCAGAAATCCGGACGGAACAGTGAGAAAGCGATCAACAGCAGGGCCACGCTCTCCCACGCACGGTTGCGAGTCAGCAGCCATCCCTGCGTGGCGGCGGCGAAGAGCAGCATGGCGGCAAGCGAAATAAGGAACACCCAGACGAAGTGCCAGGGCGTCGCCACGCCGATCAAAAGCAAATCGGTGTTGAAGACGAACATGAAAGGCAGGATGGCAGTGCGGATATCGTAGTAGAACGACTGAAGCCCGGTACGGATAGGATCGGCGCCAGAAATGCCGGAGGCGGCGAAAGCGGCCAGCCCCACGGGGGGGGTGTCGTCGGCCAGGATACCGAAGTAGAAGACGAACAGATGCACCGCCACCAACGGCAACTCCAGCCCGTGGGCCGCGGCGAGCCGCACAATCACGGGCGCCATGAGGGTGGAGACCACGATGTAGTTGGCGGTGGTGGGCAGACCCATGCCCAGGACCATGCAGATGGCGGCGGTGAGCAATAGCATCAGGAACACCGAGCCGAAGGAGAAGGTCTCGATCAATGCCCCCATCACCTGCCCCACCCCGGTGAGCGACACCGTGCCCACCACGATACCGGCGGCGGCGGTGGCGACGCCGATGCCCATCATGTTGCGGGCCCCGTTCTCCAGGCTGGTGACCAGATCGTAAAACCCCTTTTGCGCCGCCTCCCGCACCGGCTGGCGGTTGAAGAAGGCGCGCAGAGGGAGCTGGGTGACGAGGATTGTCATCATCAAGAGGATGGCATAGAACACCGCTGTCGCCGGCGACAGGCGCAACACCATCAGACACCACACCAGCACCAGCAACGGCAGCAGAAAATGCAGCCCGCCACGCGCCGCCTCGCCCAGGGTTGGCAGATGTTCCGGGTCGATCGCCTCGCCCAGGGGCCGCTGCGCCTCCCAGATCACGATGGCCGCATAGAAGATAAACAGCAACGCCGCCGTCACGTAAGGTGCGGCAGCGCCGAACAACCACACGATGCCCTGCAACAGCCAATAGACGCCGTACAGAAAGAGCGCCATTCCCGAGAGGGTCAGCCCCCAACCGAGCAGACGCCGCGGCAGGGGCGGGAGCGGCGGCCGCGGCAGCCCCTTCATGCCCGCTTTCACCGCCTCCAAATGCACCACATACATCAGTGCGATGTAGCTGAGCAGTGCGGGCAGCACGGCGTGCTTCATCACCTCCACATAGGAGATATTGAGGTACTCCACCATCAGGAACGCCGCCGCCCCCATCACCGGCGGCATGATCTGGCCATTGGTGGAGGCCGCGACCTCGATGGCCCCTGCCTTGTAGCCGGGAAACCCCACCCGCTTCATAAGCGGGATGGTGAAGGTACCGGTGGTCACTACATTGGCGATGGAGGAGCCGGAGACCATCCCCGTCAGTCCCGAGGCGAGCACCCCCGCCTTGGCCGGCCCGCCGCGCATGTGTCCCACAAGGGCGAAGGCGATCCGGATGAAGTACTGCCCGCCCCCCGCCTGCTCCAGCATGGCGCCGAACAGAACGAACAGGAAGACGAAACCGGCCGATACCCCCACCGGAACCCCAAACACGCCCTCGGTGGAAAGCCACTGGTGCGAGGCCACCCGGGCGAGTGACATCCCCTTGTGGGCGATCATTTCGGGCAGCCATGGACCGGCGAAGCTGTAGAAGAGGAACAGGGCGGCGATGATCGTCAGCGGCCAGCCCAGCGCCCGTCGGGTCGCCTCCAGCAGCAGCAGGACACCTGCCACCGCCACGCCGATATCGAGGCCGGTGGGATTGCCCGCCCGGTCCGCCAGCGCCGAGTAGAAAAGATAGAGATAGGCCGCGGCGAGCGCTGCCATAACGGCCATCAGCCAGTCAATAAGCGGGATGCGGTCCGTGATCACTCCGCGCCGCCAGGGAAAGGAAAGGTAGACCAAAAAGAGGGCGAAGGCGAGATGGAGGGAACGAATCTCGGTGTCGTTGAAGAGACCGACCCCTAGCACATAGGGCAAAGGCGAAGCCACCCAGAGCTGAAACAGCGACCACAGGATAGCGGCGCCCAGCACCACCGTTCGCGCCCACCCGGTAAGCCGGCGGCCGCCATGCTCCACCGACTCTATCCGATCCAGGCCGGTCGGTTGCCCCTTCCCCACAACCGGTAACCCCCGTTATTTCAGCAGCCCCGCCTCGCGGTAGTAGCGCAACGCGCCGGGGTGGAACGGCGCCGAGTTGCCCAACAGCATATCGGCCTTGTCCAGATGAGCGAAGGCGGGATGCAACTGGCGGAAGACGTCGAAGTGGTCGAACACCGCCTTGACCAATACGTACACCACCTCATCCTCCACCCGGGCGGAGGTGACCAAGGTCGCCTTGACACCAAAGGTGGGGATATCCGCATCGGTCCCGCGGTACATGCCGCCGGGGATCACCGCCGGGGCATAGTAGGGGTTCGCCGCGATCAGCGCATCCACGAACGCCCCTTCCACCGGCACGAGTACCGCATCACAGGATGTAGTGGCCTCCTTGATCGCTGCGTTGGGGTGACCGACGGTGTAGATCATGGCATCGATCTTGTTGTCGCACAGTGCCCGCGACTGCTCCGCCGCCTTCAATTCCGCCACCAGCCGGAAGTCCGAAGGGGTCCAGCCGAGCCGCTCCATCAACACCTCCATGGTGCCCCGCTGGCCCGAACCGGGGTTGCCGATGTTGACCCGTTTACCCTTCAGGTCGGTAAAGGTGCGGATGCCGCTGTCCCGGCGCGCCACCACAGTGAAGGGCTCGGAGTGGATTGAAAACACCGCCCGCAGCGCCTTGTCCGGCCCCCGGGTCTTGAACTTGGAGGTGCCGTGATAGGCATGGTATTGCCAGTCGGACTGGGCAATGCCGAAATCGAGCTCCCCGTTGCGGAGGGCGTTGAGGTTGAAGATCGAGCCACCGGTGGACTCCACCGAACACTTGATGCCGTGTTCTTTGCGCCCCTTATTGACCAAGCGGCAAATCGCCCCGCCGGTGGGATAGTAGACCCCGGTCAGGCCGCCAGTGCCGATACTGATGAAGCGGGTCTCCGCCGCCTGCCCGCCGACGGCGGTCAGCCACAGCGCGGCCACTGCCATGAGTGATCGTTTCATCTCTGTGTGCCTCTCATTTTTCGTCGAGACCCCACCTTACCACAGTGGAGACGGCACACTCATGGCGCGGCGGCCCGCGTTCAGGAAAGAAACGATTTGGCGATGGCCACGAAGGCATCGGGCCGCTCGTTATAAAGCCAGTGCCCCGCGCCGCTGACGGGCCGCAGCCGCGCCAGTGGGAAGAGACGCCGGATGAGGGGCACCCTGTCAGGGGTGACGTAGGAGGATTCGGTACCATAGACGAACCAGGCAGCGCCGGGGTATTCCCGGCCTTCGGCATCGGGGAAACCGAGGATGGCATCCAGGCCCGTTTCGATCGCCTGGAGATTTACCCGCCAGCGCCAACCCCGAGCCTCTTTCACCAAGTTCTGCAACAGGTACTGGCGCAGCGCGGGGTCCGGAAAGGTACGGGCCATATGGGCATCGGCCTGCCGGCGCGACTGGAGGTGGGTGAGGTCCAGCGACCGCATGGCGTCGAGGAGAGGGCCAAAATCATGATCGTAGGCCACCGGCGCCATGTCCACGGACATCAGCCGGTCCACCCGCCCGGGTTCATGGAGGGCCAGCCACATCGCCGCCTTGGCACCCATGCTATGGCCCACCAGGGCGGCGGACTCCAGCGCCAGATCGTCCATCAGTTCGAGAAGGTCGGCGGCCATCGCCGGATAGTCCATGCGAGCGTCGTGGGGCGAACGGCCGTGGTTGCGCAGGTCGGGCAGGATGAGGCGGTAATGTTCCGCCAGCTTCGGTGCGACGCCCATCCAGTTGGTGGAGGCGCCAAACAGGCCGTGGATCATGATCACGACCGGCTGCGAGGCCGCCCCCAGTTCCCTGTGGTAGAGCCGCATCGGAACGCGGCCTCCCGCTATTTCTTGCGCTTGCGCGGCGGCAACAGATCGGTGATGGTACCTTCGGCCATCTCCGCGGCAAAGCCGATGGTCTCGTTGAGGGTGGGATGGGGATGAATGGTGAGGCCGATGTCCTCCGCATCCGCCCCCATCTCCAGCGCCAGCACCGTCTCGCCGATCAGTTCGCCCGCATTGGGGCCGACGATACCGGCACCCAGTATGCGATGGGTCTCAGGATCGAACAGCAGCTTGGTCATGCCCTCGTCGCGACCGATGCCGAGTGCCCGGCCGCTCGCGGCCCAGGGAAAGACGCCCTTTTCGTAGTCGACGCCGCGCGCCTTGGCGTCGGTCTCGGTGAGGCCCATCCAGGCCACCTCGGGATCGGTATAGGCCACCGAGGGAATGGTGAGCGGGTCGAACAAGGCGGGCTCACCGGCGATCACCTCCGCCGCCACCTTGCCTTCGTGGGTCGCCTTGTGCGCCAGCATGGGATTGCCCACCACGTCGCCGATGGCGTAGATATTGGGCACATTGGTGCGCATGTGCTGATCCACGCGAATGAAGCCACGCTGATCCACCTGTACGCCCGCCTTCTCGGCGCCGATCTGGTGGCCATTGGGCGAGCGCCCCACCGCCACCAGCACTTTGTCGTAGAGCCCGGACTCGGGCGCATCCTTGCCCTCGAAGCTCACCTTGAGTCCGTTTTTCTGCGCCTTGACGCCGGTGACCTTGGTGCCCAGCAGGATGCGGTTGTATTTCTTGCCGATACGCCGTTGCAGAGGCCGCACCAGATCGGGATCGCAGCCTGGAATCAGCCCCTCCTGCAACTCCACCACATCGATTCTTGCCCCCAGGGCATGGTAGACGGTCGCCATCTCCAGGCCGATGATGCCACCACCGATCACCAGCATGCGCTTGGGCACATCCGCCAGCGCCAACGCGCCGGTGGAGTCGATCAGCCGGGGATCGTCGTAGGGGAAACCGGGGATCTTCACCGCGCTGGACCCGCAGGCGATGATGGCGTCGTCGAAGGCGATGGACGTGTGACCACCGCCGGGCCGCTCGACGGCGATGCGGTTGGGGCTTTCAAATTTCCCGACCCCCTGCACCACCTCCACCTTGCGCTGTTTCGCCAGCCCCGCGAGGCCGGTGGTGAGCTTGGTCACCACCCCATCCTTGAACCCGCGCAGGGTGTCGAGATCCACCTTCGGTTTGTCGAAGCGAATCCCCATGTGATCGCTCTCTGCCGCCTCCTCGATCACCGCCGCCGCGTGCAACAACGCCTTGGAAGGGATGCAACCCACATTGAGGCAGACCCCCCCGAGGTTCGCATAGCGCTCGATAAGCACCACCTTCTTGCCCAGATCGGCGGCGCGGAAGGCGGCGGTATAACCCCCTGGTCCGCCGCCCAGCACCACCACCTCGGCGTTCATGTCCGCGGTCCCCTTCACCGCCTCGGAAACCGGCGCCACGCTCGATTCCTTCGGCGCATCGGGCGACTCACCGGCCGCCAGCTCCAGGCTGAGGATGCGCCCACCCTGGGAGATCTTGTCACCCTCCTTGACGTAGACCTCTTTCACGATGCCGCTGTGGGGCGACGGGATCTCCATCGTCGCCTTATCACTCTCCAGGGTGATGATGGAGTCCTCCGCCTCCACCTGGTCACCGGGCTTCACCAGCACCTCGATGATGTCCACCTGGTCGAAGTCGCCAATGTCGGGCAGGGTCACCTCTACGATCTGTGCCATGGCTCAGGATCCTTGGTTGGGTTGTTCGGTCAATTCTACAGCAGCAGTCGGCGGATGTCGGACAACAGCCCCGCCAGGAAGGTGGTGAAGCGCACGCCATCGGCCCCATCGATCACCCGATGATCGTACGAGAGCGACAGCGGCAACATCAAGCGCGGCTGGAACGCCTCACCGTCCCATACCGGCTTCATGCTTGCGCGCGAGACGCCGAGGATGGCCACCTCGGGTGCATTGATAATGGGCGTGAACGCAGTGCCGCCGATGCCGCCCAGGCTGGAGATGGAGAAACATCCCCCCTGAAGGTCGGCGGGCGTCAACTTGCCGTCCCGCGCACGGGCGCTCATCTCGCCCAGTTCACGGGCCAGCTCGAATACCCCCTTTTTGTCCACGTCACGGATCACCGGCACCACCAGTCCATTGGGGGTATCCACCGCAACGCCGATATTGCAGTACTTTCGGTAAACGAGGTGTTCGCCATCGGCATCAAGGCTGGCATTGAAGATGGGCATCTCCGCCATCGCCGCCGCGCACGCCTTGAGCATGAAAGGGAACAGGGTGAGACGCACGCCCTGTTTGGCCGCGTCCTCCTTCTGCTCCTGCCGGAAGGCCTCCAGCTTGGTGATATCCGCCTCGTCGAACTGGGTGACATGGGGCACCGTGATCCAGCTGCGGTGCAGGTGGGCGCCGCTGATCTTCTTGATCCGCCCCAGAGGCTTGCGTTCCACCTCGCCGAACTTCGCGTAGTCCACGCGGGGCGGCTCCGGCAACATGCCCGCCCCCGCCGCCGGACGCTCCCCGGCCAGCGACTGCTTGACGAAGTTCTGCACATCGAATTTGGTGATGCGCCCTTTCGGCCCACTGCCTTTCACCCGGAGCAGATCGACGCCCAACTCCCGCGCGAAACGCCGCACCGCAGGGCTGGCGTGGGCCTTGCGTGGCGTTGCATCCTCCGGAAGGGTCGCCACCGGGGGCGGCGCCTCTGCCTTCTCGCCAGGGGGCCGTTCCGCCACAACGGAAGCCGGTGGTGCAGGAGGTGGCTCGGCCGCAGCAGGGGCCGGGGCCTGCACGCTCTCAACCTCTTCCGCCGCCGGCGCAGACATGGCGCTCCCCGTTTCAGAGGACTCGCTGGTCTCCGCCGGCGGCGTATCGTCCCCCTCTTCCGCATCCATCACCAGCAAAAGATCGCCTTCGCTGATCGTGTCCCCAATGGCAACTTTGAGTTCCTTGACCTCGCCCGCCCAAGGCGCAGGAATCTCCATGGTGGCCTTGTCACTCTCCAGAGTGAGGATGGATTGGTCCACCTCCACCCGGTCGCCGGGAGAGACCAGCACCTCGATGACCTCGACGCCTTCGAAATCGCCGATATCCGGCAGTCTGACTTCTTTCTCTGTTCCCACGCTCTATCCTCCAGCGGGCCTCAAACCGTCACCGGGTTCGGTTTGTCAGGATCGATCTTGTACGCGCGGATCGCCTTGCTCACCTCGGCAGACTCGATGACACCCTCGTCGGCCAGCGCCTTGAGCGCCGCGACCACCACGTAGTAGCGGTTCACCTCGAAGAACTTGCGCAACTGGCTGCGCATGTCGCTACGACCAAAGCCGTCAGTGCCTAAAGTGACATAGCGCTGAGCGATATAGGGACGGATCTGGTCAGCGTAGAGTCGCATATAGTCGGTGGCCGCGACCACGGGGCCGCTCTGTTTGGCGAGCATCTTCTCCACATGGCTCACGCGCGGCTTCTTGTCCGGGTGGAATTGGTTCCAGCGCGCGTTGTCCAGCGCCTCACGGCGCAGTTCGTTGAAACTGGTGACGCTCCAGACGTCCGCAGCAATACCGTAGTCCTTCTCCAACATCTCGCCGGCAGCGATCACCTCGCGCAGGATAGTGCCGGCGCCCAGCAACTGCACACGGTGTTTCTTGCGCCCCCCTTTCTTGTAGAGGTACATCCCCTTGCGGATGCCCTCCTCCACACCCTCGGGCATGGCGGGTTGGACGTAGTTCTCGTTCATCACCGTGATGTAGTAATAGATATTCTCCTGCGCTTCATACATGCGCCGCATGCCGTCCTGGACGATCACCGCCAACTCGTAGGCAAAGGCCGGGTCGTAGGCGACACAGTTGGGGATGGTGGAGGCAAGGATGTGGCTGTGGCCATCCTGGTGCTGCAAGCCCTCGCCCGCCAGCGTGGTGCGGCCAGCCGTGCCGCCGATGAGGAAACCGCGCGCCTGCATGTCACCCGCCGCCCAGGCAAGGTCACCCACACGCTGGAAGCCGAACATGGAGTAGTAGATATAGAAGGGGATCATACTCACCCCATGGTTGCTGTACGCGGTAGCCGCCGCAATCCACGAGGACATGGCGCCCGCCTCGTTGATGCCCTCCTGCAGGATCTGTCCCTTCTTGTCCTCGCGGTAGTACATCACCTGGTCAGCGTCCACCGGCTCGTAGAGCTGCCCCACGGAGGAGTAGATGCCAAGCTGCCGGAACATCCCTTCCATGCCGAAGGTGCGCGCCTCGTCGGGTACGATGGGCACCACGTACTTGCCGATATTTTTGTCGCGGATCAGCATGGTGAGCAACCGGACGAAGGCCATGGTGGTGGACATTTCACGCTCACCGCTGCCCTCCAGCAGGGCCTTGAATATCTCCAGTGCGGGCACCTTCATCGGCACCGTGCGCGTCCGGCGCACCGGCAGGTAGCCGCCCAATGCTTCACGCCGCTCACGCATGTACTTCATCTCGGGACTGTCTTCTGCGGGCTTGTAAAAAGGCGCATCGCCGATCTGGTCGTCCGGCACTGGAATATTGAAGCGGTCGCGAAAGGCGCGGAGCGCCTCTTCGCCCATTTTCTTTTGCGAATGGGTGATATTCTGCCCCTCGCCGGCCACGCCCATGCCATAGCCCTTCACCGTCTTGGCCAGGATCACCGTAGGCTGGCCCTGGTGTTTCACCGCCGCGGCGTAAGCCGCATAGACCTTGTGCGGATCGTGGCCACCGCGGTTGAGACGCCAGATGTCCTCGTCGGTCATGTTGGCCACCATCTCCTTCAGCTCGGGGTACTTGCCAAAAAAGTGCTCCCGGGTGTAGGCGCCACCCTTGGCCTTGTAGGCCTGATAGTCACCGTCCACCGCCTCTTCCATGCGCTTGACCAGCAACCCAGTTTTGTCGCGCGCCAACAGCGGGTCCCAGTAGCCACCCCAGATCACCTTGATGACGTTCCAGCCCGCCCCGCGGAACACCGCCTCCAGTTCCTGGATGATCTTGCCGTTACCGCGCACCGGTCCGTCGAGCCGCTGCAAATTGCAGTTAACCACGAAGATGAGATTGTCGAGGCGCTCCCGCCCGGCCAGTGACAGCGCACCCAGTGCCTCCGGCTCGTCCATCTCACCGTCACCACAGAAGGCCCACACCTTGCGATCAGAGGTATCGGCGATACCGCGGTCGTGCAGGTAGCGCATGAAGCGCGCCTGATAGATCGCCATGATCGGCCCCAGGCCCATGGATACAGTGGGAAACTGCCAGAAGTCCGGCATCAGCCAGGGGTGCGGATACGATGACAGCCCCTTGCCATCCACTTCCTGACGGAAGTTATAGAGCTGCTCTTCGGTGAGCCGGCCCTCGAGAAAGGCGCGTGCATAGACGCCAGGGGCAGAGTGTCCCTGAAAGAACACCAGATCACCGTCATGCTCATCGCTGGGCGCATGAAAGAAGTGATTGAACCCCACATCGAACAGGGTGGCCACCGATGCGAAACTGGAGATATGCCCACCCAGTTCGGTGGAAATGCGGTTGGCCTGCACCACCATCGCCATCGCATTCCAGCGGATGAAGGAGCGAATGCGCCGTTCCATGGCGCGATCACCAGGAAAACGCTCCTGCTGGGTGACCGGAATGGTGTTCACATAGGCCGTGTTGGCGCTATAGGGAAGATAAGCGCCGGACCGGCGCGCCTTGTCAATCAGTTTTTCCAGAAGGTAGTGCGCCCTCTCGACCCCTTCGTTCTCAAACACGGCCTGTAAGGCGTCCAGCCATTCCTGTGTCTCTTGCGGATCGATATCAGGTGTAGCCGTCATAGGAAATCTCTGCTTTTAATGTCAATTGGCGTACGGAAAGGGGGCCTCCGTTTGACCCTCGGCCAAGCCTCTGGACGACCCCCGCCGAGTCAACCGACAGACTGAATAAAACGCGGCAATATACAGGAAACCCGCGTTAAAATACATACTTGCCGGCTATCGGTACAACCACATTCCCATCTTTTTCGTTGCCCAGGAAACAAATCTGCCTCATCTGCGAGGGCGCAGATGCAAAAAGGCGCGAGCGGCAAGCGCCGCACGCGCCTTCGACCACAAGGATCTGATTTTCCTTAGATCTCTTTCTTCGCTGCAGGGCTACAGTCGCCTGCCGGCCGGTGCGCCGCCGGACGGGGACCGAAGGCAGCATGCCGTGGCTGCTGAATACGCTTGCGCATCTCCTCCCGCTGCGCCTTCATCTCTTCCAGCATCTTGGCGCGCTGCTCTTTAACGCGTTTCATCATCTCGTCCCGACGCGCCTTGAACTCCTTCATACGATCCTGAATACGGGGATCGGCCGCCATCCCCATCATGGGATCATTCATGAACGGATCCATGCCCATCATGGGGTCGTTGGCCAAAGGATCGGCCGCCAGGGGATCGGCAAATACCGGGGGCTGGAATGCCGCCGGCTGATAGGCAGGCGCCGGCACGGCCTGTTGCGCCAACTTGGCCTGCTCGGCCGCCACCTGCTCCGCATACTTGCGCTGTGCCTCGGCCGCCTGCTGATACGCCTTCATCTGCTGTTCCGCCAATGCCTTCTGTTGCTCGGCAATCGCTTTTTGCTGCTCGGCCGCCGCCTTTTGTTGTTCCTGGGTCAACGGGGCCACCGGGTAGCCACCATAGGGATAGCCATAACCGTAAGGCGCCGCCCAGTAAGGCGCATCATAGCCATAACCCCGGCCCCAGCCATTGCCGCTACCATGGGCACTCATGCTGAAATCGAAGCCGCCATCGCCAAACATGTCGCCAAACCCGTCGTTACCCCACGGGCCATCCCACCACGCACTTGCGGTCATGGACGCTGTAGCAAGCGCCACCGCAGCCGCCATCATCGAAATCTTTTTCATCTCTCACACCCTGATCAAATCTGTTTTTGCGTTGTTATGCTTCGCACTTCCCTGTGCTGATGTTCAAGTCCCTTCCAGCACTAGCGCTTTACTTGCTCTCTGCAGCCGGAGCCTGGGGCGCTGCCGGGGCCGCAGGCGCAGGCACGCCATAAGGATAGGCATACGGATAGCCACCCCAACCACCATACGGATAGCCATAAGGACCCCAGTAGTAGGGACGATAATAGTCATAGCCGCGGCCCCAACCGGAACCGGAACCGTGAGCCCCCATGCTCATGCTAAAATCGCCGGAACCCCAGCCGTCACCCAGCCAGTCGTTCCCCGAGTTCCAGGGCCCCCCACCCCAAGGACCTCCCCACCACGCACTGGCGGAAGCGGAAGCACCAATCAAAGCAGCTGCAGCAGCTATTTTTGCTATTTTCTTCATTGTTCAATCTCCTGTATGTAGAATGTTCTAAGCAGCAATTGAAAACTGTACAGCTCGTTTTCACTATTAATAATATAAGCAGTTACTTAATTATACAATTTGTATTTCAAAATTGTTAAATCCAACCTCATAGGATTTCCCTATAAAACCCCAAGCGTTGTTATGGTTATTACCCTCCCTCGTCCCGATGACTGGCACCTCCACCTCCGGGATGGCGACGCCCTCGCCTCCATAGTGCCCCATGTTGTCGAGCGTTTCGCACGAGCGATCGTGATGCCCAACCTCAATCCCCCGGTCACCGAGACCCGCCAGGCGATGGCCTACCGCCAGCGCATTCTGGAGGCGATGCCGACTGGCGCCGGCTTCGATCCGTTGATGACCCTTTACCTGACGGACAACACCCCGCCCGAAGAGATACGGCGTGCGCGAAAAAGTCGCATTGTGCAGGCGGTAAAGCTCTATCCTGCGGGAGCCACCACCCATTCCGATTCGGGGGTCACGGACCTGGAAAAAGTCTTTCCAGTGTTGGAAACCCTGCAAGATGAGGGCATGCCTTTGCTGGTGCACGCCGAGGTCACGGATAAGACGGTGGATATATTCGACCGGGAAGCGGCATTCATCGAACGTCATCTGCAGCGCATCGTTGCACGCTTCCCGAATCTCAAGGTGATATTCGAACACATCACGACGCATGAGGCGGTGGAGTTCGTGCTGGCCGAACGCAATGTGGCAGCCACCATCACTGCACATCACCTTCTCTATAACCGGAATGCCCTGCTCGCCGGGGGTATCCGCCCTCACTACTACTGTCTGCCCGTTTTGAAACGGGAGCGACACCGCGAGGCCCTGATCGAGGCCGCCATCAGCGGCAATCCAAAGTTTTTCCTGGGTACAGACAGCGCCCCTCATCCCGTCGAAGCAAAGGAGAGCGCCTGCGGTTGCGCGGGCTGCTATACCGCCCACGCCGCCATTGAACTCTACGCTGAAGTATTCGAGGAAGCCGGCGCCCTCGACCGGCTGGAGGCCTTCGCCAGCCATTTTGGCGCTGATTTCTACGGTCTACCACGCAATACAGGGAAAATCCGCCTACGCAGGGAACCATGGACGGTACCCGATTCGTACGCCTTTTCGGGTTCGCGGGTCGTGCCGCTTCGCGCAGGTGAAACCGTGCGTTGGCGGCTTCAGTGACCTAGCCCG
>JALSTP010000109.1 GCA_026983675.1 Sedimenticola sp.
CAGGCTTACCGAAACGTGATTCAAGCAGTTTTGCGTCCAGGTCGACCACGGGGAGGTAGGTAATGTGATCGACCACGGCATTCGCCAGTTTTCCCATATCTTCGTCCGTCAGGGTGACCTTCTTTGTACCGCTGCCCAACTTGCTGATGCGCAGACCCCTCTCATACATCTCCCTGAGAAGAGTGTCGTCGATACTAAGACTCAGAATGAAATCTGCTTTCAGCCCGCTCAGGAAAAGTCGTTCAAAATAGGTCTCCAGAGAGAGTTTTTCGTCAGGCGAGACGAACAGGTTGGTTTCACCCTGGTCCTGAAAGATGTCTCTGGCCTCGGACAAGGTCGTTTTGTCCAGAGTGATGCCAAATACTGTAGAGGTTCCGTCGGCGTGGGGTGTGATGAGCCAGGGCAGTTTCGGGTGCTCATCGGCCTTGCGCCCGCCCGGCGAAAGGATTGCGATGGCCAAAACGATCAAAGTGATCCCTGAAATGACCAGAAAATACTTGCGATCCATAGTAACTGCACCTATATGGTAATAAACGGCGGTTGTGAATTGTCATTGCCGTTTCGAGAGTATGGGGCTATTTTGCCAGAATTGGCGCAACAACGTGGTGACTCTGTTATGGGCAATACACTCTGGTTCATTACCATCCTGAAAGACAAACCCTGGCTCGGTTTTCTCATCGGCTTGGCTTTTGTGACCGTCATGTTTGGATCGAAGAATCTGGTGGTCTATCTCTATTCGCGCAATCAGCAGAAAAAAGCAGAGCTGGCGGCCCGGGAAGGCGTTGGGGAAAAGAAAGGCGACGAACTCTGAACATAAAGCGTATGTTGGCATTACCGCCGGGAGTTTTTGATCCCAGACAGGAACGTTACACCCCAGAACCTATAAGCTGCCCGGTTGATAGTCTGCTATGCCCGCCGGCTTTCGAGCCTTAGAATGCCGTGTCACCACGTTACGGTCGAAGGGCGGATTGATCGGCCACAAGGCCAATTGTTCCCTCTCCCAAGACTGGGAAAGGGCGCAGGATGAGGGTTCAAACATCCACCACTGCGCACATTCCACTTCTCTCCTCTCAAGAGGCGAGAGTAAAGAAACCGCATTGCCGCCTAAAAACGGGGGTTTTACGGATCCCCCATCGAAGACTATAAGATCTGGGCAGGTTCTGCCTGCGGCTCGACTTGGCGCTTGTGGGCGGGGAATGGAGCCGATGGGCGGAATCGAACCGCCGACCTACTGATTACGAATCAGTTGCTCTACCGACTGAGCTACATCGGCCTGGAAAGCGGGAGGGAGTATAAATAATTGCCTTCCTTCATACAAGCTGAGGACGGTGGCCAAATCAGTGGCGGGCGCTGTTTCGGACCCGGATGATCACATCAATACTTTCCAGTTCGGTCCCCTCGGGTAACGGCTGTTCGAGCTGGACCTTGCACAAGGCAGGGTCGGCGTCGGCCAGTTGGTGGGTGTCGACATTGTAGAAATGCGGGTGGGGTCTGATGGTAGAGCAGTAGAACGTTCGGCTGGGGTCCGCGATTACTTCCCGAATCAATCCCTTGTCGACGAACAGGGCCAGGGTGTTGTAGACGGTGGCCTTGGAGACGTGGGCGATGTGGGATTCGTGGTTCACCCGCAAGAAGACCTCCTCGGCGGAGAGGTGCTGGGGCTTCGATAACAGGATCCGTGCAATAGCGAGACGTTGTGCGGTAGGGACGATCCCGCGGCTGCGGAGGGTGCTGGCGTCGGGAACGGTAAAGTCTGTTCTGTTCACAGGGCAGATACCTCTTTGCCTGAAGCGGTTTCAATGATACGTCAATCCAGGGTGTCTTGGCGAATTTTGCTTAGGGGCCGTGTTGGAATCGATCCGGTGAATCATCGCTTCGAATGGTCAAACCCGACAGGCGTTTGGTGCGTAGGGCGCGGGATCCACGATAGGGGGCCGGCCGAGCACCAGGTCGGCGGCCAGTTGCGCCGATGCGGGACCGAGCACCACGCCATTACGGAAGTGGCCGGCGTTGATGTACAGACCGTCGATATGGGGATAGGCGCCGATGTAGGGGATGCCCGAAGGTGAACCTGGTCGAAGTCCGGCCCAGTGATGTTCGATGGGATAATTGGCCAGCGCGGGGAAGAGGTCGAAGGCACGCTTGCGCAGTTCCGAGAGGGCGCTGTCGGTGGTGATTTTTTCGAACCCGACGTGTTCCAGGGTGCTGCCTACCAGTACGCGTCCGTCACGCCGTGGAATGGCGTAGCGTTCCTGCTTCAGAACGATGTGCCGAATAAGACCGGGCGGGGTCTGAAACAGAATCATCTGACCGCGCACCGGCTCGATCGCCGGTGGGGTGGGCAATGTGGCAAGCAGACGCAAACTCCAGGCGCCGGCACAGACAATGACGGTTTTTGCATGAAATGTCCGGGAGGCGCTGCGGGCGCCCACGATGCGTTGCGCGTCAATGAGGAGCTCGTCCACTTCAGTGTGTTCCTCGATCGTGACGCGCTCTTTGAGCGCGGCGTGTAGTGCTTTTGCCAACCGGGGGTTGCGGATCTGCGCCACCTGGGGCATCCAGAGTGAAGTGCCGTGTTGTGGTGACAGGGCGGGCTCCATGTGTGGCAGCGCCTCTGCTTCAGGTGCCTGCAGAGAGATTTGATGTCTCCGGGACCATTCGATCGCTTGCTCGTGGTCTTCTACATCAAGCATGAGCAGGCCGCTGGGGACATATTCCGGATCGATGCCGCTCTCCTCGAAGAGGGCATGGGCGAGTGCCTTGTAGTGGGCCTGGCTCCAGGCGGCGAGCGCGGTGACGGGCTCGGGATAGCGCCAAGGATACAGGGGCGAGATGATTCCCCCTCCAGCCCAGGAGGATTCCCGGCCGGTACGGCCTTTTTCGAGCAGGGTGACCGTC
>JALSTP010000110.1 GCA_026983675.1 Sedimenticola sp.
TCCTGGTGCCCGACTTCCGCGGCCGCGTCGAACGCGCCCTCCACCAGCTCGGCGCGGCGCCGCCGGATGTCTTCAACCACAATCTGGAAACCGTTCCGCGCCTCTATCGGCAGGCCCGTCCCGGCGCCGACTATCAGGGATCACTGGACCTGCTCAAGGCGTTTGCCGAGCGCCACCCAGAGCTACCCACCAAATCGGGCCTGATGCTGGGTCTGGGGGAAACGCGCGCGGAGATCGAACAGGTGATGCGGGATCTGCGCAACCACGGCTGCCGCATGCTCACCCTCGGCCAATACCTCCAGCCCACCCGCGACCACCTGCCGGTGGCCCGCTTCGTCCACCCCGACGAGTTCGACGAACTGCGGCGACTGGGCGAGGCCATGGGCTTCGACAACGTGGCCAGTGGCCCCATGGTGCGTTCCTCCTACCACGCCGACCGGCAGGCAAAAGACCTCGCCTGATCCCCACCGGGTAGCCGCCACCCGGGGCGCATTCACCCCGCAGCTCAAGCCTCTCCCCATGGCTGCCGACACCCTCCCGATGCAGGCCGGCGAACACCGTTTGGCCCAACGACTGCAATCCCACCTGGACGACGACCATCTCTGCTGGTACGAATCGCCCGTTGGCATCGGCAACCGCCGGCGCTATTCCGACTTCGTCCTGCTGCACCCCACCCGAGGTCTGTTGCTGCTTGAAGTCAAGGACTGGAAGCTGGAAACGCTCCATCACGCCAACACGCGCACGGTGACGCTCCGCACGAGTCAGGGTCTCAAGGCCTGCCCCAACCCCCTGGAACAGGTCAGGCAATGCGCCTATGGCCTAAAACAGCAACTCGAAAACCACCCCCGCTTGGTCGCCTCCGAAGGTCAGTATCGTGGTCATCTCCTGTTTCCGTATGGCTACGGCGTGGTATTGACGCAAATCACGCGCCAAGCGTTCGAGGAAAGCGGACTGGCCGAGGTGCTGCCGGAAAAGCAGACCCTGTGCAAAGACGAGATGCAACCGAATTCGGATCCCCAGGCCTTCCAGGAACGGCTCGCCCGCGGCCTGGGCGGCGGGCACCGGGTCGTCCACGGCGTCGCCGGATCGGGCAAGACCCTGATCCTGGCCTACCGCTGCGCCTTTCTCGCGCCTCAGGCCCGCCGTCCGATCCTCGTGGTCACCTACAACATCGCCCTGGCCAACCGGCTGAAGGAAATGGTGGCCGAACACAACCGGAACGGCATCATCCGGATCCACCATTTCCACCGCTGGTGCATGGACCAACTGACCTCCCACGGCGTTGCGAAACCGCCGTCGGGCCACGGCTTCTACGACAACCTGGTGGATGCCGTTGCCACCGCCATGGAGCAGCGACAGACCCCAAAAGAACAATACGACGCCGCATACATCGCCCACCTCTTTCAGCAGATACACCACCAGAAAAAGATGTCATGGTCGGACATGTGCGTCACTTACCGCAGCGGATGGATGGGGAAGGTCCTGGACAAACATTTCCGCAACGCCGGCATCCCCTGTCAATGGCTGAACGATGCCTCCACAAAGAAAGCCTTCGAGCAATCTTCGCAACGCGTCACGCTCATGACCCTGCACAGCAGTAAGGGACTGGAGTTTCCCATGGTGGCGGTCTCCGGTATCGGTAACATGCCCGCCCCCAGGGAAGACGAAGCCAACGAGGCCCGGCTGCTCTATGTCGCCATGACGCGGTCGAGCCAAAACCTGCTGCTCACCGGCAGCCGCCCCTTCACCTTCATGGATCGGTTGATGGCGCTTGCCAACACGGGCAAGACGTCACGCCATCGGCACAAAACCAAATCCTGTTATGGCGCGATGCGGTGAACCACCGTGACACCTACAGACCCGCACCGGCCAACACAAAGGAATCCATCCGCGCTGACGCAACACGACAACCGGGAACAACACATGGGCGAATCAAACGCCGCCACCCCACCAGACCATCGGCGAGGCTCGGCGCGTATTCGATTGCCTTCGCCAGCGCCATCGGGCGCGTCTGTCGCTGTGCCATCTCGGCGATCTGAATGCACACCGCGTCCTGCCAATGATGCTCGGGCCGATAGCCGAGCATGCTGGTCACCCGGTCGTTATTCGCGCCCGTGTTCTCCGACAGATGGACGATGCTGCGTACGATCAGCGGTTGCCACGGCACGATGCGGTCCAACTTTTCCATCAGCCACGCAAACGGGCAGGCGATGCCGAAAAGCACACTGACATGGGGGTTCGGATAGCCGAATTCCCGATGCAGGAACAGGATGACATCGCGCACGCTCGGGACTTCCGACCCAACGATATTGAACGCCTGAAAGTTCGTCGGCCCTTCGGCCAGCGCGGCACGGCCCATGGCCTGCCCCAGATCCCGGCAAGCGATATCCCGCACCAAACTCTTCAAACATACTCACTCACGTAGAAAAACGTTGCGGCTGCATTTTCCAGATTGATTCCCCTTCAACCGAAGGCGGTACGCATTGCGCATCCGCCGATTCATGCGCGTAGGGATCAGAATGACCTGAGCAAGGACCAGGCAAAAAGGCACTTGACTGACTGTTGCCCTGCGGGCGGCCGGCAACACCCGCATGGCTACGGCCCCTGGGCGCCTACCTGAAGCCCTGAATGCGATATATATTGTTGCCGGGTTAATAATAATTCGATCCCGTGAATTTTCGCTTCAAACGGTTAGGTCCGACAGACTCCTAGCCCGGATTATTCATGAAGTCGCTCGCGCCCTTGCTTGATCCTTGTCCGCACAGGGAATTTTCCTTCCTCGGCAATACAGTCCGTATTCCACTCGGTCGGAAAATCCCCTGTGCGGACAATTCTCTGTGCAATCATCGCGGCGATTCATGAATAATCCG
>JALSTP010000111.1 GCA_026983675.1 Sedimenticola sp.
TCGAACCGGCGCAGAGTATCGCTCTGCCGGGTGGCTAAAACCGACAGACTCCTAGCCCGGATTATTCATGAAGTCGCTCGCGCCCTTGCTTGATCCTTGTCCACACAGGGAATTTTCCTTCCTCGGCAATACAGCCCGTATTCCACTCGGTCGGAAAATCCCCTGTGCGGACAATTCTCTATGCAATCATCGCGGCGGTTCATGAATAATCCGGGCTAGCCGTCTCCGTAGCGCTCGTTGAGCGCCCAGACCAAGGTGATGAACTCCCGCCTGTTGAGTTGGGGTTCACCCAGCAACACCAGCATGAAGCGCTCTCTGCCGATATAGAGAGGCCAGGCCCCGATGCGACTCGATCCATAGGCATCCACCGCGGCCCAGCCGTGGGTAGCCAGGCCGAAATGGTCAGCGAGACGCGCCGCATGGCGGTTCTGGACCGAGATCAGATCCGCACTCAATGCCGAAAGCGTCTCCGCCGTTTCATCATTCAGCCCGGTATGCACCAGCGAGAGCCCGTTCCAATCCACCAACAGCCCCTTGCCGGTTGAGGACAACGCGGGCAACAGATCCTGCAGTTCCTGGCCGATTCCCAGTGCCGGCATTTCCAAAGGTGACCGGCTGCCTTGAATCAACGCCAACGATTGGGCCCGATGCAGCCATTGCAGCGCCGCCTCTTCATCGTCCACACCCAGCCATTCCCGCAGGCTTTGTGATGTAACCCGGGGACTGGAGCGATGGCGCAGCAGCGCCAGCAACAAACGACGCATTGGCTCGTCCTCGAACCCGGTCACGGCATAGAAGGCCCCACCCGCCGTGGGCGAAAGATAGAGATTATCCACCAATTGAAAGTCAGACATGCCTCATAACCTACGGGTTGCGGGGCACTCAGATGCCCTTTGTGTCAGTGAGATATTCCTCTGTTTCCCGCCACAGCCGGGGCAATGCAAGACGGCGGCCCATGAGCGCGGCATAGGTGCAGCGGAATGCATCTTTGAGATGGTTACGGCGGTAGAGCGCCAGCAATTCTCGGCATACCTCCTCCCGCCCAGGATCCTGCCTGAGCGCGCCCTCCAGCAGGGCCTGCGCCGTACCTTCGTCGGGTGGCTCGCCGGCAATGAGCTGACGGGCGACCTCAAGAGGGTCCTCCTCCACGCTTTTCTCTTCCCCTTTCTTTTGAACCACAACATTCGTGGTGCCGGACAGCGCATTCGACAACAATACCCCGGCGTCCTCCGGCAAAGGCGCGGAGGCCGTCAATCCCTTGTCGAGGTGATCGTTGAGAAACACGCGTTGGGAGGGCGTGAGGTCGGCTTCCACCTTGCGCACCAGGTTACGGCGTAGCGCCTTCCCGCCCTCGCCCAGGACCAGAAAGAGATCGAGCATCGCGCCGAAACACTCTCGGTTCCGCCCTTGCCCATGAAGCATCAGAATCCGCCGTACATGCGACTTCAGATCCCGGGGGTTCCTGCGTAATCGCCGTTGCATATAATCAAGATAGGCGTTGTCCCACTCCGCCCGTCTGAAACGCGGCGCAAGACGGTGTGTCTCGGGCAACAGGCTGGCCTCCACCTCGAAAGGGGTCGTCTCCCCGGCATCCGCCGCCAACGCGTCCCCATGCCGATTCAGGGGCAGGACATTGGATGGACGTATGGCATCCATATCGCGCTCAGCCCCGCCCCAACATCGACTTGATGCGTTCAACCAGGCCGGCACGAGGCTTTGCTGCTTCACTCGCGGTCGACGGCCGGTGCACACCGGTGCTTCCCCTGAGTTTATCGACCACCTCGGAGCCAGTAAGCGCCGAACCTTTCTCAATCAACAACACCTCCTCGCAGGCATTGGCAAAATCGATGATCATACCGATATCCACGCCGGTTTCTTCGGAGATGGTCTTCAGGTCGGCCAGGTGTTCCCGCATATAGTCCGCTATCAGTTGGTGTTCTTCGGTATGCGGCACGATGTTGAAATCAGGTTCGGCGATCAACCTCAAACGGTCGTGAGGATCAGCGGTTTCACGCAGACGTCCCTCGGACCCGAAGATGGCTGCAACGTAGAGCAACTTCCACAGGGGACGGCCCTCCCATTTCTCCGGCGGGGTCTTTTGTTCCGCCTTGGTCAGCGGCCGGATTTCGAATTCCGATGCAAGGGTCCGGAACATCTGGGGAATCAGGGCCGCGTCCAGCGGCGATGCATAGAGACGTCCTTCCGGATAGATGCGAACAGGAGGAAATCGCTGATGGGTAATCTCGACCACCTCGCCCTCATCGATGATGCGCTTGATAACACCCAACAGCCGCGTGGCCTCGTAGAAGCGACGCGCCGGCCGGTCATGCAACACCATACTGCTCTTGAAAGCCGCCTGGGTCAGTTCCGCATCATCGGCCCACGTTGATCCTCTATCGGTTTCAGACCCCGACAGCTCCATGGCCTCCAGTTCAGTTTGTTGCAACACCTTGAGCAGCCGATCCGTCTCTTCGACGACTTCCCGCGTTCGGTGGTCCTCTTCGGCAATGTCATACAAGGTGGGGATCTCCATCCCGAGTTCCGCGCCCGAGGGCGCCTGATCCTTTTCTTGCGCTGAAGCCCCCCCAGACGCCTGCCCGTGCTCTCCCTGCATGGGCGCCGCGTCGACTGCCTCCAACCAACTGATATCCGCCAAATCGTCCGCGGTGTCTGCGCCGGCCTCCGCTTCTGGCCCCCCAGGAATCTCCAGCTCCGATGCTGCTTTGGACATCTCTGTAACGATGGACTCGGCGGCTGCTTCGGGGTCCACTGCCGATTCGGGCTCCGCTGCCGATTCGGGCTCCGCTGCCGTTTCGGGCTCGGCTACTGTTTCGGG
>JALSTP010000112.1 GCA_026983675.1 Sedimenticola sp.
TCATGGCCGCGCGCGGCGTGTTCGCCAGCGTGGACGTGCACAACAATACCGGCTTCAATCCCCATTACGCCTGCGTCAATGTCCTCGAGGACCGCTTCCTGCAACTCGCCGCCCTCTTCAGTCGCACGGTGGTCTACTTTCTACGCCCCAAGGGGGTGCAGTCACAGGCCATGGCGCGGCTCTGTCCGGCGGTGACCCTGGAGTGTGGCAAAGTGGGCCAGTCTCATGGCGTCAGCCACGCCATGGAATACCTCGACGCCTGTCTGCGCATGGCCGAAATTCCTCCTCATCCCGTGGCCGGTCACGATATCGACCTGTTCCATACCGTGGCCCAGGTGAAGGTGCCGGAGACAGTCAGTTTCGGCTTCGGCGACGGGGACTACGCGATCTGCTTCGCGCCCGACATCGACCGCCTCAACTTCCGGGAGTTACCTCCAGGCACCGAGCTGGGCGAGGTGTGCAATGGTCCGGGGATTCCGCTGGATGTGCGTGATGAGGAAGGCCGTGACGTGGCGGAACACTTCTTCCGGGTCGAGAACGGGCGGCTGGAGACCCGTGTACCGGTGATGCCCTCCATGCTGACCCGAAACGCGACCGTGATTCGGCAGGACTGCCTCTGCTACCTGATGGAGCGTTACAACGACCATCTCGCAGATGGGTGATCCCGGCGGCCTGCCGGCCCATTCCCTTCGTTTTTCAAGCATTTTCCCCCTCTCCATACGCGTATACTGACGGTCGATCAGTCAACTGAGGGGGACATGCATGGACGCCCGGAATTTTGGTTTCGTATTCGACAACAGCTACGCAAGCGCGCTGGAGGGCGCCTATACGCCCTGGCGTGGCGAATCCTTTCCCGCGCCGCACATGGTGGCGTTCAACCGCGCGTTGGCGCGGGAACTCGGGCTGTCCGACACGCTCGATTCACCGGAGGGCGCCGCTGTCCTGTGCGGCAGCGTCACGCCGGCGGGCGCAGAGCCGCTGGCGCAAGCCTATGCGGGACACCAGTTCGGCGGTTTCGTGCCGCAGTTGGGCGACGGGCGGGCGCTGCTGCTGGGTGAGATTCTCGACCGGCAGGGACGGCGGCGTGACCTGCACCTGAAGGGCGCGGGCCGCACCCCATACTCGCGGGGCGGTGATGGCCGGGCGGCGCTGGGCCCGGTGCTGCGCGAGTATCTAATGGGCGAGGCGATGCATGCCCTCGGCATTCCCACCACGCGCGCGCTGGCGGCGGTGGTCACCGGCGAGACCATCGCCCGGGAGCGGCCCGAGCCAGGGGCGGTGCTGGCGCGGGTGGCGGCGAGTCACCTGCGCATTGGCACGTTCCAGTACTTCGCCGCGCGGCGGGAGCACGAGCACCTCCGCCGTCTCGCCGACTACGCCATCGCTCGCCACGACCCCGACCTGTCTGGAGAGGATGACCGCTACCTGGCCTTCCTCGACCGCGTGGTGGAACGCCAATCGGCCCTGGTGGCCAAATGGATGCACGTCGGCTTCGTGCACGGGGTGATGAACACCGACAACACCACCATCTCGGGCGAGACCCTCGACTTCGGTCCCTGCGCCTTCATGGACCGCTATGCGCTTGGCACCGTGTTCAGTTCCATCGACCACCAGGGCCGCTACGCCTATGGCAACCAACCCGCCATCCTGCAATGGAATCTGGCCCGGCTGGCCGAGGCCCTGCTGCCGCTGATCGACCCGGAGGACACCGACCGGGCGGTACGGCGCGCCACCGAGACCATCGAATCCATGCAGCCACGCTATGAGGCGGTCTGGCTTGCGGGCATGCGGTGCAAAATCGGATTGGCCACGGAGGAGGAGGGCGATGCCGGCCTGGTGGGCGGCATGTTGCGGATGCTGGAGGGGCAGGGCGTGGATTACACCCAGTTCTTCCGCCGCCTGGCCGATGCGGCGGCCGGCGATGCATCAGGGCTCAAGGCCCTGTTCGACGATGCCTCTGTCCTCCGCCCCTGGCTCGACGCATGGCGCGCGCGCATGGCCCGGGAACCGCGGCCACCGGCGCAACGCAAGGCCGCCATGGATCGGGTCAATCCCCTCTATATCCCCCGCAACCATCAGGTAGAGGCAGCGCTGGAGGCCGCCGTCCAGAACGGCGATCCCGCGCCCTTCCAGCGACTGCTCGACGTGCTGTCCGATCCCTTCGCAAAACAGGAAGGGCAAGAGGCCTACGAATTGCCCGCGCCGCCGGAGTTCGGCGCCTACCGCACCTTTTGCGGTACCTGAGTGACTGGTCTGTTTCCCATAGATGTTGTAATCATGGTAGGGTTTTCATATGCATAGCGGAATCGACAATCGTCTGGAAGATATAAAGAGCCATCTGGTGGCCGCCGGAATCTATCCCACGCGCCAGCGCAGGGAGATCGCCAAGGTACTGTTCGAGCGTCACCAGCACCTCACCGCGGACGAAGTCTACGACAGAATGGGACGCGCCTCCGGCAGTGTCTCTCGCGCAACGGTCTACAATACCCTCAATCTGTTCACTGAGAAGGGGCTGTTGCGCGAGATCTTCGTCGACGCCTCGCGCACTTTTTACGATACCAATACCCAACCCCACTACCATCTCTACAATGTCGATACCGGTCACCTCATCGATATCGAGGCCCCCTCCATTGGCCACCATTTCGCCAGGGAACTGCCGGAAGGTCTGCGTATCGAGGGCATCGACATCGTTATCAGGGTGCGAAAGGGCTGATCGCACATCTCTTCCTGCGGGTGCCCATTGATTTCCCTTCTTAAGCGGTTTTGGTTGATGTCGGTCAATCAGCCTGGATATAGACCAGGTCTATAATTATACATACTGTTACTAAGGTAATA
>JALSTP010000113.1 GCA_026983675.1 Sedimenticola sp.
CGGGTTTAGGATTAATCTACTCGACAACTGCTCCATGCGTTGCTCTACCTCCTGCATCCATGCAGTCGTGCGCGGGTGGGAAAGCGGTCCATTTTTCCTCGATTTTTCGTTGCATAGGCCCACTATGTGCCTCAAAATCGAGAAAAACTGGCCTCGCTTTCCCACCATGCTCGCGACGATCACCTAAATCCGACAGACTCCTAGAAACGAATATACGTTTTTCGCAAAAGCGATACCGGCGCCGAGGACGAGGGCCAATGCCAGCAGCCAGCCAAACGGCGTCAGATGCCGGCATGTTTTTTTTCGTCAGCGGGGGCGCATGGGACGAAGCCTACCTTTTTGTCAGGAAAGGCGGATTCTTCTCGTGAACAGGAACAATGAAAACCATCTGGGCCGCGGCGATGAATGGGGGATATACACGCTGTTGCCAGGGGGGTGCGGGTATGCCGTGGAGGGTGCGAAAACATGGGGCCAATCATTGTAGAGCAGCCGCTTGATGGTATCTTCGTAAAACACTCCCGGCAAGAGCGGAATGTGTAGCGCCAGAGCCAGGCGTCACGAGGTGGTTCCGTAGTTGAGTCAGTCCGTCTGCCAGGAGGGTGACACAGATTGGTGCCGGGTAAACAAGGGTTCAGGAGACTTGCCCGCCAGTGGTCCGCGGGGTGGTGTCGAAGGAGAGGTTTCCGGGATGCGACTGGGGCGCCCTATGGCGCCCCAGCCCCGATGGATGATTACTCGCTGTTGCGTATCCCTACCATTGCTTGGTTTCTGTCGTTTCGTAGTTGCCGTCACCGTCGGCGTCGACTTCCATCGTGTATTCCCTGTTGTTCAGCGGGCTGATCTGGATACTGCCGTTGCTGCCAAGCAGCTGCATTTTGCCATGGCTGGGCCAAGAGTCCCCAGGGTGGGTGTACAGACTGTAGATCGATTTGATGTCGATGCGCTGATTGTTTGCGTCATAGTATCTGCCAGTGATCCATACGGGGGAACACAGGTTTTTCTGGCCCGTCAGATATTGGCAGTCGGTGCCGGAGATTTCGTAGTTTTCCAGTTTCTCGCTCTTTCCTGTGCTGTTGTCCGTGATCGTGAGGTTGGAAAGCGTGGTCAAGGCATCGTTGACAAGAGAAATCGACGTGTCACCCGAGAGGGTTCGCGTATCGCCGTTTACGGTTGTGGCGATGTCTTTCAGTTGCAGGGTTCGCCAGGTGAAGCCGCCGGTCGCCGCATCATAGTCGCCGCTGAAATCCAGGGGGCCGTTGAAGGTGATGCCATGTTCCTTGCATTGGTTGAACGTCACTGTACCGGCGATATCGCCTGCAGCACTATCGTAATTGACGGTCTGTTCCATGGTGCCGCTTGTGCAGTTCTTCGTTGTGGTGACGTCTTGGCCCGGTGCGCTGAGCGCGCCGGTGAGGTCGATGTCGTACACCATGAGGTTGGTCATCGAACCGATCCCCGCAGTATTGAGGGGCTTGCCGCCATTGGCCGCGCCTCCCCCAAAGGACCCGAACGCCCCTTCGACCATTGCCTGGGCATTTTGGGCATCGATGACGGCATTACCGTTGATGCCCGTTGATCCATCATTGTTAGGGGTGCCTGTTGTCGTGTTATTGCCGCTATCCCCGTTGTCACCTCCGCCGCACGCGGTCAACAAAGTGGACAGAAGTGCCATTACAAGCCAGTGTCTCGAATTCATTTTTTCCGACTCCTCAGGAGTGTGGTGGTTCGTGTACTGGCTGATAAGTGGATCACATATCATTGAATAAGTAAATGCAACTATATGAATTTAAGAATAAAAATACTGCAAATTAAAAATTTTGTATCCAGGTTGGCACGTATTTTTTACAGCGCAGGGACGACCAAGGGCGGCATGAAGGGGTGTCCGGTCGATGGCCGCCGTCGAGCCGCCGTTCGATGAGCCCCCACCCCATGGCATCTGGGGTATAATCCCCCGCCTTTACCGACGAGTGAACCCGGCATGGGGAGTGAGAAGATGGCGCAAGGTGACATCAAGAAGGTGGTGCTGGCCTATTCGGGCGGGCTGGATACCTCCATCATCCTGAGGTGGCTGCAGGAAGAATATGGTTGCGAGGTGGTGACCTTTACCGCTGACATCGGTCAGGGAGAGGAGGTGGACCCGGCGCGTGCCAAGGCGGAGGCGGCCGGGGTGAAGGAGATCTATATCGAGGATCTCAGGGAGGCGTTCGTGCGCGATTTCGTCTTTCCCATGTTTCGCGCCAATGCCATCTACGAAGGGGAGTATCTGCTGGGGACCTCCATTGCCCGCCCCTTGATCGCCAAGCGGTTGGTGGAGATCGCACGCGAGACGGGCGCGGATGCCATCGCCCATGGCGCCACTGGTAAGGGTAACGATCAGGTGCGTTTCGAACTGGGGGCCTATGCGCTGATGCCGGAGGTGAAGATCATCGCACCCTGGCGGGAGTGGGATCTGCTGTCGCGGGAGAAGCTGATGGCCTATGCCGAGGCGCATGGCATCCCAGTAGAGATGAAGCGTGAGGGAAAGAAGTCGCCCTATTCGATGGATGCCAATCTGCTGCACATTTCTTATGAGGGTTACGATCTGGAGGATCCCTGGACGGAGCCCGGCGAGGATATGTGGCGCTGGACGGTGGCGCCGGAGCGGGCGCCGGACGCCCCGACCTATATCGAACTGACCTTCGAGAAAGGCGACATAACCGCCATCGACGGCGAAGCCATGAGCCCGGCGACGGTGCTGGCGACCCTCAATCGCATCGGTGGGGAGAATGGTATTGGTCGCGACGATATCGTGGAGAACCGCTATGTGGGCATGAAGTCGCGCGGCTGTTATGAGACCCCCGGCGGTACCATCATGCTCAAGGCCCATCGGGCGATGGAGTCCCTCACTCTGGATCGTGAGGCGGCGCACCTGAAGGACGCGCTGATGCCGCGCTATGCCGAGTTGATTTACAACGGCTACTGGTGGAGCCCGGAGCGGGAGATGATGCAGGCCGCCATCGACCAGACCCAGGCGGTGGTCAACGGCGTGGTGCGCCTTAAGCTCTACAAGGGCAATGTGATGGTGGTGGGACGCAAGTCCGAGACCGACAGCCTGTTCGACGAGTCCATTGCCACCTTCGAGGACGACGCCGGCGCTTACGACCAGAAGGATGCGGGGGGCTTTATCAAGCTCAATGCCCTGCGCCTGCGGGTGGCGGCGAAGCGGCGGCGGAAATAGGGCATCACCGTTACCATCCAGTGGTGTGCCGCTGTGCCAGCCGGGCCAGCAGTTCGACATGCGTTGAACTGTCGTTGAGGGCGGGGATATAGTGATATTCCTTGCCACCGGCGTTGAGAAAGTAGTCGCGGTTCTCCACCGCGATCTCTTCCAGGGTCTCCAGACAATCGGTGGCGAATCCAGGGCAGATCACATCCACGCGCCCGACGCCATCGGCGCCCCATTTTTTCAGGGTTTGGTCGGTGTAGGGTCTGAGCCATTCCTTGGCGCCCACCCGGGACTGATAGGTCAGTGCCCATTGGTCGTCCTCCAGTCCCAGGGCATTGACGACGTGGCGGGCTGTCTTTTCGCACTGCTCAGGGTAGGGGTCGCCTGAATCGGCATATTCTTTCGGCAGGCCATGGAAGGAAAACAGCAGACGGTCGGGGGCGCCGTACTCTTGCCAGTGGTTGCGGATGGTGGTCTCCAGCGCGCTGATGTAGTGGGGATCGCTCTCGTATTGATTGACGAAACGCAGTTCAGGAATGCGACGCCAGCGTTGCAGTTCCGCGGTCACGGCATCGAATACAGAAGCGGTGGTGGTGGCGGAGTATTGGGGATAGAGGGGAATCACCAGCAGTCGCCGGACCCCCGTCTGTCGCAGTATTTCCAGTCCGTCGGCGATACTGGGGTTGCCGTACCGCATCGCGAGCACCACCCGCGTTGGCCTGTCCGAATGGGTGTCCAGGTATCCCTGGAGTCCCTCGGAGAGCCGTCGGGAGAGATGCAGCAAGGGTGAGCCCTGTTCTGTCCAGATCGTGCGGTAGGCGGCCGCCGAACGTCTCGGGCGAATGCGCAGGATGATGCCGTGCAGGATGGGCCACCATATCAGCCGCGGTGTTTCGATGACGCGAGGATCGCTGAGAAATTGGTCGAGGTAACGTCTGACATCCGCCACCGAGGAGGAGTCGGGGGTGCCAAGATTGACCAGCAACACGCCCATGCGCTCTGCTGTGTTATCTGTTGCGGGGGCTGGATCGAGGTATTTCATGGGGGAGAGAGTTTATCACCTCCGCGATGGCGGGTATGGCTGATCTGCGCGGCCACCCGGTTACGAACAAACAGTGGCTTGTCGAGGATGTCGGGATAGAGACGCCAGTGGCGCGCTACCGCTTCCGGCTGTGCCGATGCCACTCGCTCCAATCGTCTGCGGGTTTCGACGCTCAGCATGGGCAAGGTGAGCAAATGGGGGGCGAGTTGATCGAGGTAGGTCCCGAGGGCAGCGTGGAGGGCCCCGTCTGTCGATGCCAGATTGAAGGGCAGCTCCGGTAGCGGCGGTGACGGCCGGGCTTTTCGTTCGAACCAGTGCATCTCGGGTGAAGTCCCCGCCATCTCTTTGAGGAGGTGACTGACCTTGAGGGCGATATCCCCCGAAGAGCCCGTCAAATCGGGAAAACGCCAATCGATTGCGGGCAGGGGTCCGGAAACGGCCTCTGTGGTCGCGATCATATAAAGGGGTTGCTTGTTCAAGGGGTTCATGAGCCACAGTTCATGTGGCGCCTCGAAAGCGAAGGGGAGTTGTTGTTCCGCCTCCGGCAGCGATGCGATCAGTGCGTTCGATGCCTGGATCATGGCATGGGTGTCGAACAAGGGACTCAACGGCACCTCTCGCAGCCCCGTGTCACTGCGCCATTCGCCAAAGGCGTAGTACCGGCGTCCATCGGTGGGGCGGGTTTCGGCCCATAGGTCCCGCGGCGGCGATGCCAGGACCTCGATCCACCAGCGGCGCCCGTCTCTGCTCCAGGCCCGTGCCTCCGGACTCTCCACCACAGCGATGGCGCCCCGGAAGGGATTCAGCACTAGGCGGCTGTAGCAGCGGATGTTGGCAGGGGTGAGATATTGCATGCAACGTTCTACGCAGGAATGGAGGCAACGAGCTTACCATAGGGTGGAGTGACCATAATGTTATGCGGAATATAGGAATAAGTAATAACCATATGTATTAAAATATAAATCCAGTAATTGTTGTCCCTTCACTTTAAAAAACACCGGCGTCTCCTTTGAGGAACGGGGGGAATGTTGGTATCTTTTTTCCTTCCTGACACGTTTGACGGCCTATTTCGTGGCCGGTATGGAATAGAGTGCCGTTCCGCCCACTGTAATGCAGTGCATTCAGAAAATAATAACCCGGAGTAGAATATGCGCGAATCCCCGAGAGACCACAGCGACTTTGGCCTGGAAAATCATGGCCTCTACAATCTGAACGACATCTACTGGAACCTGCCTACGCCCGAGTTGTATGAGCAGGCGATTCTGCGCCATGAAGGTATGTTGGCCCACATGGGGCCCCTTGTGGTGCGCACCGGACACCATACGGGCCGCTCGGCAGATGACAAATTCACAGTGGAGGAGCCGGGGAGCAGCGAACACATCTGGTGGGGGTCCATCAACAAGCCGATCACAGAGGCGCGTTTCGACGCCCTCCATCATCGTCTTGCGTCCTATCTGCAGATGAAGGATGTTTATGTGCAGGACTGTTTCGTCGGCGCCGACAAAGACCACCGCATGCCGGTAAGAGTCATCACTGAGTATGCCTGGCACAGTCTGTTCGCCCGCAATATGTTCATCCAGGCCCGTCCAGAGGAACTTGCGCACCATGTGCCGGAGTTCACGGTCATCAACTCGCCCCGTTTTCACGCGGTGCCGAGCATGGACGGCACCAACAGTGAGACCTTCATCCTGGTCAACTTCGCCAAGAAACTGGTATTAATCGGTGGCACCAGTTACGCGGGAGAGATAAAGAAATCGCTGTTTAGCGTCATGAACTACCTGCTTCCGTTCAAGGGCGTGCTGCCGATGCATTGCTCGGCCAACATTGGGCCAGATGGCCGTTCCGCCCTGTTCTTCGGTCTCAGCGGTACCGGCAAGACGACGCTGTCAGCGGATGCATCGCGGACTCTCATTGGAGATGACGAGCATGGCTGGAGCGATAACGGTATCTTCAATTTCGAGGGGGGGTGCTATGCAAAGATGATCCGTCTCTCCCCCGAGGCGGAACCCGAGATCTACGGTACGACCCAACGTTTCGGGACGGTGCTCGAAAATGTAACGGTTGAGGCGGAGACCCGCCGCCTCGATCTGGATGATGACTCGCTGACCGAAAACACCCGTGGCGCCTACCATATCAGCGCCATTCCCAATGCCACGCTCGAGGGTGTGGGCGATCACCCGAGCACTGTGCTGTTTCTCACCTGCGATGCCTTTGGGGTGCTGCCTCCCGTTTCCCGCCTCAGCCCGGAACAGGCGATGTATCATTTTATTTCCGGCTATACGGCGCGCGTCGCCGGGACCGAAAAGGGGGTTACCGAACCTTCGCCTGTATTCAGCGCCTGCTATGGCGCGCCGTTCATGCCATTGCACCCCCAACGCTACGCCAAGCTCCTGGGCGAGAAGATTCAGCGGCATGGCGCCTCCGTCTGGTTGATCAATACGGGATGGATTGGCGGCCCGTATGGCGAGGGTGAGCGTATCGACATCCCTCATACGCGCGCCATGGTCAATGCCGTGCTGGACGGCAAACTGGATGATGTCCCGACGCGGCGGCATCCCGTCTTTGGCCTCGAAGTGCCGGAGAGTTGTCCCGGCGTACCGGCCGATATCCTCGATCCCCGCGGGAGTTGGAGAGATCCGGTGGCCTACGATGCCCAGGCGCGCAAACTGGCGGGCATGTTCCAGGAAAACTTCAGTAAATTTGAGGATGAAGTGACCGATGAGATCAAGGCGGCGCAACCGGTCGTGGATTAGGTAGCTTTTATTATTATCCCGGCAACAATCTATATCGTATTCAGTCGCGGCCTGTCTTTGAATATCATAGGGTTAGGGGCTTCAGGCAGGCACCGGACCTGCGTTCCAGCGCGCTGGACAGGATGTCCAAGTGTCACGAGTGCATGGATGCACTGGAGCGACCTTGGCAAGGGAATGACCCTTGCCTGCGCACTGCGCCTTTTTCCGGCGCCTGCCTGAAGTCCTGAAGGCGATATATATTGTTGCCGGGTTAATATTTAGGAGAGCACGGGATGATGTCAGGGTCTTCGCCTGCAAAGGGGGAAGGCCCCTTTTTTGATTTGAGCAGTGGTTCGATATCGAAACCCCGGGTCGGTGTCAGTGCGTGCCTGATGGGTGAGCCGGTACGTTATGACGGGGCGGATAAATACAATGCCACCGTTGCGGAACGCCTGGCGGAGTCTTTTGATCTTCGGCCCCTATGTCCGGAAGCAGATGCAGGACTGGGCGTACCTCGTCCGGCGGTTCGGCTGGTGAGGGTGGAGGGGCGTCTGCGGGCGTTGGGGGTCGATGAGGGTGGGTTGGATGTCACAGTCGATCTGGAGCGGTTCAGCAGCAAGATCATTGCCCGGCTGGATGTGGCCGGCTTTATCCTCAAGTCTCGGTCGCCCAGTTGCGGGAAGATAGACACGACAATCCACGATATGGACGGCCGTGTCATAGGACAGGGGAGTGGTCTCTTTGTGCATGCCTTGCGCCACGCATTTCCGTTTCTACCCCTGGAAGATGAGCGGGTTCTCGAAAATGAGGGGGCGCGGGAGGGCTTTGTGGACCGCGTGTATCTCTACGCCGCCTGGCGGCATCTTGTGGCGGCGGCCAGTGATCGCGCCATCATGGGCACGTGGTCGCCGCATGAGTATCTTCATGCCTGCCACGCGCACCATGCCCGCAGGCTGATGAAGCGGGCGCCGGACGTGGGAGAGAGGCTGGCGAGGATCGTTGAACAAGCGGATCGAGCCGGCTTGAAAGCATCATTGCAAGGCTATGCGGAGGTGATACGGGAGGTATTGGTGGAGCATGTTTAAGGTATAATATAAGTATAATAATTTAACATTTTGATTGTAGAGGTTTTTGTGTTTCCCTTATATTTTGAGGGGTGGATGGCCCCGGCATGGTGGCGGGGTCTGCAAACCGGAGGAAACCGTTATGGGGATGTTGCAGGAGTTTAAAGAATTTGCTGTCAAGGGCAATGCGGTCGATATGGCTGTCGGTATCATCGTGGGTGCTGCATTCGGGAAGATCATCTCTTCCCTGGTGGCGGATGTGGTGATGCCGCCTATTGGGGTGCTCATGGGCGGGGTGGATTTCTCCGACCTGGCGATCACCCTCAAGGCCGCGGTGGGGGACACGCCGGCGGTGAAGCTCAACTACGGCAAGTTCATCCAGACTGTGATCGATTTCATCATCGTCGCCTTTGCAGTGTTTCTGATGGTCAAGGGGATCAACTCGCTGAAACGTGAAGAAGAAGCCGCACCTGAGACACCGCCGGAGCCGCCGAAGGAGGAGGTGCTGCTGACGGAGATCAGGGATCTGTTGAAAAACCGTTGATTCCGCTTTTCGCTGTAGATCGATATGGCTGTCTTGAAGGAGTCTTGGGTTTCTTACACGGCAGGCGTGGCCATCAGACCCTCGGTTCGGTGAGGAAGAGGGGCTGGTGGCGACCGCGTTGGACGTTCACCCCCTGCAATCCCCTGTGGGTGAAAGATCTGGCGGCGTCTATTTGATCTCTTCGATGTAGGTGCGGGCAATCGGTGTCTGCACATAGAATTTCTTGCCGTTTTCCTGGGCCCAAAAGAAATAGTAACCTTTGGCGGGCTCCGAGGTGACTTTGCCATCCTTGACTGTCCATGTCTTCTGGAAGTTTCCCTCCGTAAAGGTCACCTTGTAGTCGCCCTCCAGCCAGGAGATGCCGATTCGGGAGAGACGGTTCTGCTGCTCCTGGGAGCAGGCTGTGAGAAGCAGCAGCGGTAGAGTGAGAAGGACGTGTTTGATTTGCATGGTCGGAAAACCTCCGTTGTGTTGACAGACGTGCCTTGTTACCGGCTTCCGCCGCCGGATGTCTTTAGCAACACCCGGTCCAACATGCGGGTGGACAACAGGCGTTTCAAGGTGCCGAAAAGGTAGGTGGGGAAGGTCACGTAATAGCGCGCTTTCGGCCGGGGGCTCTCCAAGGCGTGGATCACCCGCTTCAGTACCGCTTCCGGCGGCAGGGTGAAGGGCACGACAGGCCCCTTCTTGGTAAGGCGCGCTTCCATGGCCTTGTATTGAGCGCGGTGCGGGCTTGCCGAAGGATCGATGTGCTTCTTGAACATCAGGTAGGCGTTGGCGCGGAAGCGGCTTTCGATGGGGCCCGGTTCGATCAGGCTGACATGGATGTGGGTACCGCGCAGTTCCAGCCTCAGGGTGTCGGTCAACCCTTCCAGCGCAAATTTGCTTGCATTGTAGGCCCCACGGTAGGCCATCGCTACGAAGCCGAGTACCGACGAATTCTGGATGATGCGTCCTTCACCCTGACGCCGCATCGCCGGCAACACGGCGCAGGTCAGCTCGTGCCAGCCGAACAGATTGGTTTCGAATTGGGCGCGCAGCGCGTCGCGGGACAGATCCTCCACCGCGCCGACCTGCCCATAGGCGCCATTGTTGAACAGGGCATAGAGGCGGCCTTCGGTGGCGGACATCACCTGCTCGACGGTTTGTTGGATACTGGTGCTGCACGTCAGGTCGAGCGGAAATGCCTCAAATCCCTCCTTCTCCAGCATGCCCACGTCTTCCGGTCTGCGTGCCGTCGCGAAGACCCGATGACCGCGTGCCTTCAGCCCTTGCGCCACACAGAGGCCGATCCCGCTGGAGCAGCCGGTAATGAGGATGGTTCTGGGCGTTTCGGGCACGGCGTCAGTCCTAAAGTTTGCGAATTTGTTTCCGATAGTTACTACAGCATGTTTCCACGAGAATGCATATCTTACACGGAATTATCGGATTCAAGGGGAGTCTAGCGGGTGGATATAGCCACACTCATCGGATTGTTGGGCGGCTTCGGTATCATCATCGGCGCTATCGCCACGGGTGGCGATGTGATGCTGTTCGTCAACATACCTTCTCTCCTCATCGTCGTGGGGGGAACCTTCATGGTGACGCTTATGCAGGTCTCGCTGAAGGATTTTCTGGGGTCTTTCAAAATGGGCATGAAGGCCTTCTTCTATAAGACCGATGATCCCCAGAAGCTCATCGAGGAGGCCGTGCAACTCGCGGACGTGGCCCGCAAGAACGGTCTGCTGGCGTTGGAAGGGCAGGAGATCAGCAACGACTTCATGAAACAGGGCATTGGCCTGTGCGTGGACGGCCATGATCCCGCGCTGGTGGAGAAGATGTTGACCAAAGACATTAATCTTACCATCCAACGGCATGAAGTGGGGCAGCGCATGTTCAAGAATATGGCCGTGATGGCCCCGGCCATGGGCATGATCGGCACCCTGGTGGGTCTGGTGCAGATGCTGGCCAACATGTCCGATCCGGCGAGCATTGGTCCGGCCATGGCGGTGGCGTTGCTGACCACGCTGTACGGCGCCGTCATTGCAAATGCCTTCGCCCAGCCAATCGCTGACAAACTGGCGCGCGCCAGCGAATTGGAGAAGACCAACAAGTCATTGATCCTGGAAACCATTGCCGGCATCCAGGAAGGCATGAATCCGCGGGTGCTGGAACAGCTGCTATCCACCTACCTGCCCGCGAACAAGCGTTCTAATGGTGATGGAGAGGGTTGACGCGACGACTCATGAGCGACGATTGTCCACAATGTGAAGACGGATTGCCCGCATGGCTGGCGACATTTGCTGATCTGATGTCGTTGCTGATGTGTTTCTTCGTGCTACTGCTCTCCTTTGCCGAGATCGACGCCGTCCGCTTCAAGAAGATGGCGGAGTCGATGAAAGACGCCTTTGGCGTCCAGCGCGAGGTTCCCGCCAATGAGATCGTCAAGGGCGTCAGCGTAGTGAAACAGGAATTCAGCCCCTCGATCACAGAGCCGTCGCCGACCGATGATATCCGGCAACAGACGACTGACGAGACCCAGCAGGATCTGGAGATCAACGACAAGGTCATGGATGCCGTCGCAGAGAAGATAAAACAACAGGTGCAACAGGAAGCGGAGGAGCTGCGCGAGGCGCTTGCCAAGGAGATCGATGAGGGTCTGCTCAACATCGAGACCCAAAACACAAAGATCATCATCCGCATCCAGGAGAAAGGGTCGTTTCCGTCAGGCAGCGCCCAGCTCGATCCGGGTTTCTTCGATGTCATGCACCGGATCAGCAAAACGGTGGCCAAGACGACCGGAAAGATCATCGTTGCGGGGCACACCGACGACATCCCCATCTCCACCAAAAGATTCCGGTCCAACTGGGAACTGTCGGCGGCACGTGCCGTCACCGTGGTGCATGCGTTGCTGAGCAATCCCGAAATCGACCCGGGCCGGGTGTTGGTGGAAGGGCACGCCGACTCGCAGCCGTTGGTGCCGAATGACAGTCCGGAGAATCGGGCCAAGAACCGCCGTGTCGAGTTGATCCTGCTGCGTGGTGAGCAGGACCAGGAGGGCGGAAAAGTGATCACTATCGACGGGTCGAAGAAAGGCTGAGCCTGGAGAGAAGAGCATGGCGAGAGGACAAAACGACATCATGGATATCGATAAGGACCGGCGGGAATACTTTCGCATCGACGATTCCCTCCACCTGAGCTATCGGGTGGTGGACAAGGAATCGGTGCCGGAACTGGCCAAGCGGCTCCAGGCAGGTGAGGCGAACGCCTTTTCTGTGATGGCAAACCTGTGCGCCATCGGCCAACAGCTCAATGCCAACATGCGTCGCATCGAGCAGACTCAGCCGGATGTGGCGGCCTACCTCAAGTCGCTGGACAAGAAGATCGATCTTTTGGGGCGGGTCTTTCTGGCCAGCGAATCGGATCTGTCGGCACTGCCGGCACAGCCGGTCAACCTCAGTGGCGGTGGCCTGGCGATGCACAGCAGAGAAACCCTCGCATCAGGGGTCAGCGTGGAGATAAAGATCCTCCTGGACGACACCTTTACCGGCATCGTAGCCTATGGCGAGGTGATCGATTGCAAGCCGACCGAGGAAGCTGGAGACTACCCTTACCTGCTGAGAATCAAATTCACCCATATCCGAAGCTGCGATCGGGATGCGCTTGTTCGTCATATCCTCGCGCGTCAGAGCGAGATGATCCGCCTCGAACGGGAGCGCAGGGAAAAGGGATAGGCACGACCCTCGATCTCTCCCGTCCTCTCTGACCGGACTGGACGGCCATCCCCCGGTCCCGATGTGATATATATTGTTGCCGGGTTAATAATAAGACTTCCCATTCCGCCACCATGACGAAAAGAGGGACTCTTTAGCCGTTGTCCACATGAAACAGCCCTTTTCGCTTTTCGGGATCTGCGGAGTGATCCCCAGTTATTTCAACTTGTATTCCATACCGAAACGTATGCGCATCGGAGGATCCAGTGTATCGGGAGGCGTGGGGAGAGGACGCGACCGGTTCATGGCCCGGCGGGCAGCCTTCCTCAGGAGCCGGTGGCCGTCGCTGATCTTCAGATGGGCGATTCGTCCATCTTTGAGCAGCGTGAAGGAGAGATGGACAGTGCCCTCGATGCCGTGTCTGCGCGCGGGTGTCGGATAGAATTTGTGGGCATCGATGTGGGCGATCAGGCGGGCGATGTAGCGGCTTCTGATCTGTGCCTTGTCGATCATGGGTTTTTTTGCGGGTGCAGGAACTGGGAGTGCCTGCGGCGCCTTGGTGGAAGGTCGCAAATGCGTCGGGGCCAGCGTGGGTTGCGGCGCCGGTGTTGACTTGGGCTGTGCCTCGGGACGATGCTTTTTTGGCTTTGGCTTTGGCTTTGGCTTTGGCTTTGGCTTTGGCTTTGGCTTGGGCTTGGGCTTGGGCTTGGGCTTGGGCT
>JALSTP010000114.1 GCA_026983675.1 Sedimenticola sp.
ACGCAATTTCGATGTGGAATGCAGCAAGACTGCCAGTCTGTTCAAGGGATTGTCCCACGCGGACATCGAACGGGTGCTGCGCCGCGCGGTGAAACAAATGATTCTCTCGGGGCGGGAATTCCTCGAACTGAGCGACCTCAAGGCGGCCTTGTCCCGGGAATACAATGGCAAGCCATCACAGGGATGAGTGAACGATGCCTTATGAACACCTCCGGTTCAGTCGCGAAACGCCCCTGACCGACCGCCACCGCCGACGAGATCCCAGGCCAGGTTTCACACCGCCTGACCCGAAGCAGTTTGGGCAGCAAATGGGCCAACGCTTTTCCGAGGCCCGGCAACGGGCGCGGAAGGAAGAGATCGGTGGCTACGACGAACGTCTGCTGCTCAAAGTCCGGATTCGGGAGGGTGAGCGGATTCCCGAACTGGAAGCCATACCCGGCGTGGAACTGGTGAGCCAGGAAGATCAGCATATATTGCTGGCGTTCATGGATGAACAGGCGGTGCGTGAGGTCGAAAGCCGCCTCACTTCACTGACAAGAGACGGAACGGCGACACGGGCGCAATTGTTTTACGCACTGGAAGCCTTCGACCACTGGACGGCTGAAGATCGCATGGGGCCGGCACTGCGGCAGTTCGGGTGGCCAAACGGAGAAACCTTCTTGCTCGATGTTGAGCTCTGGCCCGAGGAACGCCCCGACAGAAGAGAGGCGATGGCCAAGGCTTTCGCCAGAATGTTGGAAGAACAGGGGATCAGCATAACGGACAGGGTGCTCCAGCCCTCCTTGTTGATGTTTAGGTTGCGCTGCGGCAGGCAATTTGCTGAAAGAATGCTTTTGCGGCATCGTGATGTGCGGATGGTCGATCTCCCGGCCCGTGCCGGGGTAAGCGTTCAACTGCTGACCACGGACATCGACACGCTTCCTGACCCAATCCCTCCCGGCAAGAACGCCCCACATATTGCCGTTCTGGACTCAGGGATCACCGCCAATCATCCCCTTTTGCAACCGGCTGTGGGTGATGCGCAGGGCTTCTTGCCGCCTCACCGACATGCCCAGGACAATGACCCCTGGCATGGCACCTTCGTGGCCGGGTTGGCCGTGTATGGCGACGTGGCGGATCAATTGCGCACCGGCCGTCTCACGCCCGAACTGACCTTGATCTCCGGCAAGGTGTTCGAGGATGACGGCACCGACCAGACGCGCTTCGTGGAGAACGCGGTCGAAGAGGCCGTGCGCAGCTTTCATGAACAGTATGGCTGCCGCGTCTTCAACCTGAGTTATGGCGATCTGAACAAGGTGTACGATGGCCGTCATGTGCGCGGGCTGGCCTATACGCTCGACCGTCTCAGCCGGGAATTGGGTGTGTTGTTCGTGGTGCCCACCGGAAATCTCCCAATCCACAATCTGCCCGACAATCCACGCGAGGCTTTTCCGGACTACCTTCTCGACGAGTCATCGCGGTTGCTCGATCCGGCCACTGCGCTCAATGCATTGACGGTAGGGGGTATTGCGCGCATGACGGCCACAAGGGATGCACAGCGTTATCCAGAACGTATCGATGACATTCCCATAGCTGTCGAGAATCAGCCTTTCCCGCTGACCCGCTGCGGGCCTTCCATCAACCAGGCCATCAAACCGGATGTGGTGGAAGAAGCGGGAAATCTGGTTGTCATGCGGTCGGGTGGCCGTGTGCGTCATCGTGGCCTTGGCGTCCTTTCCCTGAGTGGTGGATTTGCCACAGGGCATCCATTCGCCGAGGATATCGGTACCAGCTACGCCGCCCCGAAGGTGGCGCACCGGGCCGCCCGACTCTTGGGGCAACTACCAAATGCCTCTCACAACCTGCTGCGGGCGCTGGTCGGAGCACATTCGAGATGGCCTGCCAGTAGTGACCATTTGTTTCAAACACTGGAAGACCGAGAAAAGAAACAGCGACTGCTCAGGCTCTATGGTTATGGCCTGACAGACGATACGGCGCTGTTCGAGTCGCTGGACAACGTGGTGACGCTCTATGCGGAAGACCGGATCGAAAATGACCGGTGTCAGTTCTATGAACTACCGATACCTGATGAATTCTGGTCCGGTAGACGAAGAACGCGCTACATCAGTGTCGCTCTGGCCTATACACCAGAAGTGCGCACCACCCGGCTTGACTACCGTATGACTCGGCTCTGGTTCACCCTCGTGACCGCCCGCAATCTGGATGAGGTGGAAGCAGCCTTTCGACGGAATCGTGAAGAGGGAATGGGCGAACGATCGACAAACCGGTGGATTTCCAACAACGCACGCAAGAATGGCACATTGCAGGTATCCCGCTGGGATTTCCGTGGCCGTCTGGCGGAGGATCAAAACGTCTTTGTCGTCGTCACCCGGCAGGATTCTCCATGGTCCACGGTGAGGGAGACACCGGAGCCGTATGCCTTGGCCGTGGTGCTCGATGATGATGAGAATGCTCAGGCGCAACTCTATGCCCGGATTCGGGCCCGCTTGCAAGAGCGCGCACGTGCAAGAGCAAGGGCCAGGACATGAGACTTGAAGATGAGAAATCTGGGACATTCGAGGCATCTTCCATCGTGCCGCTTATGGACCGTTACCTCCGCGGTTTGTTGGACCCTTTCATTACCCTGCTGGAACTGCACAAACTGATGTACTTCATGCAGGAGGCGGGCGAGCCACTGCGGCTTCGCTACAAGAAGGCGCCCTACGGCCCCTATGCCGAGAACCTGCGACATGTGCTCAACGCGATCGAGGGACACTTTGTCGCCGGCTATGCCGATGGGGGTGATGCCCCGGAGAAGCCATTGCAGTTGGTAC
>JALSTP010000115.1 GCA_026983675.1 Sedimenticola sp.
CTGGAGACAACGTCAAGATGACGGTGAAGCTGATTGCGCCGATCGCGATGGAAGAGGGGTTGCGTTTTGCGATCCGGGAAGGTGGGCGCACCGTGGGCGCCGGCGTGGTGAGCAAGATCATAGAGTAGCCCGGTATCCTCGCACGTGGGCAGGGGCGTGACGCCAGATTCAGCCAGGAAGTGGGGTTTGAAATCTGGGTTCGCTCCTGCAGCAGTTTTAGGCCAGTAGCTCAACTGGTAGAGCAGCGGTCTCCAAAACCGCAGGTTGGGGGTTCGAGTCCCTCCTGGCCTGCCAATATTGGCAAGGCAACAGGTAGTTGAAATTTTTCTCCAGGCACAGGGCGGTATGAACGCAAAAGCGGAAGTCGAATCATCAGGTCTGGATACGGTGAAGCTGGGCCTGGCCGTCGCATTGATCGTTGCAGGCATCGTCGGGTTCTATTACTTCGAAGCCTACTCTCTCCTCTTCAGGGTATTGGGGTTGCTGGTGGTTGTGGGCGCCGCCGCCGCAATTGCTCTGGTTACGGCGCCAGGCCGCAGAATCTGGGATTTTTTTGCCGGTTCCAAGGTGGAGGTGCGTAAGGTCGTCTGGCCTTCCCGACAGGAGACGATCCAGACGACGTTGGTGGTTTTCGCCATGGTTTTGGTGATGAGTATCGTACTCTGGCTGTTTGATATGATCTTAATGACCATCGTTCGGGCGCTGACCGGGCATGGAGGCTGAGCATGGCTAAACGCTGGTATGTGGTGCATGCCTATTCCGGTTTCGAGGCGCAGGTAAAGCGCTCCCTTGAGGAACGGGTCAAGCGTTATGGAATGGAGGACAAGTTCGGCGAGATACTCGTGCCTACCGAAGAGGTGGTCGAGATGCGTGGCGGGCAGCAGCGTAAGAGCGAGCGCAAGTTCTTTCCAGGCTATGTACTGGTGCAGATGGAGATGGATGACGATACTTGGCATCTGGTCAAGGATGTGCCCAAGGTGATGGGGTTTATCGGCGGAACGGGTGATCGTCCCGCGCCTATTTCGGAGCGCGAAGCCGAGGCGATTCTGCAGCGGGTCCAGGAAGGGGTTGAGAAGCCCCGGCCGAAGGTGCTGTTCGAGCCGGGTGAAGTTGTGCGGGTAATCGACGGACCGTTCAACGACTTTACGGGGGTCGTGGAGGAGGTTGACTACGAGAAGAGCCGGCTCAAGGTGTCGGTGTTGATCTTCGGCCGTTCGACGCCGGTGGATCTGGAGTTCGGGCAGGTGGAAAAGGCGTAGCCCGGTACAGGGTTGCCGGTCAAACAGTTTTCAGTAACCAACGACGGGGAGCCATGGTGCAGTCCGTGGCGCTTGCACCCGCAGTGAGGTATTCATGGCAAAAAAGATATCAGCTTACATCAAGCTGCAGGTTCCTGCGGGTGAGGCCAATCCCAGCCCTCCGGTGGGGCCGGCGCTCGGTCAGCACGGTGTGCAGATCATGGAGTTCTGCAAGGCGTTCAACGCCAAGACACAGAATATGGAAAAGGGCCTGCCGATTCCGGTAGTGATCACTGTATACGCCGATCGAAGCTTTACCTTTATCACCAAAACGCCGCCTGCGGCCGTTCTGCTGAAAAAGGCGGCGGGTGTGCCCAAGGGCAGTGGTACGCCCAACACGCAAAAGGTGGGCAAGGTGACACGTGAGCAACTCGAGGAGATTGCCAACGCCAAGATGCCCGATCTGACCGCCGCTGACCTGGATGCCGCTGTGCGTACGATCGCGGGCAGCGCCCGGTCCATGGGGCTCGATGTGGAAGGGGTGTAGACACATGGCCAAACTCACCAAAAGAGCAAAGATGATCCGTGACAAGGTGGATGCCACAAAGCTTTATCCGGCCGAGGAGGCCTTTTCACTGTTGAAGGCGTTGTCGACGGTCAAATTCAACGAGTCGGTGGATGTGGCTGTCAACCTCGGTGTGGATCCGCGCAAATCGGATCAGGTCGTGCGTGGTTCCACCGTCTTGCCAAACGGAACCGGAAAAGCCGTGCGTGTCGCAGTGTTCACCCAGGGACCGAATGTCGAGGCGGCCAAGGAGGCGGGGGCCGACGTGGTGGGCCTTGAAGATCTCGCCGAGCAGGTCAAGGCCGGTAATCTCGATTTCGATGTGGTCATTGCTTCTCCCGACGCGATGCGCGTCGTGGGCCAGCTCGGACAGATCCTCGGGCCGCGCGGGTTGATGCCGAATCCGAAGGTCGGGACCGTGACTCCCAATGTTGCCGAAGCGGTCAAAAATGCGAAGGCCGGGCAGGTGCGCTATCGCACCGACAAGGCGGGCATCATCCACTGTCCCTTGGGTAAAGTGGATTTTCCTCCAGAGGCCCTACGAGAAAATCTACAGGCGCTGTTGGCCGACCTGAACAAGGCCAAGCCAAGCGCCGCTAAAGGGGTATACATGAAGAAGGTGACGGTCTCCAGCACGATGGGGCCGGGCCTGACTGTCGATCAAGGGTCGCTTTAAGGCGATCACAAAGAATCTTTGGGACGCCAACCCTCGGGCTGGCGTGCGTCAAAGACCGCAGGCGCACTTCGGTGCTTAATTCCATCGGGGCCTGCGCAGGCGTGCCCCCGAATCAGGTATCCAGTCCTGATGACGGTGCTCGTTAACCGATCGGTCTGACTGACCGGTTTTTCAATCACTGGAATGGTTGAAACCATTCCGCCGTAATCAGGAGATGACGACAATGGCGCTCAGTCTTGCACAAAAGCAGGCTATCGTCGCTGAAGTCGCTGAAATTGCATCCAACGCCCATTCGGCCATCGCTGCGGAATACCGTGGTCTGACGGTGGAGGAAATGACGGAACTTCGGGCGCAAGCCCGAGCATCCGGCGTATACCTCCGCGTCGTCAAGAACACGCTTGCGCGTCGTGCGGTGGAGGGAACCGGTTTTTCCTGCATGCAGGACGGTTTCGTGGGTCCGCTGCTGCTGGCGTTTTCGCAGGAAGACCCCGGGGCGGCAGCGAGGGTGATCAACGATTTCTCGAAAGGGCATGATGCCCTGATCGTCAAGATGGTGGCCCTTGGGGGTAAGTTGCTAGAGCCTGGCGATGTCGAGACCCTGGCCAAGATGCCCACCTACGATCAGGCGATCAGTATGCTCATGGCTGTAATGAAGGCCCCGGTCGAGAAACTTGCTCGCACCGTCAACGAAGTGCCCGGCAAGTTGGTTCGCACCGTGGCGGCCATTCGCGATGCCAAAGACGCGGCTTGAGTCGACGGGCTCGGATCTTGTCCGAATCCAACGCATACTAAATTTTAAGAATCCAGGAGTTTGATAAAATGGCGGTTTCCAAAGAAGATATCCTTGAAGCGATCAGTAACATGACGGTAATGGAGGTTGTCGAACTGATCTCCGATATGGAAGAGAAGTTTGGCGTTTCAGCGGCGGCGGCCGTAGCGGCTGTGCCGGCAGCTGGCGGGGGTGGCGAAGGTGCCGCTGCTGAGGAAAAGACCGAGTTCGACGTGGTTCTGACCGGTTTCGAGGGCAACAAGGTGGCGGTAATCAAAGCCGTGCGCGGCCTGACCGGGCTGGGTCTGAAAGAGGCGAAGGAAGCCGTTGAAGGGACGCCCACCACCATCAAGGAAGCCGTTTCCAAAGAGGAAGCGGAAGAAGCGAAGAAGCAGTTGGAAGAAGCTGGCGCCAGCGTCGAGATCAAATAATCCCGGTCTTGCGTAACAGCAAATCCAACGCGGGAAAGCAGGCTGGTGGCCATCGTGTCGCCGGCCTTTTCCCGTTTGCATGAAGCCAGGAAGAGGCCCGGGGTCGGCATGCGGAAGGACCACGTTCGAAAATAGAGTGTTGGATGGTTGGGATGGCAAAATGACCGGCCCAATGCCCCAACGCTCTTGATATACGGCCCCACAATGATTTTTTGGGATCATTCGATGATCCGGTAACGCCTTTATAATACCGAGGGACGGCAGCATGGCCTACTCTTTTACCGAGAAAAAGCGTATTCGCAAAGATTTCGGAAAACGCCAAAGTATTCTGGAAGTACCTTTCCTGTTGGCGACACAGATCGATTCCTATCGTAACTTTCTACAGGCTGATAAGACCCCTGCCGAGTTGCAGGAAGTGGGGCTGCATGCCGCGTTCAAGTCCGTATTTCCCATCAGCAGTTATTCCGGTAACGCCGTCCTGGAATATGTGAGTTACCGGCTTGGTGAGCCGGGCTTCGATGTCCGTGAATGCCAGTTGCGCGGCGCGACCTATGCAGCCCCCCTGCGGGTGCTCGTCCGGTTGGTCATTTACGACAAGGATGCCCCGGCAGGCGCCAAGGTGGTGAAAGACATCAAGGAGCAGGAAGTCTATATGGGCGAACTGCCGTTGATGACGGACAACGGTACTTTCGTTATCAATGGCACCGAGCGGGTCATCGTGTCCCAACTGCACCGTTCTCCTGGGGTCTTCTTCGATCACGACAAGGGCAAGACCCACTCCTCGGGGAAACTGTTGTTTTCGGCCAGGGTGATCCCTTACCGCGGTTCATGGCTCGATTTCGAATTCGACCCGAAAGACAACGTCTTTGTGCGTATCGACCGCCGCCGCAAGCTGCCGGCGACCATTCTGCTCCGGGCCCTTGGCTATGATACCGAGCAGATTCTCGATATGTTTTTCGAGACCGACACCTTCTCGCTCAACAAGAACGGCATCAAGCTGACCTTGGTGCCGGAGCGTCTGCGGGGTGAACAGGTCAATTTTGACATCACTGTCAAGAAAGAGGTGCTTGTCGAAGCCGGACGCCGGGTGACCCAACGCCATATAGGGGCGTTGGAAAAGGCGGGCATCAAGAAACTGGATGTACCCCGAGAGTATCTGGTGGGCAAAACACTGGCCCATGCACTGGTGGACAAGGAGACGGGTGAGGTATTGGCGGAGGCCAATACCGAGATTACAGAGGAATTGATCGACACCCTTGTTGAAAAGGGCGTCAAACAGATCGAAACGTTGTTTACCAACGACCTCGACCAGGGGCCGTTCATCTCCACTACATTGCGCATCGATTCGACCAGCAGCGAACTCGAGGCAAAGGTGGAGATCTACCGGATGATGCGGCCGGGCGAACCGCCTACCAAGGAGGCCGCGCAGAATTTGTTCAACAATCTCTTCTTCACTCCCGAACGGTACGACCTGTCCGCGGTGGGCCGGATGAAGTTCAACCGTCGTCTGGGCCGCGATACTGAAGAGGGCGAGGGTGTGCTCTCCAAGGAAGACATCATCGATGTATTGAAGGAGCTGATCAATATCCGCAACGGCCATGGCGTGGTGGACGATATCGACCATCTCGGCAACCGGCGGATCCGCTGTGTAGGGGAGATGGCGGAAAATCAGTTTCGGGTTGGACTGGTGCGTGTCGAGCGTGCGGTCAAGGAGCGTCTGACCCTGGCCGAGTCCGAGGGTCTGATGCCGCAGGAAATGATCAACGCCAAGCCGGTGTCGGCGGCGATCAAGGAGTTTTTCGGTTCCAGTCAGCTTTCCCAGTTCATGGACCAGAACAATCCGCTGTCGGAGGTCACGCACAAACGCCGCGTCTCGGCGCTGGGGCCGGGTGGTCTGGCGCGGGAGCGTGCGGGTTTCGAGGTGCGCGACGTACACCCGACACACTATGGCCGCGTGTGTCCGATTGAGACACCGGAAGGGCCGAACATCGGACTGATCAACTCACTGGCCGTCTACGCGCGCACCAATCGCTATGGCTTCCTGGAGACGCCCTACCGCAAGGTGGTGGATGGCAAGGTGGCCGACCAGATCGACTACCTCTCTGCGATCGAGGAGGGGCGCTTCGTCATTGCTCAGGCCAATGCCACAGTGGATAAGGACGGCAAGTTGACGGACGAACTGGTCTCCTGCCGACATCAGAACGAGTTCTCGCTCTATACGCCGGACAAGATCGATTACATCGACGTATCGCCGAAGCAGATCGTCTCGGTGGCAGCCAGTTTGATTCCCTTCCTGGAGCACGATGACGCCAATCGCGCCCTCATGGGCTCCAACATGCAGCGCCAGGCAGTACCGACGTTGCGCGCCGAGAAGCCACTGGTGGGCACGGGCATGGAGCGTAGCGTGGCGGTTGACTCCGGTGTGACGGTGGTGGCCCGGCGTGGAGGTATCGTGGACTCCGTCGATGCCGCGCGTATCGTGGTACGGGTCAATGATGATGAGACTGAGGCCGGCGAGCCAGGCGTCGATATCTACAATCTGACCAAGTACACCCGCTCCAATCAGAATACCTGCATCAACCAGCGGCCGCTGGTCAATCCTGGGGACCAGATCCAACGGGGTGACGTGCTGGCGGACGGTCCTTCCACCGATATGGGGGAACTGGCCTTGGGGCAGAACCTGCGGGTGGCCTTCATGCCGTGGAATGGCTACAACTTCGAGGACTCCATCCTCATCTCCGAAAAGGTGGTGGAGGAGGACCGTTTTACCACTATTCATATCGAAGAACTGACTTGTATGGCTCGCGATACCAAGCTAGGGCCGGAAGAGATCAGTGGCGATATTCCCAACGTGGGTGAGGCGGCGCTTGCCAAGCTGGATGAATCCGGCATCGTCTACATCGGCGCGGAGGTCAAGGAGGGTGATATCCTTGTTGGCAAGGTGACGCCGAAGGGTGAGACTCAGTTGACTCCCGAGGAGAAATTGTTGCGGGCCATCTTTGGCGAGAAGGCAGCGGATGTGAAGGATAGCTCCCTGCGCGTCTCCTCCGGCATGGCGGGCACGGTGATCGATGTGCAGGTCTTTACACGTGACGGCGTCGAGAAGGATGCCCGCGCCCTGCAGATCGAGGAAATGGAGCTGGACCGGGTGCGCAAGGACCTGAATGATCAATTGCGCATCATGGAGGAAGACACCTTCGGTCGGGTGGAGAAGATGCTGCTGGGCAAGGTAGCGGACGGCGGTCCCAACAAACTCGCAGCCGGGGCCAAGATCACAAAGAAGTATCTGTCGGAATTGGAGCGTGACAAGTGGCTGGAGATCCGTTTGCGCAATGAAGATGCAGCCAAGCAGCTGGAGGCCATCGCCGAACAGATCAAACAGCAGCGGGAGGATTTTCGCGCAAAGTTCGAGGAGAAGAAGCGCAAGCTGACAACGGGTGACGATCTTGCCCCCGGGGTACTCAAGATGGTCAAGGTCTATGTCGCAGTCAAACGGCGGGTTCAGCCAGGTGACAAGATGGCCGGACGCCATGGTAACAAAGGTGTCATTTCCATGATCGTGCCAGTGGAGGACATGCCCTTCGATGAGCATGGCGAGCCGGTGGATATCGTCCTCAACCCTCTGGGCGTGCCATCCCGGATGAATGTGGGACAGGTACTGGAGACGCATCTTGGTTGGGCCGCCAAGGGCGTGGGTCGCAAGATCGGCGAGATGCTGGAGGCGCAGGCCAAGGTGGCCGAACTGCGCAAGTTTCTCGACAAGGTCTACAACACCAGCGGCCGCAAGGAGGACCTCAAGAGCTTCAGTGATGAGGAAATCATCGAGTTGGCGAAGAATCTCACCAACGGCGTGCCGACCGCGACCCCTGTCTTCGATGGCGCGACAGAGGCCGAGATCAAGGCGATGCTGAAATTGGCGGACTATCCGGACAGTGGGCAGACCGTTCTCTACGATGGACGTACGGGTGAGTCCTTCGAGCGTCCGGTCACCGTCGGTTACATGTACATGTTGAAGCTGAACCATCTTGTGGATGACAAGATGCATGCCCGGTCCACCGGTCCCTACAGCCTGGTCACCCAACAGCCACTGGGCGGCAAGGCCCAGTTTGGCGGCCAGCGGTTTGGCGAAATGGAGGTGTGGGCGCTGGAGGCGTATGGCGCCGCGTACACGTTGCAGGAGATGTTGACGGTCAAGTCGGACGATGTGAATGGCCGGACCCGCATGTACAAGAATATTGTCGACGGCGATCATCGCATGGAGGCGGGCATGCCTGAATCCTTTAACGTGTTGGTGAAGGAGATCCGCTCGCTGGGGATCAATATCGAACTGGAGCAAGATTAAAGTGCGGCCCCGTCCCGCCGGACGGTCAGTGAGGCACTTTGGATACCGATTGCAGGAGAGACGATCTTGAAAGATCTAGTGAACATTGTGAAGCAGCAGGGCCAGGTTGAAGAATTCGATGCCATTCGCATCGGTCTGACCTCCCCGGACATGATCCGATCCTGGTCGTATGGCGAAGTCAAGAAGCCCGAGACCATCAACTACCGTACCTTCAAGCCGGAGCGAGACGGGCTGTTCTGCGCCAAGATTTTCGGGCCGGTCAGCGATTATGAATGCCTGTGCGGCAAATACAAGCGGCTCAAGCATCGCGGTGTGGTTTGCGAGAAATGTGGCGTCGAGGTGACGCTGGCCAAAGTGAGGCGGGAGCGCATGGGCCATATCGAACTTGCCAGCCCAGTGGCGCACATCTGGTTCCTCAAGTCCCTCCCGTCGCGCATTGGTCTGCTGTTGGACATGACGCTTCGTGATATCGAGCGGGTGCTCTATTTCGAGTCCTTCGTGGTGGTGGATCCGGGAATGACGCCGCTGGAGCGCGGCCAGCTGTTGACGGATGAACAATACCTGGAGGCCATCGAGGAAAACGGCGACGAGTTCGACGCGCGCATGGGTGCGGAGGCTGTTTTCGAACTGTTGCGCACCATCGACCTGGAGGCCGAGACCAAAAAGCTGCGCGAGGAGATCGATGGCACCAACTCGGAAACCAAGATAAAGAAGCTGACCAAGCGACTCAAGCTGGTGGAATCGCTCAACGCATCGGGCAACCGCCCCGAGTGGATGGTCATGACGGTATTGCCGGTATTGCCTCCGGAGTTGCGTCCGCTGGTGCCTCTGGATGGCGGCCGTTTCGCCACCTCCGATCTCAATGATCTCTATCGCCGGGTGATCAACCGCAACAATCGCCTCAAGCGGCTATTGGACCTCAATGCGCCGGACATCATCGTACGCAACGAGAAGCGGATGCTGCAGGAATCTGTGGATGCATTGCTGGACAACGGCCGCCGTGGGCGTGCAATTACCGGCACCAACAAGCGTCCGCTCAAGTCGCTGGCGGACATGATCAAAGGCAAGCAGGGCCGTTTTCGCCAGAATCTGCTGGGCAAGCGTGTCGACTACTCTGGCCGTTCGGTGATCGTGGTGGGGCCGACCCTCAAGCTGCACCAATGCGGTCTGCCAAAAAAAATGGCCCTGGAATTGTTCAAGCCTTTTATCTTCTCCAAGCTGCAATTCCGCGGCCTGGCGACCACCATCAAATCGGCCAAGAAGCTGGTGGAGCGCGGCGAGGCGGAAGTCTGGGATATCCTCGAAGAGGTGATCCGCGAACATCCCGTCATGCTCAACCGTGCGCCGACCTTGCATCGTCTCGGCATCCAGGCATTTGAGCCGGTGCTCATCGAGGGCAAGGCGATCCAGTTGCACCCGCTGGTCTGTACGGCTTTCAATGCCGACTTCGATGGTGACCAGATGGCGGTGCATGTTCCTCTGTCCGTCGAGGCCCAGCTCGAGGCGCGCAGCCTCATGATGTCATCCAACAATATCCTGTCGCCGGCCAATGGTGACCCCATCATCGTGCCGTCGCAGGACGTGGTCCTGGGCCTCTATTACATGACGCGAGAGAGGGTCAACGCAAACGGCAGCGGTATGGTGTTCAGCGATGTGGCCGAGGTGCGCCGCGCGTACGAGACGGGGCAGGTGGAGCTTCATGCGAAAGTCACCGTACGCATCCGTGACGTGGTGCGTGACGAGGAGAATCAACTGACCGAGCGCCGCCGCCGCGTCGAGACGACCGTTGGCCGCGCGCTGCTGTCTGAGATCCTGCCGGATGGCCTTCCGTTCGAACAGATCAACAGGCCTATGGACAAGAAGACCATCTCTGGACTCGTCAATGCCTGTTATCGGGGTGTTGGCCTGAAGGAGACGGTGGTGTTCGCAGACCAGCTCATGTACATGGGATTCCGTTTTGCAACCCGGGCCGGGGTCTCCATCGGCGTCAATGACATGACGGTGCCGGAAGAGAAAGAGAAGATACTGGCCGAGGCGGAAAAGGCGGTCAAGGACATCGAGAGCCAATATGCCTCCGGGCTGGTGACCAATGGCGAGCGCTACAACAAGGTGGTCGATATCTGGTCGCACACCAACGATATGGTGGCCAAGGCGATGATGGGCAAGCTGGGCAAGGAAGTCGTGGTCGACAAAGACGGCAAGGAGGTGGAGCAGGACTCCTTCAACTCCATCTACATGATGGCCGATTCGGGCGCGCGGGGTTCGGCGGCGCAGATTCGGCAGCTCGCCGGCATGCGTGGCCTGATGGCTAAACCGGACGGCTCGATCATCGAAACCCCCATTACGGCGAACTTTCGCGAAGGTCTCGATGTGTTGCAGTACTTCATATCCACTCATGGCGCGCGAAAAGGGCTCGCCGATACAGCGCTGAAGACGGCCAACTCCGGCTATCTCACCCGTCGCTTGGTGGATGTGGCCCAGGATCTGGTGGTGCTGGAGGATGACTGCGGTACCGAGGAGGGGCTGGTGATGACGCCGATCATCGAGGGGGGCGATGTGGTCGAGGCCCTTGGTGAGCGCATCCTTGGCCGTGTTGTGGCGGTGGATGTCTTGACGCCGGGCAGCGACGACGTGCTCTGCGCGGCCGGCACCCTGCTGGATGAAAAATGGATCGAGGCCCTCGAGGCGGGTGGTGTGGACCAGGTGCGGGTGCGTTCACCGATTACCTGCAAATCCAAGGTTGGCGTCTGTTCCATGTGTTACGGCCGCGACCTGGCCCGAGGGCATTTGGTCAACAGGGGTGAATCAGTGGGCGTCATCGCCGCTCAGTCGATCGGTGAGCCAGGCACTCAGCTCACGATGCGCACCTTCCACATTGGTGGTGCGGCATCGAGGTCGGCAGCGGTCAATAGCATCGACGTGAAGAACGCCGGCATTATCCGGTTGCATAATATCAAGTATGTGGAACATGCCAGCGGCAAACTGGTGGCGGTGTCCCGGTCGGGCGAGTTGATCGTGGTTGACGAAGTGGGCCGTGAGCGCGAGCGCTACAAGGTGCCCTATGGTGCGAACCTGTTGGTGGGTGATGGCGCAAAAGTGGATGGGGGGCAGATGGTCGCCAACTGGGATCCTCATACCCATCCCGTTGTCACCGAGGTGGCGGGCAAGCTCCAGTTCGTCGATTTTGTCGAGGGCGTGACGGTCCAGAGCCAGGTGGATGATCAGACGGGTCTGTCGTCATTGGTGGTGATGGACCCCAAGCAGCGCCCGAGTTCGGGTAAGGATCTGCGGCCAATGATCCGGCTCCAGGACGAAGAGGGTAATGACCTCAACATTGCCGGCACCGATATCCCTGCCCACTACTATCTACCGGCAGGCGCCATCGTCAACGTCGCCGACGGTGCGGCGGTGGGTGTGGGCGATGTGCTGGCAAGGATCCCTCAGGAGTCGTCAAAGACCCGCGACATCACGGGTGGTCTCCCACGGGTGGCGGATCTCTTCGAGGCCCGCAAGCCGAAGGAGCCCGCTATTCTTGCGGAGGCCACGGGCACCGTCAGTTTTGGTAAAGATACCAAAGGCAAGCAGCGGCTGGTGATCACCGATGCAGATGGGGAGCAGCACGAGGAACTCATACCCAAGTGGCGGCATGTCAACGTCTTCGAGGGTGAGCATGTGGCGAAGGGCGAGATCGTCTCTGATGGCGAACTCAATCCCCATGACATTCTGCGGCTGAAGGGCGTAACGGAACTGGCCGAATACTTGGTCAAGGAGATTCAGGACGTCTACCGTCTGCAGGGTGTGAAGATCAATGACAAGCACATTGAGGTTATCATCCGCCAGATGTTGCGAAAAGTGGAGGTCACCAACGGGGGAGACACACGGTTTCTCCGCGGCGAACAGGTGGAGAAGACGACATTGCTGGAAGAGAATGAGCGCGTGCTCGAAGAGGGCAAACAGCCCGCGCTCTATCAACCCTTGTTGCTGGGCATCACCAAGGCGTCGTTGGCAACGGAATCCTTTATTTCGGCGGCCTCCTTCCAGGAAACCACGCGCGTGCTCACCGAGGCCGCCGTACGCGGCCTCTCGGATCACCTCCATGGGCTCAAGGAGAATGTTATCGTAGGACGTTTGATACCTGCGGGAACGGGCCTGTCGCACCACCTCGAACGTCGCCGCAAGCGGGAAGAAGAGATTGCCGCAGAAGCGAGGAGGAGGTCGGAAAGTCAGAAGGTGGAGATGGCCCCCGAACAGGTAGAGGAGGCGTACCAGGCGGAATTGAATGCCTCGGACACTTGAATGCAGAGGGCAGATCTGTCTGTTATAGGGGGCGTTTGGGAATCTGTCGGGTTAATAATCTACTCGGCAACTGCTCCATGCATTGCTCTACCTCCTGCATCCATGCAGTCGTGCGCGGGTGGGAAATCGGCCCGTTTTTCCTCGATTGTTCGTTGCGTAGGCCCACGATGCGCCTCAAAATCGAGAAAAACTGGCCTCGCTTTCCCACCATGCTCGCGACGATCACCTAAACCCGAAAGACTCCTAGCCGTTTGCAGGCAGCAGTACTCTTAGGCGATCTCCTCGGCGCCGGCTGTGTTGCGCCCGGCGAGTGCCGGCGACCATTTTGTTGATGCGGAAATCCGCGCTTGATATCGTCCATCGCGCGAGCAGGAAATATGTAAGCAGCCTGTTC
>JALSTP010000116.1 GCA_026983675.1 Sedimenticola sp.
CGCGGGCACGCGGTGTGCGCCGGCTGTGGCAGCCCATGGGATGAACAAGGCGCGGCGCCCGTGGGCAGTCTTGCCGCCAATCCCTTCGGTTTGCACGATATGGCGGGAAATGTCATGGAGTGGACCGAGGACTGCTTCAATCCTGGCTACGAGGGGGCGCCCGCGGATGGCGGTCCCTGGCTCACGGGGGACTGCAGCCGGCGCATGGTACGCGGGGGGGCCTTCAATACGCCGCCAGAGAAGATGCGCAGCGCCCATCGCGAGGCGTTCAGTGCCGATGACAGTTTCAGCATGGTCGGCTTTCGGCTGGTGCGTCTCGACTGAGCTTGTCACGCGCCCGGGTGCACGGCATCATCTGCGGATGTCGAAATATGGGTTGCCGTCGTGAGGGTCCTGGCCGTTGGCATTGCGGCCCTGGATGTCATCAGCCGCGTGGAGCGTTTTCCCCTCGAGGACGAGGAGATGCGCGCGCTTGCCAGGCGCCAGGTACGCGGTGGCAATGCCACCAATACGCTGGTCGTGCTCAGTCAGCTCGGTCACCGGGGGGCGTGGGCGGGCACGCTGGCGGAAGACGGGGAGAGCCGCATTATCCTGGCCGACTTGGAGCATCACGGAATCGATGTCTGCCATGTGGTGCGTTACCCGGAGGGGCAGACGCCCACGTCATACATATGTTTGAGCCGGGCCACGGGTTCGCGGACCATCGTTCACTATCGCGACCTGCCAGAGTATCGTGCGGAGGATTTCGATCGCATCGATCTGGATGAGTTCGGATGGATCCATTTCGAGGGGCGGGCGCCAGAGGAAACACGCCGGATGCTGGACCGCCTCCAGGCAGTACGAGGGGCGCCACGCTGTTCCCTCGAGGTGGAGAAGCCACGAGCAGGTATCGAGACCCTTTTCCAGGGACCGGAGGTTCTGTTGTTTTCCCGTGCCTATGCCCGGTCACAGGGCGTTGACGATGCGCGGCGTTTTCTCCTCGCGCAGCAACGGTCGTCTTCGGCGCGCTATGTTTTCGCTGCCTGGGGAGACCAGGGGGCCTATGCGCTGGAGCGCGGAGGGGAGGTAGTGTTCGCGCCCGCCTGGCCGGTGCAAGAGGTGGTGGATACGGTGGCGGCCGGTGATGTGTTCAATGCCGCGGTGATCGACGGCCTGGCGCGGGGACGTGCCACTGCGGACGTGCTTCATTACGCCTGCCGCCTTGCCGGCGAGAGCTGTGCCCGCGAAGGGTTGGCGGGCCTTGGCGGTGGGGAGAGGGGACGCGATGCTTGAGCGATTGTGCCGGCTGGACGAACTGGAAGATCCCGGCAGCCGCGGATTTGCGGTCGCTCTCGGAGAAGGCGGACCGCCATTTTCCTTGTTCGTGGTGCGCAAGGGGGACGTGGTGCGCGCCTATCTGAATCGTTGCCCCCATACAGGGGTTGCCCTGGAATGGGTGCCTCATCAGTTTCTCGACTGCAGCGGTGGCTTTATCGAATGCTCGGTGCATGGCGCCTTGTTCGATATTGCCGATGGACGTTGCCTGCGCGGCCCTTGCGTGGGCGAGGCGCTGGAGGCCGTGGCCTTGGAGGTGCGCGACGGGGTGTTGTTTCTACGCCATCCGGATCCCCCTCAGTCGTCTTCTTCGAGGGTATCCAGCGGGTTGACATGAAGATCGCCCGCGGGGCGGTCCAGGTCCACACCGTAATCCTCGCCGCTGACATCCAGGGAACCGGACCAGTCCTCTGGGGGCTCGGCGGTGATCAGGCCCAGTTCTTCCCAGCTCTCCTCGTCATATTCCTCCACGGTGCCGTCATAGAACTGGATCTCGATGGAGTCCTGGTCAGGGTCGTAGGCCACTACCTCGAAGAAATCACCTTCAGGGGTCTGGAACCAAGCACCAACTTCCGGTTTGGGCGATGTCATGGAGCGCTCCAGCGGGTCAACAAAGACTGTCTATACTGTGATTCTAGCCCGTCACTGGCATGGGTGACAGGGAAGAAAAAGCCCCAACCTGTGGGTCTGATGATTGTCAATGACGCTGATGCGGGCATTTCATAACGTGCACCGAAGATCGGTATGATCCCCTGAACGGCGGGATATATCCGCGGTCTTACCTTGCATGGGGGCTCTGATAGCCTGGCGGGTGTTCCACTCCCGAAATTCGAGGAATTCGCAGTCGATGGAAGTAGGTGGACAATATTTCTCTACGACCACCCTGGTGGTGGCGGGTATTTTTTATGTCTTGATTCTGATTCAGGCATTGCGGATGGCGCCATGGCGTCGATTGCGTGACAGTGAGCAGTTGCACGTCTTTTTGGGGGCATGCGTCGTGTTGATCCTGCTCTGGCACATGCGCGTTTCGGTGCAGCCGGGGCTTGTCTTCCACCTCCTGGGTGTAACTTCGGTAACCCTGATGTTCGGTTGGTCACTGGGTATCGTCGCCTCCAGCCTGGCGTTGGCGGGAGTCACCTTCAACAGCGGTCTGGGCTGGGAGGGTTTCCTGTTGAATGCCTTCTCCACCGGCGTGGTCCCGGTGACTCTGTCCCAGGTGTTGCTGGTGTTGATCCGTTCCCTGCTGCCCAAACATTTCTTTGTCTACGTGCTGGCCAACGCCTTTCTGACCGCCGGCGTGGTGGCGCTGGTCTCCGGCTATCTGGTCACGGCGTTGTTGGTGGTGGCCGGCGTGTACAGCTTTTTCCAGTTGCAGCAGACCGTTTTGCCCTTTTTCCCATTGATGTTTCTACCGGAAGCGATCCTCAATGGGTGGATCATGACCATCATGATCAGCCTGCGTCCCCAGTGGGTTGGGTCATTCAGCGATGAGCTCTACATAAAAGGCAAATAGGAGCAGGCGATGGCGTGGTGGGGAAAGGTGGTCGGCGGGGCCTTTGGGTTCATGCTGGGAGGACCGCTCGGGGCACTTCTGGGCGCGGCATTGGGGCACAACTTCGACAAGGGGTTGATTGGAATAGAACAGTCTGGCCCCGCTGATCGCGAGCGCATCCAGACCGCTTTCTTCACTGCCACGTTCACTGTCATGGGCCATCTGGCCAAGGCGGATGGGCGGGTCTCGCCAGAGGAAATCGCCCTGGCCGAGGCGGTGATGGCGGAGATGGATCTGACCCCGGAGCAACGCAAGGCCGCGATAGCGCTCTTTAATCAGGGCAAGGCAGCGGATTTTCCCCTCGATGAGACGCTGGATCAGTTTCGCCGCGAATGCCGCCGCCGTGCCACCCTGATCCAGATGTTCCTCGAGATCCAGATTCAGGCCGCCTACGCGGATGGCCGCATGGACAAGGCTGAGGAACGTGTCCTGCTGCACGTCTGTGAACGCCTCGGTATCCCTCGGTTCGTTTTCGACCAGCTGCGACGCATGGTGGAGGCGCACCGGCGTGCAGCGGGGGCCGGGAGGGGGCGCTATGCGGGACGTGAGGCTCCGAAAATGGGACTCGATGATGCATACGCCATCCTGAACCTCTCCCCCGATGCCAGCGACGCCGAGGTCAAGAAGGCCTATCGCCGCCTCATGAGCCGGCACCATCCCGACAAGTTGATCAGCAAGGGATTGCCGGAGGAGATGATGAAGATGGCGCAGCAAAAAACTGCCGAGATTCGAAAAGCCTATGAGAGGATCAAGCGGGAGCGCGGCCTGTAGCACCCGATGGCGCAATGGGTTGCGCGCGGGAGGGGAGAGGGCAGCCAATGTGAACTTTTCTTGTAAAAACAACTCCAAGGGAATTAAACTCTTATTCCACACTATGCGGCGGTTCCGGTCATGTCGCGGAAAAGGATAGTTTTTTCAGTATCTTGCTTAAAGGTAAACGACAACAAAGCCACATTTGACGGGTGACTGGGCAGCCGGTTCCCGGGTGTCTTCTCATTGCGCAGTCTCCTCTGGGTACGCGGGGTTCACTTCTTCAGCGTTGTTTTCGTTTGTCTTGGGCGAGTGTTTGGTTGCCCGCGAAGGGTTGTCGCGCATGTTGTTACGTATGTGTTTGTCGAGGACCGGCCCATGGAAATGCGCGTATTTTTTCGGATATAACAGGAAACAATGGTATGCAACAAAAAACAACGCGACTCGTTGGACTAGGTTTGTTGTTGGTCCCCTTGTGTGGGACGGCGGCGATTATCGATAACAGTGATGGCCGATTCTCGGCACGGGGTGACTGGCAATCCTCCAGTTTCGTAACGGGCCATCAGGGTAAAGACTACCTGTACGCCAAAAAGGGGGGAGGACAGGCTGTCGCAGTATGGCGTTACGACGTGCCTGCTTCCGGCACCTACCAGATCCATGCGCAGTGGACGGCGGCGAGACGGGAGTGGCGGGCCTCGGATGCCCCCTACAGGATCTATAACAACGGCAAGCTGTTGGGGACGGTGAAAAAAGACCAGAGCCGCGATGGAGGGCGGTTCAATCTGTTGGGAGACTATCCCTTGGAAAAGGGGGCGTTGGAAATTCGCCTGAGTAACAATGCGGACAGCTATGTGGTCGCGGACGCAGTCAAAGTGGATCTCATCGGTGATTCGGGGTCGGATGACACCAGGAACACGATGAGCAAGCCTGTTGATCGACCACCGTCGGGCGGGACAGCCGTTTCGCCTTTCGACTATCACTGTTACCGTCTGACGTATTTCGATGATTTCAACGTCTCGCAACTCGATACCTCGCTGGTACTGGGGGCAGCAAAATACCGCACCCGTTATTACTGGGGTGATACAAACATCAACCATGAACTTCAGTTTTATGCGGACCCCGATCGGGATGGCCTGGACGTGTTGCCAGTGAGAGATGGCAAGCTCAAAATCACTGCAAGAAAGCTCCAAAAGCCCATTAAGGACAGTGCGGGTAAGTCATATCGCTATGCCTCGGGACTGATCACCACCCAAGGGAGTTTCAGCCAGACCTACGGGTTGTTCGAGATCCGCGCCAAGCTGCCACGCGGGAAGGGGTTATGGCCCGCTTTCTGGCTGCTTCCCAAGGACGCGGCAAAATGGCATCGAAAAGGGTACCATCGGATGCCCGAACTCGATGTCATGGAGCAATTGGGGCAGGACATGCACGTCTGGTATGCCACGGTGCATACCATGACGCCGCCGAATGGAAGGGGACAAGGGTCGGGCGCCTGGCGAATGTACCCCACTGCCATCCGCACTACCGAGGATCTATCCCAGGATTTCCATGTCTATGGCATGGACTGGCAAGCCGACGAGATCGTCTGGTATTTCGATGGCAAGGAGGTAAAGCGAGAGCAGACGCCAGCGGATTCCCGAAACGATCCCCGTTATATAGTCCTGAATATGGGCGTGGGTGGCAGTTGGCCTGGAAGCCCCGATGCCTCTACGCATTTTCCGGCTGAATACGTGATCGACTATGTGAAGGTCTATGCGAAGAACGGGCGGTGCGGCGCCCGGCGGCACTGAAGCCGGCCCTGGTCTACGGAGGGAGCTGTTGCGACAACCAGGCGGTGATTCGCCTCAGCAACATGTCGTCAAAATGGCGAAAGGTGGGGCCAGCACCGGCGATTTCGATCTGACGGAATCCCGTGTGTTTCCTTTCCGCGGCGACACGGCGCCGCAACGGGGCCGTGGCAAGCACGCCACGCAAATCCCGCCCGGCGAAGATGTCGAGCAGTGGAAGCCTCCGGCGAATCGATGGCGGGAGGCCGGCGGTGTCTGTTTCCAGGCTGATGGCGACCACGGCAAGCAGCGGCGCACCTGAACGGGCGCCGGCATACGCGATTGCGACGCGGGCCCCCGTACCGTAACCGAGCAGGACGATGTGTTCGGCCTTGCGCTGTTTCAGCCAGGTGATGGCGGCGTCGATGCGCGGCAGGGCCTCGGGGATGAGAGCGATATAGGCGCGCCGCCAGGCGCCCCGGTCCGCCAATGGCATCTGCAGCGATAAGGTTTCCCATCCATGCCGGGGCAAACCGAGACGCAACGGCTGGATCACGTTGGGCGTGGCCGGATTGGCTTCCATATCGTGCAGTAAGATGACGGCGCCCCGTCTCTTCATGCGCTCCGCGCCACGGTGGAGTGCGAGAAAAGCGGTGTTGTTCACTCGCAGTTCAATGGCGTCCTGCGCCAGGGCCGGTTCGATCTGGTTTCGCAGGCGGTCTTCCCGGGACAGGTTCGCGCCCTCCACACCGCAGGCGAGGCAGACCACGCCGGCGGCCATCACTCGTATGATTGTACCTCGCATACCCCTCGGTATCGGCTTGGCGGCTGATTTCCTCAGAGATTCGGCGGTCTCCCAAGAAAAAAACGCCATTTTTCAGCATTCTGTCAAAACATGGCTGAAAAAGCCCCGTTGATGGGGTAGAGTGGAAAACTTTGATTGCCGATGACTGGCCGGCAGTGGGTGCCTGTCGAGACTGGAGAAACAAACATGGCTGGAGAACTGATTGCGCCGTCGATCCTGTCGGCGGATTTCGCCAAGCTGGGCGAAGAGGTGGACAATGTGCTGGCGGCGGGGGCGGATATCGTCCATTTCGACGTAATGGACAACCACTACGTGCCCAATCTGACCATCGGTCCGCTGGTGTGCGATGCGCTGCGCAAACACGGCGTGACCGCCCCCATCGACGTTCACCTGATGGTCAAGCCGGTGGACCGCATCATCCCTGATTTCGCGAAGGCGGGGGCCACCTACATCACCTTTCATCCGGAGGCATCGGAGCACATCGACCGCTCCCTGCAATTGATTCGCAACGAGGGCTGTAAGCCGGGGCTGGTATTCAACCCGGCCACGCCGCTGGATTACCTCGACTACGTGATGGACAAGGTGGACATGATCCTGCTCATGTCGGTGAATCCCGGTTTCGGAGGCCAGAGCTTCATCCCCTCGGCAATGGACAAGCTGCGCCAGGTGCGCAAGATGATCGACGACTCGGGCCTCGACATCCGGCTGGAGATCGACGGTGGTGTGAAGGCGGACAATATAGGCGAGATCAAGGCGGCGGGGGCGGATACCTTCGTCTCTGGCTCCGGGATCTTCGGCAATGCCAAGGCCGAGGATCCGCACCGCTACGACAGCATCATCCAGCAGATGCGCGACGCGATGGCGAAGGTGTGATGGCGCTGCGTCGGCCGGAGATGGTGCTCATCGACGTGGACGGCACGCTGGTGGACAGCGTGCCGGACCTCGCCTGGTGCGTGGACGAGATGATGCGGCGGCTGGGCCGCGACCCCTGGGGAGAGGCGCGCGTGCGCGACTGGGTGGGCAACGGCGTGGAGCGGCTGGTGCGCCGGGCCCTCATCGGCCGGCTCGACGGGGAGCCGGACGAGACGGAGTTCCAGCGCGCCTACCCCATTTTTCTCGACCTCTACAAGGACAACACATCCAAGCGCTCACACCTCTACCCCGGCGTGGAAGCGGGGCTGGAGTACTTGAAACGGGCCGGCTACAGGATGGGTTGTGTCACCAACAAGGCGGCCCGGTTCACCGAGCCGCTGTTGAAAGACCTGGGGATCGACGGTTATTTCACGATTGTCATCAGTGGCGACACCCTGGCGAAGAAGAAACCGGATCCCCTGCCCCTGCTGCACGCAGCGGAATTCTTCGGCATTGCGCCGGAGAACGCCCTGATGATCGGTGACTCGGTGAGCGACGTGAAGGCGGCGCGGGCGGCGGGCTTCCAGATCGTCTGCATGAGCTATGGCTACAACCACGGCGCAGACATCCACGACGCCCATCCCGATGCGGTACTCGACTCCATGGCGGAGCTGCCGGCGCTGCTGGAGGGCGAGACGGTGGAAACCGCCTGATTTTCTGATATATTTATTGGGATTGAAACAAAGGGAACGGGCAATGCACGCCAAACCACACAGCGGAAACCAGAACGGGCGATGGCGCGGGTAGATCGTTACCCCGGCATTCATCTGTTTTGAACCCGTTGTGTGGAGAGGACCATGACCCCCGAACAATTCGATACCCTGGCCGCGGAAGGCCATAACCGCATCCCCGTCGTCTGCGAAGTCCTCGCGGATCTCGACACCCCTCTGAGCGTCTATCTCAAGCTGGCCGACGGTCCCTACTCCTACCTGTTCGAATCGGTACAGGGGGGTGAAAAGTGGGGTCGCTACTCCATTATCGGTCTACCTTGCCGTACCGTGGTGCGAGTGCGTGGCCAGGCCATTACCGTAGAGCGTGACGGCGAGGTGGTCGAAGAGACCAGGACAGCGGACCCGTTGGGGTGGATCGAGGCGTACCAGGGCCGTTTCCGGGTTGCCCGGCCGGCGGGGCTGCCACGCTTCAGCGGGGGGCTGGTAGGTTACTTTGGCTATGACACCATCCGCTACATCGAGCCGCGGTTGGCCGAGTGCCCCAATCCCGATCCCCTCGCCACGCCGGACATCCTGCTGATGGTCTCCGACGAACTGGTGGTGTTCGACAATCTCAGCGGGCGCATGTACGTCATCGTACATGTGGACCCCACGGCGGGCGAGACCCTGTCCAGCGCCGAGGCGCGGTTGCGCGAGCTGATCGGCCACATGCAGCGGGAAACACCGCGCCGCGCGTGCGCTGCGCCGCGCGAGGTGCGGGAGTCGGACTTCGTTTCCGGATTCACCGAGGAGGGTTTCAAGCAGGCGGTGGAGCGCATCAAGCGCTACATCCTCGACGGCGACTGTATGCAGGTGGTGATCTCCCAGCGCCTCTCCATCCCCTTCGCCGCGCCGCCGCTGGACCTCTACCGGGCGCTGCGCGGTCTCAACCCCTCGCCCTACATGTACTTCCTCAACCTGGACGGGTTCCACATCATCGGTTCCTCGCCGGAGATCCTCACCCGGCTTGAGGACGGCGTTGTGACGGTGCGTCCCATTGCCGGCACCCGCCGCCGCGGCCGCACCGAGGAGGAGGACCAGGCGCTGGAGGCGGAGTTGCTGGCTGATCCCAAGGAACTGGCCGAGCATCTGATGCTTATCGACCTGGGGCGCAACGACGTCGGCCGGGTGGCGAAGATCGGCAGCGTGCGGCTCACCGACAAGATGATCGTGGAGCGCTATTCGCACGTGATGCATATCGTCTCCAACGTCACCGGCGCGTTGCGCGACGGCATGAGCGCCATCGACGTGCTCCGCGCCACCTTTCCTGCCGGGACCGTGAGCGGCGCGCCCAAGATCCGCGCCATGGAGATCATCGACGAACTGGAGCCGGTGAAGCGCGGTATATACTCCGGCGCCGTGGGTTACCTCTCCTGGAACGGTAACATGGACACCGCCATCGCCATCCGCACCGCGGTCATCAAGGACGGCGCCCTGCACATCCAGGCCGGCGCCGGGGTGGTAGCCGACTCCCTGCCCGAGCTGGAATGGAAGGAGACCATGAACAAGGGCCGCGCCATCTTCCGCGCCGTGGCCATGGCCGAGGCGGGCATCGACCGCCATGCCTGTATCGATGCGCAAGATGACGGGAGGGCGTAGCCATGCTGCTGATGATCGACAACTACGACTCCTTCACCTACAACCTGGTGCAGTACTTTGGTGAGTTGGGTGCGGAGGTGCGGGTGGTCCGCAACGACGAGATCGACCTCGCCGGCATCGAGACGCTGGCGCCGGATCATCTGGTGATCTCCCCCGGTCCCTGCACCCCCAGGGAGGCGGGCATTTCGGTGGCGGCGATCCGCGAGTTTGCCGGGCGCATCCCCATCCTGGGGGTCTGTCTCGGCCACCAGTCCATTGGCCAGGCCTTCGGTGGCCGCATCGTCCATGCCCACGCCGTAATGCATGGCAAGACCTCCCCCATCTACCACGCCGACACCGGCGTCTTCAGCGACCTGCCCAGCCCCTTCGAGGCGACCCGTTACCATTCGCTGGTGATAGAGCGCCAGACCTTGCCAGAGTGCCTGGAGGTGACCGCCTGGACGCGCAACCCCGACGGCTCGATGGACGAGGTGATGGGCGTGCGTCACAAGGATCTCGACGTACAAGGGGTGCAGTTCCACCCCGAGTCGATCCTCACCGTGGAAGGCCATCCTCTGCTGAGAAATTTTCTGGAGGGGCGGTGACAAGGCGCCGAAATTTTGACGAATGGGCCTGTCGTGCAGGCCTGTTTGAATATAACATACTGAAATAACTATGATTATATATCTGGCATGCTCCCTGCTTAATGCCGAGTGTCACGGACTACACTCAAGGAGCATGTCATGTCGAAGTTGTCTCGTTACAAGGACGTGGGGTGGTACGCCGCCTCGGGTCTACTCTTCTATCTATTGCTTGGGTTCTCCTCCATCCTGCCGGGCGGGGCGGTGAAGGCCGCCGATGTCAGACTGCTGGTCCCGGCCTACGCCTATCCGACCGGGAATTCCACCATGTGGCCCTCCCTGATCCAGGCGGCGGGTACCCTGAAGGAGGGGATCGGGGTGATTCTCAACCCGAACAGCGGCCCCGGCGCCCAGGTGGATGCCAACTACAGTCATGTGGTCACTGACTTTCGCAACGCCGGCGGACGGGTATACGGTTACGTGCCCACCACCTACGGGCAACGGAACCTGAACGATGTCAAGCAGGATGTGGAACGCTACTACAACTTCTACCCCGGTCTGGTGGATGGCATCTTCTTCGACGAGATGGCCAATGACCTGAGCCGGACGGGGTACTATCAGCAGCTGCACAACCACGTGAAATCTCACCCCGGCGATGCCCTCGTGATTGGCAATCCCGGCACCTCCTATCTCAATGACGCGTCCCAGGGCGCCTCCGGCTACACACCCGCGGACTATGCCGCCAGCGCCGACGTTCTGGTCGCGTTCGAAGACGACGAGGCAGCCTACCGGAACGACGACCGTGCGCCCGACTGGAACCCGGGCGGTCCGGAGCACGTGGGTCACATCGTCCACACCACGGGTGGGCAATGGGACGGGAATCTGCTGCAACTCGCCCTCGATCGCGGCGCCGGCTGGGTCTATTTCACCAACGACGTGGAACCCAACCCCTACGATCAGATCCCGCCCTATTGGGAGCAGGAAGTGGCCGCCGTCGCCTCGGCGCGGGGTACGCCGGTACCCTTGCCCGCGGCCTTCCCCCTGTTCCTCACCGGCTTTGGCCTGCTGACCGGCTTGAAGCGTCTCTTCCGCGGCAAGGTGCGGGGTGACGGTTGACTTCTCGGGCCTCTCGATGGCGTAATCCGTAAGGGGGGGTGTCGGGTTTCACCGGTTGTATCGATATCCGCGGATATAGCGCCAGCCAGCGTCAAACCCGACAGGCTTCCGGAGATCCGGTATACAAGGGGGCAGCGGATGGAGATGAGAGAGGCGATTGAGCGCGTCATCGCGCGGCGCGACCTGGAGGCGGATGAGATGACTGCGGTGATGCGGACCCTCATGACGGGTGGCGCCACCCCGGCCCAGACAGGCGGCTTCCTGGTGGGGCTGCGAATGAAGGGCGAGACGGTGACCGAGATCGCCGCCGCCGCCTCGGTGATGCGCGAACTGGCCAGCGGCGTGGACATCGGCGGCCTCGACCACACGGTGGACATCGTCGGCACCGGCGGCGACGCCTCCGGCACCTTCAACGTCTCCACCGCCAGCATCTTCGTGGCCGCCGCCGCCGGCTGCCACGTGGCCAAGCACGGCAACCGCTCCGTCTCCTCCAAATCGGGCAGCGCCGACGTGCTGGAGGCGGCCGGCGTGCGTCTCGATCTCACCCCGGAACAGGTTGCGCGGTGCGTGCGCGAGGTGGGTGTGGGCTTCATGTTTGCCCCCGGGCATCATGCCGCCATGAAGCACGCCATCGGCCCGCGCAAGGAGATGGGCGTGCGCACCATCTTCAACGTCCTCGGTCCCCTCACCAACCCGGCCGGGGTACCCAACCAACTCCTGGGCGTCTTCAGCGACGCGTTGCTGGAACCCATTGCCGAAGTGATGCAGCGGCTCGGCAGCCGGCACGTGCTGGTGGTGCACTCCCGCGACGGGCTGGACGAGATCAGCATTGGCGCCGCCACCGACGTGGCCGAATTGAAGGGGGGGCAGGTGCGCCGCTTCAGCATCTTGCCGGAGGATTTTGGTGTGCAACAGGCGGCCATCGACGCCCTTCGCGTAGAGAGCGCCGAGGAGAGCCTGGCCATGATCCGCGACGTGCTCGAGGACCATCCCGGTCCGGCGCGGGATATCGTTGTGCTCAACGCCGGCGCGTCGATCTATGCCGCCGGCGTCGCCGGCTCGCTGAAGGAGGGTATCGAGCAGGCCGACCGGGCCATCGCCAGCGGTGAGGCCCGCAGTCGTCTGGACCGGCTGGTGGTGCTCACCCAGGGCTTCGACTGAGAGGTGCCCTTACCCGGTGGCGGGACGGTAAGAAGACGCGCCACCTTGTCTCCGCCATTGACGATGCCGGGTTAATAATCTACTCGGCAACTGCTCCATGCGTTGCTCTACCTCCTGCATCCATGCAGTCGTGCGCGGGTGGGAAAGCGGTCCATTTTCCTCGATTTTTCGTTGCGTAGGCCCACGATGCGCCTCAAAATCGAGAAAAACCGGCCTCGCTTTCCCACCACGCTCGCGACGATCACCTAAACCCGACAGACTCCTGGCCCGGATTATTCATGAGTCGCCGCGATGATTGCACAGAGAATTGTCCGCATAGGGGATTTTCCGACCGAGTGGAATACGGGCTGTATTGCCGAGTAAGGAAAATTCCCTGTGTGGACAAGGATCAAGCAAGGGCGCGAGCGACTTCATGAATGATCCGGGCTGGCCCGGGGCGTGGTCGAAAGG
>JALSTP010000117.1 GCA_026983675.1 Sedimenticola sp.
GTCCCCGTCGCCGAAGCCGAAACTGACTGTCTCCGGCACCTTCACCTGGGCCACGGTATGGAACAGGTCGATATCGTGACCGGCCACGGGATGAGGGGGAATTTCGGCCATGCGCAGACAGGCGTCGAGGTATTCCATGGCGTGGCTGACGCCATGAGACTGGCCCACTTTGCCACACTCCAGGGTCACCGCCGGACAGAGCCGCGCCATGGCCTGTGACTGCACCCCCTTGGGGCGCAGAAAGTAGACCACCGTGCGACTGAAGAGGGCGGCGAGTTGCAGGAAGCGGTCCTCGAGGACATTGACGCAGGCGTAGTGGGGATTGAAGCCGGTATTGTTGTGCACGTCCACGCTGGCGAACACGCCGCGCGCGGCCATGACCTCCACCACCTCCTGCATCATGGCGTGTTCCGGGGTGGGCGGCAGTTCACTCCCCGGCCAGACCCGGTTGTAGTCGGGCTGGCCCTCCAGCTTGCGCATCCCTCTGGCGGCGGCGGTCACGTTGCCGACAAAGAGCGACATCGAGCGCGGCAGATCAAACCGCCCATCTCCCAGCGCATAACGACGCAACAGCGCACGCACCGCATCCCAGCCCACGGTCTCGTTGCCGTGCATGAGGACGGAGACGAACAACGCCGGATCACGCCGCCCCTGCAGATGGATCAACGTTGGGCCGCCGAGAAAGGCGGCCAGATCCCTCGCCCCGGCAGCCAGAAGCGCTTCATCCACGGATGTTTGTTCCCGCCACATCGTCCCGTTCACTGCTTTGTCCACCTCATCTCCACGTTGCCACCGGCGTTCCAGAGGCCTGTCTGTCCAGATAGGCCTCGGCGAGCCCTTGCATGTCCGGCCCATGGCGCCTCACCCAGGCTCGCTGCCAGGCGGCTCCGGTCTGGCCGCTCCGCACCCGTTCTTCGATGATCCCCAGCCAGATATCGATCTCGGACGGGTCGATGCCGAGCGCGTTCAATCCCTGTTCGGCCAGCGGCAGGAGGGTGTCGAGGATCCAGGCGTCGATCCCGCCGCGGGCGCCATCGAATCCCGCCACCCGCGCCTCCAGCCCCGCCCTTGCGGCTGCATAGAAGTTGTCACGCGCCTGTTCGAAGGGCAGACGCTGTTCCGGTGGGATCTCCATATCCACCAGCGCCCGCGCGGCGCCAAAGTAGAAGGCGGCATTGGCGATCATGTCGGGAATAGTGGGTCCTGCCGGCGCCACCCGATGCTCGATGCGAAGATGGGGGGCGCCACCGCGGTCGAAACCGATCAGGGGGCGGTTCCAACGCCAGATGGTGCCATTGTGCAGGCGCAGATGCGCCAACCGCTCCGGAGGTTCCTCCATCAGCTGGGGCAGAATGACCGGATAGCGTGCAAGATTGGCCTCGAAACATTCCATCAGCGACCGGTGCGCATAGCGAATACCGAAGGTGACGCGCTTGGTGAGGTCCGAGGCCCCCACCGCCACCGATTGCTCGAACAGAGGAATGCGGGTCTCCTCCCATAGCGAACGCCCGAACAGAAACGGCGAGTTGGCGGCCAGGGCCACCATTGGCGCCGACAGGATCTTGGAGGCGTTGTAGTAGCGTGCGCCGCGTTCCGCGCTCACTTTGAGATGGATCTGAAACGAGGTGGCCGCTGATTCGAGCATGACGTCCCGATGTTGCATGCGCAGGTGTTCACGTCCCTGGATATCGACCTCCAGCGGACGCCCCTGGCGAAGACGCAATACCTGCTCGTTGAGCGCCCGGTAACGCTGCAACGGCGACATGTTGGCCAGACAGAGGTCCGCGGGTGTAACGGTCGGGAGGATGCCGACCATCGCCAGCCGGGCGTCGAAGTCCCCGGCCACCCGATTGCAACGCCCCCAGGTCGCCGCCAGCTCCTCCGCCATGAGACTCAGCGCCCTGCCACGCAATGGCTGGGGGCTGCCGTTGATCTCCACATTGAAGGTGGCCAGCTCCGGCACCACCAGCACGCTGTCCAGACGCTCCAGATAGGCCTGGTTGACACCGGCCGGGCGGGCGTCGCGGTCGACCAGCCAGGCCTCCAGTTCGAATCCGCCCTTGGCCTCGGAAACGGCGAAGCGCCCTTCGTGAAACCAGCGGTCGAGCAACGCCGTCTCCACGCGCAGGCGTTCCTGGAAGGCCAGAAAGTCGGCCTCGCTGAAACGGCTGTCGCTGATCTCCTGCCCCATCTAGCCCTCGCCCCGCCTGAGCCAGCCGTTCAGACGGGCCAGGCGTTGTGGCGTGCCCACATCCATCCATCGGCCAGGGTGCAGATGGCCACCCACTTGGCGGTCCGCCATCGCCCGGCGCAGCAGGGAGGCAAGCGGAAAAGGCCGTGGCTCGCATCCCTTGAAGAGGCGGGGATGGTAGACACCGATGCCGCTGAAGGTCACCCGCGGTTCGCCCTCCGCATACACGCGCCCCTCCCGGAGGACAAAATCCCCCTCGGGATGGTGGGCGGGATTCGGGACCAGCACGAGATGGGCGAGGTCGCCCTCCGCCAACTCCAGACGCGAGAAATCACAGTCACTCCAGACATCACCATTGACCACGATGAAAGGGTCATCCCCCAGCAATGGCAGGGCCTTGCAGATACCGCCGCCGGTCTCCAGCGCCTGTTGCTCGGGGGAGTAGCGGATCTCCACCCCCCAGCGACAGCCGTCCCCCAGGGCGGCTTCGATCTGCCCGCCCAGATGCGCGTGGTTGATCACGATCCTCCGGACGCCGGCATTGGCAAGGGCCTCGATCGGGTAGACAATAAGCGGCTTTCCGCCGGCCTCGAGCAGGGGCTTGGGGGTATGGTCGGTAAGGGGACGCATGCGTTCGCCGCGCCCGGCCGCCAGGATCATGGCGGTTTCGATCATCGCTGGGGGGTCAACTCTTCCCTTTCATGGAGTCGAAGAACTCGGCGTTGGTCTTGGTCTTCTGGAGCTTGTCGTAGAGAAACTCCATTGCCGCAAGTTCGTCCATGGGATGCAGGATCTTGCGCAGAATCCACATCTTCTGCAGATCGGCCTGGGGCATCAGCAGCTCCTCGCGGCGGGTGCCGGAACGGTTGAGGTTGATGGCCGGGTAGATGCGTTTTTCGGCGATACGGCGATCGAGATGAATCTCCATGTTGCCGGTACCCTTGAACTCCTCGTAGATCACGTCGTCCATGCGCGAACCCGTCTCCACCAGGGCGGTGGCGATGATGGTCAGGCTGCCGCCCTCTTCTACATTGCGCGCGGCGCCGAAAAACCGCTTGGGCCGATGCAGGGCATTGGCATCGACACCGCCGGTCAGCACCTTTCCACTGGAGGGAATCACGGTGTTGTAGGCACGCGCCAGGCGGGTGATGGAGTCGAGCAGGATCACCACATCACGCTTGTGTTCCACCAGCCGCTTGGCCTTCTCGATCACCATCTCCGCCACCTGCACGTGGCGCGCGGCCGGTTCGTCGAAGGTGGAGGAGATCACCTCGCCGCGCACCGATCGCGCCATCTCGGTCACCTCCTCCGGCCGCTCGTCGATCAGCAGGACGATGAGATAGCACTCGGGGTGATTGTGGGCGATGGACTGGGCGATGTTCTGCAGCATCATGGTCTTCCCCGCCTTGGGTGGGGAGACGATCAGGCCACGTTGTCCCTTGCCGATGGGCGCCACCAGTTCGATGGTGCGCGCGGTGATGTCCTCGGTGCTGCCGTTGCCCAGTTCCAGTTTGAACTTCTCCTGGGCGAACAATGGCGTGAAATTCTCGAACAGGATCTTGTTCTTGGCGTTCTCGGGCTTGTCGAAGTTGATCTCACTGACCTTGAGCAGGGCGAAATAACGTTCGCCGTCCTTCGGTGGCCGGATCTTGCCTGAAACGGTGTCGCCGGTGCGCAGGCTGAAGCGCCGGATCTGGCTGGGGGAGACATAGATGTCGTCCGGCCCCGCCAGATAGGAGCTGTCGGCGGAGCGCAGAAAGCCGAAACCGTCCTGGAGGATCTCCAGCACACCATCCCCATAGATGTCTTCGCCTTTCTTGGCGTGTGCCTTGAGAATGGAAAAGATGAGATCCTGCTTCCGTGCGCGGGCCATGCCCTCGATTCTCATCGATTGCGCCAATTCCACGAGTTCCGGGATCGGCATGTTCTTGAGTTCTGTCAGATTCATTTTGTGGATGTGTTGTTAACAGATGGTCGCTGAAAGGTGGGACAATCGGTGCAGGCAAGTGAGCCCGCGTAATGTTTTGGGTTCTTTGCTCTGTGTCAGGCGAACGTTTGAGGGTGTCTTTATGAAACAAAGCCAGGGCAGACAGTGCCTCGATCGAGGCGCCCCTTCCGTCCGCGAGTTTACCAGTCTATCCGGACGCGTCCAACCCTTTCCGCGCATCCGGAGTCAGAGGTTGCTGTCGATGAATGCCGTGAGTTGCGACTTGGAGACAGCCCCCACCTTGGTGGCCTCGACCTCGCCGTTCTTGAACAGCATCAAGGTGGGGATGCCACGGATGCCATAGCGGGGCGGCGTATTCGGATTGTCGTCGATATTGAGCTTGGCGATCTTGACCTTGCCTTTGTATTCCCCTGCAATATCATCGAGCACCGGCGCGATCATCTTGCAGGGACCGCACCATTCCGCCCAATAGTCCACCAGAACGGGCTCGTTCGACTTCAGCACTTCATTCTCGAAGGAATCGTCGGTCACATGAACGATGTGTTCACTCACTGGGGTCATCTCCAAATCTGTTGTCCGGGATAGAGTGTGGGTGAGGGACAGAGACCGCACTGGCGTCTCGGGCGCTCGAAGGTTTCGGTATGAAAATGTCGATGCAATAACACCTGGAATAATGTCAGAACCGGGCGATTATTCTTGTCGGTTCGCCGCGAGCCCACCCTCACCATTCGGCTTGAGGGCTTATTTCAGCCGAATATTCAGTAATTTGCAAGTCCAATATTGTCTCCAATTCAGGTATGCTAGCGGGTTATGACTCAAAAACATCTGACAGACACACGTTTCGACAGCTTCGATCTCGCCCCCGAGATCCTTCAGGGCATCAGGGATGCGGGCTTCGAGTATTGCACGCCGATCCAGGCCGCCACCCTGCCGCGGGTCCTGCAGGGCCACGATGTGGCGGGCCAGGCCCAGACCGGCACCGGCAAGACGGCCGCCTTCCTGGTGGGGACGTTACAACACCTCCTGAACCACCCGGCATCGGAGACCCGGAAGCCAACCCAGCCGCGCGCGATCATGCTGGCGCCGACCCGGGAACTGGCCATCCAGATCCACAAGGATGCGAAAGTGCTGGCCGCCCACACCGATTTCCGCCTCGGCCTGGTGTTCGGCGGCACCGCCTACGAGCAGCAGCGCAAACAGCTCCAGGCGGGGGTCGACATCCTGATCGGCACCCCGGGTCGGCTGATCGACTACTTCAAACAGGGCATCTTCGACCTGCACGCCATCCAGGTGGTGGTGCTCGACGAGGCCGACCGCATGTTCGACCTCGGTTTCATCAAGGACATCCGTTACCTGCTGCGACGCATGCCCAAACCGGCCCGGCGGCTCGGCATGTTGTTTTCCGCCACCCTCTCGTTCCGGGTGACGGAACTCGCCTATGAACACATGAACAACCCGGAGACGGTGAAGATCGAGACCGAAAACGTCACCGCCGACAAGGTCAACCAGGTCTGTTATATGACCGCCAATGAGGAGAAGATCCCGCTCCTTATCGGCCTGATGCGCCGCATGGACCCAAGCCGCTCCATCGTGTTCGTCAACACCAAGCGCGAGGCGGACCGGGTCTGGGGTTTTCTGGAGGGCAATGGCCTGCACACCGCCGTGCTTTCCGGCGATGTCCCGCAGAACAAACGCATGCGCCTGCTCAAACAGTTCCAGGAGGGCGAATTGGCGATCCTGGTGGCCACCGATGTGGCGGCGCGCGGCCTGCATATTCCGGACGTCAGTCACGTCTTCAACTATGACCTGCCGGAAGACGCGGAAGACTATGTACACCGCATAGGCCGTACAGCACGCGCCGGCGCCAGCGGTGATGCAATCAGCTTTGCCTGCGAGAAATACGCCTTCTCGCTGCCGGATATCGAGGCCTATATCGGCCGCAAACTGCCGATGGAAGCAATCACCGACGACATGCTCGCCGATGTCGACCCCGACAGCCGCCTCCATCCCCCAAAACGCCCACGCGGTCCGCGTGGCAAAGGCAAGGGCGGACGCTCGCGCGGCAAGCCACATGGTCGTCGCCATGGCGCCAAGCCACGCGGCCGCTCCAGACATCGCAAGCCTCCCCAGAAACACGATTGACCCGGCAGTGGGCGATGAAACCGCCGGCAAGTACGATCATTGCCGATACCCACTGTCGCATGTATATCGCGGAGCCGCCCCCACGCTTCAAGCGGGACCTTGCCCACCGCCCTTGCAGCACTGCCGCAAGCGCTTCCGCAGCTGGGGAAAACGGGCGATGGTGCACGTTTTTTTGTTCTTTCGTTCACAATTTCCAACGCGTCCACCGCCCGTTTGGCCACCCATCCGCAGAGGGATGTGTATACTTAGCTTCTAATCCGATGGTTCCCAGGTTATTTCACTTCTATGGCACGGAAACGCGCACTCGTCGTCGATGATTCCAAGACCGCCCGCATGGTGATGGCGCGGCGACTGGAAAAGCAGCAACTGGATGTGGATACGGTGGACTCCGCCGGCGCGGCCATCGATTACCTCTGTGACAACATCCCCAATGTGATCTTCATGGATTACCAGATGCCGGGCATGGACGGCTTTCAGGCCCTGAAGGCCATCAAGAGCAATCCGGCAACGGCCACCATTCCCGTGTTGATGTACACCTCCCAGGAAAACGACGTGCATGTGAGCCAAGCGCGCGCGTTGGGCGCCGTGGGGGTGCTGCCGAAGGCCGCCGAGGCGAAGGACCTGGCCGAAATGCTGGAGGAGCTGCATCTGCTGCCCCACCAGGAGCCGCCTGAAATCACCCGGCCCGCACCACAGGAAGAGGCCAACGATCCGGTAGCCGAAGAATCGGCGACCGGAAGGACGACCACAACCGACTCCGCGGACGAGACGATCCCTGTCTATCCCAACACCATTGGCAAGCTGGAAAACATCGCCCAGCAGGCGGAGCAGTCGATGAAGGTGGGGCCGGTACTGCGTAAATTGCTGGGCCAGTACCACAAACTGATCCGCCACGACATCGCCCAGCAACATTCCCGGTTTTCCGGGGCAGTGGAACAGCAGATCGAGGACCTGCACCGGTCGATCGAAAAGGTGGCGGAACAGATCACGCAGCGGCGCTCTGGATGGAGCCGCTGGAAGTGGCCGCTGGGTCTCGCCCTGCTCCTGATTCCCATGCTGATGCTCTACCGGCAGACGAATGAGATCGGGCACCAGAGACGCGCCATCGACCGCAAGATCTCCCGCATCGAGGCCCGGCTGGACCGCATGGCCGCCACCAATGCCGGCAGCCGGATCAGCGACCGCCCGGTACTGCCCGTCGGCAGCACTGAAAACGGCTCGGTAAACGCCTCCACCCTCGACACCCAGGCGGCACTCGATGCCCTCCAGTGGGCGGTGAACCGTGACAACCGGTTTCCGTATGGCGAGCAGGCCTTCAGCGAGCCGCGCATCCCCTGGTTGAACGGTCTGCTGTCGCGCCTGGCCAACATGCACTTTACCGGCACCGTACGGCTCGTCTCCCATCTCGGTCGTTTCTGCCTGCGGGAAGGGCAAAACGGCCTCTTGCTGGCGCCGGACGACATGCCGGCGAAAGAGTGCCACTTCCGCCCCTTGAGCGAACAAGAGGCAGTGACGGAAGGGGCCTTTCAGAGCATCGGTTTCAGCAACTACCTTGCCACCGCCCCGGCCCTGGCGAACGGCAGGATCAAGGTGGAGATCGCTTCTGCGGGACGATCCGAACCCCTCGCCCCCTACCCCGATCCCTCCGCAGTAGACACTGCCGGCGAATGGAACCGCATCGCCGCCCGCAACCAGCGGATCGAGGTCGAGATCATTCCCCGCCGGCAATAGCCGAAGGCGGCATCACCTGACGAAAGTTGCCAATGGCCTCAAACCGCCCCCCCTCCCGTTGCGGCCCGCGGCTGTCGGGCCTGCGTATTGCCAGCAGCCAGCGAATACCGTAATCCTCGGCAGACCGCAGCACCGCCACGCTGTCGTCCACGAACAGGGTACGGCGGGAATCGAACGGAAAAACCCCTTGCAGCGCCTCCCAGAAGCGCGGATCCTCCTTGGGTAACCCCAGATCGTGGGCACAGACCACCTGGTCGAAATATCCGGCCAGACGGGTGCGTTCCATCTTCAACCGCAGCGCCTTCTGGTGGGCATTGGTCACCAGCGCCAGGCGCTTCCCGTGGCGGCGCACTGCCTGCAGAAATTCGACCACATGGGGGTGGACGGCGATAAGATGCTCCACCTCCTGTTTCAGCAGCGCAATGTCCAGTCCCAACTCGCGGCTCCAGTGGTCGAGACAGTACCACTCCAGGGTCCCCTCCTTGTCCCGATAACGCGACAACAGTTCGCGCCTCGCCGCCGCCAGTGGGATGTCATGCGCCTCCGCATAGCGCCGCGGTACATGTTCGAGCCAAAAATGATTGTCGAAATGGAGGTCCAGCAGGGTACCGTCCATATCCAGCAGCACCGTGTCGACCGACTGCCAGTCGATTTCAGGTTTATCCATGGAGCCTCGGCGGAATTCCGGGAGTAAAGCTGATAGAGTATACCCCATCGTCGACCAGCCTATCGCCTTGGATCCCATGCCGGAAAAGCCACGCATCCTGAGCAGCAAGATCGTCGCCCAGACCCGCATATTTCGCATCGAACAGATGGACCTGGCCTTCGCCAATGGGGAACAGCGCTGCTATGAGCGGCTCAAAGGGGGACCTCGGGGATCGGTGTTAATCGTCCCCATGCTGGACGACGACACGGTGCTGCTGATCCGGGAATACGCGGCGGGCTGCGACCGCTACGAACTGGGTCTGCCGAAGGGCCTCATCGAGGAGGGGGAAGACCCGTTGCAGGCAGCCAACCGGGAGATCATGGAGGAGGTGGGCTACGGCGCCCGTGATCTGCGCGAGCTTCGCACCATGACCATCGCACCCGGTTACGTGCAACACCATACCCACATCGTACTGGCCCGGGATCTCTACCCTCACCGGGAACCAGGCGACGAACCCGAACCCATCGAGGTCGTCCCGTGGCGGCTCTCGCGGCTCAAGGAACTCCTGGGTCAGGCCGATCTAACCGAGGCCCGCTCGATCGCTGCCCTTTTCCTGACCCGGGAAACCCTGAACGACAGGAAAACAATATCCGAAACCTGATTTTTCGGGACGCGGATCCAGCAACCAACGACAACCAATGAAGAAATTATGGATACACTCTCAATCAAACTGAATGACATCGTGGATCTCGCCCGTCGCGCGGGTGATGCAATCCTGGAAATCTATGACACCGACTTCGAGGTGGAGGAGAAGGCCGACAAGTCGCCCCTCACCGCCGCCGACATGGCCTCTCACAACACCATAGTGGCCGGCCTGGAACAACTCACGCCCGAGATCCCGATCCTCTCGGAAGAATCGGCCAAGATCCCCTACGAGACGCGCCGCGAGTGGCGGCGTTATTGGCTGATCGATCCGCTGGACGGCACCAAGGAATTCGTCAAACGCAACGGCGAGTTTACCGTCAATATCGCCCTCATCGACGATGGCCGACCGGTACTCGGAGTGGTCCACGTACCCGTGAAACACGTCACCTACTACGCCGCAGAGGGTGAAGGGGCCTGGCGCAGCGAGGAGGGAGCCGCCCCCGTCTCCATTCATGTGCGTGACCAGGTGGGACGGCCGATCCGGGTCGCCGGCAGCCGCTCCCATGCCGGCGACAGCCTGAAGAAATATCTGGAAAACCTGGGCGAGCATGAGATCGTCAGCATGGGCAGTTCCCTCAAGCTCTGCCTGGTGGCGGAAGGAGAGGCCGACCTCTATCCCCGTCTCGGTCCCACATCCGAATGGGACACCGCCGCCGCCCAGGCAGTGGTCGAGGCCGCCGGCGGCATGGTGACCGATACGAAGATGCAGCCTTTGCGCTACAACACCAAGGAATCGCTGCTGAACCCCTACTTCTTCGTCTTCGGCGACAAGGGCATCGACTGGTCACGTCACCTCGCGGAATAACCCTGCCGGGGAGGGCGATGAGTGGCGCCCCGCTTCCCGGCCTGCGGGATGTCCCGATGGAACGCACGCAGGCGGATGCCACGCCGGGCCATCCGCCTCGGCCTCCGGGCGCGGTCAGCGGCAGAACCGCCAAAGATACTCTTCGTACGCCTCGCGCCTTTCATGCAGCTTCGCGCTGCGGGACGCCCTGTAGCCCCGCCGCATCTGCCATTCCAGATGATCGAGTTGGGCACGTTTTTGCTGGCAGTGGCGCGCATCAGGCGCGGAGGCGCGTGTTTTCTTTTTACCTCTGGGGCGTGCCCGCCCACGGCGGGGTGCCGGCATCCGGTGTGGGCGCACGGAGCCGATACGATAGTCCTCTATCCGAACCGTCTCCTGGTCCGCCGACCTGCATGGTTGCTGGCTGAACTCGACGCGCCCCTGCGGCCCCGTGCAGCGATAGACCGTGCTACCCGCATGACCGGGTTCCAGCGGCCAACCGCCCGCCAAGCAAACAGTGACAGCCCAGAGACGCCGTTTTTTGAGTTTCACGTATCACCTTCCTTGTCTGTCCACAACCCTGTCCGGACAAAGACCCGGACGCCCGATATTCCCGCAACGTGCGCCTCGTCTCAACCGTCATGGCGCCTGTTTTTTAAAGTTATACAAACCGCGGGGCCGTCGCCTTGGGGAAAACCATTAGTTGGGGGTAGAATAGGGGCCATGAAGGACCTGGAATCAACCATCGAGGCGCTGCGCGCCCAGCTACAGCGTTTCACCGAGGAAGCGACGCGGAACGAGGCGATGATCCGTCGCTATCACGACCGCGAGCTGATGTTGTTGACGGCCGTCTCCCTGCCGGAACTCCTGGAGCGCATGACCTGCGGTCTCAAGGACTCCTTTCGGGTGGAAAAGGCCCAACTCCTGTTGAACGATCCACGCCAGGAGTACCGCAACCTCCTGCACAATGCGGGCATCCACCTCGATCACCTGTCGCAGATCCGGTTTCTGGACAACCTCGAGGACCTCGGACCTCTTTACCGCCACAACCGGCGGCCCTGGCTGGGCGCATGGCATCCACAGCGGCACGCACCGCTCTTCGAGAACGGCGGGGGCCTCGGCAGCATTGCCGTCCTGCCCCTGGCGAGGGGTGATCGATTGCTCGGCAGCCTCAATCTTGGCAGTTGTGATGCATCCAGATTCCAGGCGTCTCACGCACCCGATCTGCTCCAGCACCTCGCCACCGTCGCGGCGGTCTGCCTGGAGAATACGCTCAACAGGGAACGCCTGATTCTCAGTGGCCTGACCGACGCCCTGACCGGGCTGCACAACCGGCGGTACCTGGAGCGCAGGCTCAATCAGGAGATCGCCCGCTCGGCTCGCTACCTGCAACCGCTCAGTTGCCTGTTTCTGGACGCCGACCACTTCAAACTCATCAACGACACCCATGGCCATGCGGCGGGCGACCAGGTCCTCAGAGAGGTGGCTCGTCGCGTGGTGGCGCAACTGCGCTCCAGCGACATCGCGACCCGCTACGGAGGCGAGGAATTCGTGGTCCTGCTGCCCCAGACCGGTATGGAGGAGGCCCGGGTGCTGGCGGAGCGCATTCGCGATGCCGTGTCATCGGCGCCCATCGCCCTGGACGACAAACACTATATCCAAATTACGGTCTCGATCGGGGTCAGCGAAACCTCACCGCCGACGCATACCCAAAACACCCTGCCCATCGGGGAACAACTGCTCATTCATGCCGACAATGCCCTCTACCGGGCAAAGGCGGCGGGGCGAAACTGCGTTGTCTGCGCCCAGGAAGGCGCGCAGCGCATGATCCCCGTCCGGCATGAAGAAGAAGAGAACCCGCATCCCCAGCAAAAGGATGCCACCGCTTCCTGAGTCGTTGCCGGGTTATCAAGATTGCAGCCCGAACACCGCCCGCACCCGATTGCCCGGCTCCTCATAGGAAAACGACTTGCATAGCTCGCGCACCAGACGAATGCCCCGCCCGGCGTAACCGGTGCTGTGTTCCGCATCTTCCAGAAAAGGCCGAAACCTGAACCCGGACCCGCTGTCTTCGATGAAAATCTCGACATCCTTTCCCTCCGCGGCCGGGGAGACACGCACCCGTATCCTTACATAGCCGTCCTTCAGTTCTGACAACAGACGCTCCCGCTCCGCGTAGTAGTGCGCAAACCCCTCGGCGCTCCCCTTCAGGCTGGAATCCAGGCCGAGCACGCCGTGATCGAGCGCGTTGACATAGAGTTCCGTCAGAATTGTAAAGAGCGTACGGCGGTGAACGGCAATCTCATCCATCTCCTGAAGATTGTTGATGATCAACGGCACCGGATCCGCCTGCGCCAAACGCCGGCCATGCAGAAAAAGGGAGAACTCCAGCCGGCCCTCTCCCGGGTCTTCCGCCTGTTCCTCGGCCGAACGGGACCTGTTCTCGAACACCGAATCCTCCACCTCCATGGACCATGCCGGAAGGATCTCGGGAACGCAGGGAATTTCCGCCAGGCTGATATCGTCATCCTGTGGGGCGTCGCCGGCAAACTCACGGAGTACTTCAGCCAGTCTTTCGACCACGGACTCCCCGGCGGTTGCCTGCTCCAACGCCTCGATGAAACCCGTCTCGCCAAAATAGTCGCCCTGGGGATTACGCACATCGGTAACACCGTCACTCACCATCAACACCCGATCCCCCGGCGTGATATCGAGATGGGTCACCAGATGCCCATAGTTGGCATCGGCGGCGATCCCCAGAGGCAATGCCGCGGACTGGATACGCTGCTTGATCTCCCCCTCCTTGCCCAACACCAGAATATCCGGCATGCCGCAGTTGCATACCGTGATGTGGCGAAGGTCATGACTGATACTCACGAACTGGGCCGCCATGAACAGGCTGGTGGGGAGCAGAGCGTACAACTTGCCGCCAATGCCACGGATAATCTGATCGGCGGAGAACCCCTTTGCAGTCATGGCGCGGAATGCCTCGGAGGCCGGCAACGCCCCCAGCGCCGCCGCCAACCCGTGGCCGGTGAAATCCCCAAGCATGACATTCAGGTCACCGGCCGGGGAATACGCCGTCAGCAGCACATCGCCACTGAACAGCGCGGCGGGACGGTGCAGGGTATCGATCCGGTCGAGCGCCACATTGTTGGCGAGGACGGCATTGCTGAACACCTCCTCCGCGAGCTTCTGCTCCTGCTGGACCTGGCCGTAGAGGGCGTGGATCTGCGCATGCAGCGCGCCGATCCGTTCCAGGGAGCGTATTTTCGATTCCAGAACGATCCGGCCGACGGGCTTCATGAGAAAATCGTCGCCGCCCGCCTCGATACAGCGCGCCAGTTGGTGCTCATCCGTCAACGCGGTGAGGAAGATTATCGGCACAAAGCGCTGGCCACAGCGCTGCTTGATGATGGATGCCGCCTGATAACCGTCCATCTCGGGCATCACGATGTCCATAAACACCATATGGGGTTCGGTCTCTTCGAAGACCCGAACCGCCTCCAGGCCATTGGTAGCTTCAACCACCGGGTATCCCAGTCCTTCCAACTGAGAACGCAGGACGAGTCGCTGAGGCATATCGTCATCGACGATTAGAACGATGCGATTCCCACTCATGCGTTTCCCCCGGCGACCTGCCTGCCCAACGGCATCATGTGAAAAAAGTTTACAGAAATAAGACTTGCTGCACGAATCCTGTATCGACGGCCAAGGGCAGGACTTTATTTCCTGGAGAGGGTCAAACCGCCGGATACGGCTCCCTGTCCTTTACTTTTTTCCGGGCAATAAAAAACCGCCCGAGGGCGGTTGGGTATGGATCGCGGCCTTCGAGACTGGCGGTGGCCGGCCAAACCCCGCCACCTCCGCCAATCCCCGTCACGAATGCTCTATTCCTTGCTGCTTTTCTTCTTTTTACCCTTCTTGGCTTTCTTCTTTTTTTTGTCGCCCCGCAGCTTGTTGACCACTTTCTTTTTCTTGGCCGTCTTCTTCACCTTTGGCTTGTCCATGTCCTTAGTCAGCACGCCCCTCGCCGGCTTCTTTTTAAGGGTCTTCCCGGTGGCGCTCCTTTTCACCCTTTTGTTGCCGAAATCCAGGCGCTTTGCCTTTTTCGTACCCGTCGCCGACGAACGCTTGATGCCCGTCTTTGCGGGACGCACCAGTCCTCGGCTCAACGAGATGTTTCCCTTGTTCTTTTGCAGGATGCCATCACCGATACCCGGCACCTCCTTCAGTTGATCCACGTTCTTGAACGGTCCATGTTTCTTGCGGTAGTCGACAATTGCAGCCGCCTTGACCGGCCCGACGCCGTTCAACATCTGCAGTGCCTCCGCATCGGCCTTGTTGATGTTGACCATCTCGGCAAACACCGAGAACGAAAACAACAACAGCACCACGCCAAGCAAGAGGTGCAGGCCGGGTTGTCGTCCATTTTTCGCGCCAGTTGCAATTCTCACCCGGTCAATCCATAACCTCTTTTGACTGTTCATAGCTTATATTCCTCTGGTTGATATGCACGAGAGTGGGAGGAGCGAAGCTCGGGTTTACACCTCATCAATACCCCCCCGGACGGAAAAATTATAAGCGCCGTACCCCCTGCAATTGAAAATATTTGTTGCACAAACGCTCCGCGTGTGCCCTCCTCCGGAGGCGCAAAGCGTAAATTGGCATGCGCCTGTCTTACCGATTAACCTGCCAACACTGTGTATCGTATTCAGCCGCGGCGGGCCGGTTCGCAGCAAGGCGCCCCATCGCCGCTGTAGCCACCCTGCAGCAAGATGGGGCAACGCAGTCTGCGGGCCGGCACGCCGCGGCCTGTCTTTGAATATCATAGGGTTAGGGGCTTCAGGCAGGCGCCGGACCCGCGCTCCGGCGCTCGACAAGGGAACGACCGTTGCCTGTGCACTGCGCCTTGTTCCGGCGCCTGGCCGAAGCCCGGAATGCGATGGACAGTGTTGCCGGGTTGATGGGTTTTGCATACATGACGGGGAAATCGAATCACGGCAGGAGGCCGTTCAGACATCCTGCCTCGGCAACGGCAGAGGAAGATCCGCCGCACCGGCCGCGCCCTTTACCTGTCATGCTTGCACAGGCTCCTGTATTATTTATTGTCCTATTATTGTTTGACAGGGGGCTTTCCTGGGTGCGCCCGTGGAGAAAACAATCATGACCCTACGCTATCCGATCTTGATCGCCGGCCTTCTCGCTCTACTGCCCCTTCTGCAGGAGGCCCACGCAGGGTGGAAGGATTACCTGAAACCCCTCGAAGGGGCGATCGGAAACAAAACCCTTCAGCATGCGGCGGGATCGGCCCTCTCCGGCGAGGAGATGACCCGCGGCCTGAAAGAGGCGCTGAGCGTCGGGGTCAAAAAGGCCATCGAGTACCTGGGCAAGGACGGCGGCTTCCTCAATGACCGTCAGGTGCGCATTCCCCTGCCAGGCGCACTTCAAAAGATTGAGAAAGGGTTGCGTGCGATGGGACAGGGAAAGGTCGCGGACGAATTCGTCGCCACCCTGAACCATGCGGCGGAGAAAGCCGTGCCCAAAACCGCCTCCATCATCGCCGACAGCATAAAAAAGATGTCCATCAAGGACGCGCAGAAGATCCTCAACGGCCCCGACGACGCTGCGACCCGTTATTTTCGCGATACCAATGACAAGCAGTTGACAGCGGCCATTATGCCCATCGTCAGGGAGGCAACGGCGAAGACCGGCGTCACCTCGGCCTACAAGAACCTGATCGGTCAGGCCGGCTTTATGGCGAAATTCATGAACACCGACAATCTCGATCTGGACAAATATGTCACCCGGAAAACGCTGGACGGTCTCTTTCTGAAGCTGGCGCAGGAAGAGAAGCAGATCCGGACCAATCCGGTTGCCCGCAGCACGGAACTGCTCAAGAAGGTATTCGGGGGGTCGGGCGGATAGCGGACGGCGTTTTCGCCGCGCAAGTCCATACAGCGGGAAGACCATTGTGGAACATCCATCATCGTTTGGAAACGACCAGGAGTGACCGTGCGAATAGCTTTTTTGGAAGATGATACGGCACAAGCCGACGTGTTGAAGGACTGGCTGTCCGCAGCCGGATTCAGTTGCATGCACTACCCCGATGCGCGCTCTTTCCTGAAGGAGGTCCATCGGGAAAGCTATGACCTGTTCATTCTGGACTGGGAGTTGCCGGACCATTCCGGGATCGAGGTATTGGGCCGTATCCGTAGCCAGGGCGACTGGAATACACCGGTCTTGTTCGTGACCCAGCGAGACAGCGAGGACGACGTTGTCCATGCCCTCGAGAATGGCGCCGACGACTACATGATCAAACCGGTCTCCGAGAAGCTCCTGCTCGCCAGGATCAACGCCCTGCTGCGACGCAACAAGAAAAACGACAGTGAGAGTGACGTACTGGAATTCGGCCCCTATCGTATCCACACCCAGGAATGCAGTGTCACGGTCGATGGTGAACCGGTGGATCTGACGGAAAAGGAATACCAGCTCGCCCTGATGCTGTTCTCCAACGTGGGCAGGCTCCTTTCCCGTGACCACCTGCTGGAGACCATTTGGGGCGTGGGCCCGGGCCTTGCCACCCGCACCGTGGATACCCACATCAGCCGCCTGAGACGCAAGCTTTCACTGACGCCGGAACACGGGTGGCGGCTCAAGGCGGTCTATCACCATGGCTACCGGCTGGAGAAACTGCGCTCCCGCGAACCGACGGACAACGCAGAGGCTTGAGCCGGCCACGGAACCGGAGAGTTCCGGGTTACAGGGAGCCCCTGCTGCGTTATCATGCGGCAGCGAGGTACCGGCTCCGCTGCGGAGTAAAGATATGCACATACCCCTCCTTGTTTCGCGCACCGCCAAAGCGCCTGCCACTTCGTCATCCCGTCGTCGGCATCTAGGCTGGCTGCTCTGTCTTATCGCCGTCCTGGGCGCGCCCCCTTTGCTGGCGGACGATCTCGTCTATACGGTTCGCCCCGGCGACAACCTGTGGAACCTGGCGAAGCACCATCTCAAGGACCTGAGTTACTACCGCAAGTTGCAGGCATATAACCGGATCGAACACCCCCGCCACCTCAAGCCTGGCTCGATCTTGAAGATCCCGATCGAATGGCTGGTGCGCAATCCAGCCCCGGCGCGAGTGATCAAGGTAAAAGGTCAAGCGGAATTGATCCGGCGAGGGGGTGGCCGGAAAACCCCCGAACCCGGCGACACACTGACCACCGGCGACACCATCCGGACCGGCATGGACGGCAGTATCAGCCTGCGCATGGCGGACGACTCCCAGATCATCGTCCAGTCCAACACCGAACTCAAGATGGACACCCTCTCGGCTTACGGTATCAACGGCATGGTGGACACCCGCATGCGCATGCAGCATGGCCGCGTGGACGCCAAAGTCCCCACCATCAGGAACCCCGCTTCCCGCTACGAGATCACTACCCCGGCGGCCGTCGCCGCAGTGCGCGGCACCGGATTCCGTGTCAGCGCCGATGCCGACGCACCGAAGGCGCGGACCGAGGTCTTGCAAGGCACGGTAGCGGTCAGCGGCGCCTCGGTGACCCGCCGCGTGCCCCACGGCTTCGGCACCCTGGCGGAGGCCGGCAAGCCACCGCTGAAACCCCGTCCCCTTCTGCCCCCTCCCGACCTGTCCGGGATTCCCCAGCGCGTACGCCACTGGCCGTTCACATTGCAATGGAACGCGGTTGCGGGCGCCGTGGACTACCGCCTCCAGATCAGCGGCAGCCCCACCTTCGAGACCTTGACGCTTGACAAACGGCTTCCGCGACCCCGCCTGGATCTTCCGCGCCTGGAGGACGGCAGTTACCACCTCCGTGTGCGCGCCATCGATGACCTGGGCCTGGAAGGCATCGACGCAACGCGCCCCCTCGTAATCGATATCGCGCCTCTGCCGCCTGAACCGCTGGGCATCAGCGGCGGTTTGCGGGAGGGGGAACACCCACGATTCGCCTGGAAACCCGCGCCGATGGCGGCCCGGTATCACCTTCAGGTCGCCAGGAGCAACGCCTTCTCTCACCCCGTTCTGAACGAGAAGGCACTGACCGCCACTGAGTTTCAGGGCGCAGACCCGCTTCCCCCCGGACATTACGTCTGGCGCGTCGCGGCCATCGACGCAAAGGGCAAGGAGGGACCATTCTCCAGGATAGCGGACCTCACCGTACGCCCCCTGCCCGCGCCGCCGGAACCCACCGAAACCAAGGTAAAGGACGACACCCTCACTATCACCTGGCCAGCGGCTGCGGAGCCCACCCGCTATCGTATCCAGCTCGCCCGCAGCAAGGACTTCAGTGATCTGCTGCTCGACCAGACCCTGGACACCCCCCGTGTCAAGGTCCCCGGTCTGCCTGCGGGAACGGTCTTCTATCGTATCCAGCCGATCGACGCCTCCGGCGCCATCGGCCCCTTTGGAGCAACCCATACGGCGGTCATCCCCTCCGGCTTCTACTGGCCCATCGCGCTTCTGCTGATCGCCCCCCTCTTTCTGTTGATCACCCGCCGCGGATGAACATCCTGACTTCAACACATGGAGCCCCGCACCGCCGGCAAGGCGCAAACGCCCTCTGCGGGCAGGCGGGGCGCGGCTGAATACGACATATTGGCTAAGCAGGGGACGAATGGCATCAGGACCCAGCAAGCACCGCGTCATACCGGAATGGATCTTCATCTCCCTTCTCATTACGACGGGGGCCGCCATCATCGCCCACAACAACTGGCTGTGGCGGTGGGATCTGGCGCTGTACGACTCACAGTTTCAATTCTGGGAGCGTCCGGTGCCAGACGACGTGGTCATCGTCGCCATCGACGACGCCAGCCTTCAGGAACTGGGACGTTGGCCGTGGGACCGCAGCCTCCATGCCCGGCTGATACGGCGGCTCACCGCGGAAGGGGTGAAGGCAATCGCTATCGATATCGTCTTCTCCGAGGAAAACCGCGTCCACCCCGAGGGAGATCGCGAACTGATCGACGCCGTCGCCGATGCCGGCAACGTCTTCCTGCCCGTCTTCGTGGAGCAATTGCGACTGGGAGGTCAGTTGGTGGAGACCCTCCCCATCCCCGACCTGAGCGAAGTCGCAGCGGGACTGGGACATGTGCATGTGGATCTCGACCCGGACGGCATCGCCCGACGGACCTATCTGAAGGAAGGCGTGGGCAGCGCCTTCTGGCCTGCGCTGCCCGTGGCGCTCCTGCGCTATCTGGAGCCCGGCCAGTGGGACACCCTCCCCGGCGCACGCAACCCGAACAAGGCCAGCGGCTCACCCCATATCATCTACCGCGACAACGAGGTCTATATCCCCTTTGCGGGCCCCCCTGGACATTTCCCCCGGCTCTCGTTCAGTCAGGTCCTCAAGGGCGATTTTCTGCCTGGCGCCTTGAAAGACAAGATCGTTTTCGTGGGCACCACGGCCACTGGCCTCTCCGACAGCCTTCCCACGCCTGTGTCGAAGGAGTCCCGCCCCATGGCAGGGGTGGAGATCAACGTCAACCTGTTCGACGCCCTGCGCCATCACTCTACCATCGTCCCGTTGGCCCCTGGCGGACACGTCGTGCTCACCGTCATTCTGGTACTGCTGCCGCTTCTGCTCTACCCCCACCTGCGGCCCCGCAACGTGCTGATCCTGACCCTTGCGATGCTGCTGTTCGCCATCGGCCTCAGCTTCTATATGCTGCACGGTCTGCATGTCTGGTCCCCTCCCATGGCCATTCTCCTCAGTTTTCTCATCAGCTACCCCATATGGAGCTGGCGGCGCCTGGAATACGCCTCCCGTTACCTCGACCAGGAGATGGAACGCCTGCGCCGCGAGCCCTCGCCGATCACCTATCCGCAGGATCTTGGCGCACTGACACACAGCCTGATCTTTCTCCAGTCCTCGCTGCCGATAGACGGCTGGGTGATCCATGAGGACAAGGCCGGCCCAGTCGCCAGACGCGGCGATCTCGCCCCTGAGATCTCCCCGCCTGGAGATCTCGCACCGGGGCAGTGGCGGCCGGCCAACAACGCCTACTGGCTACCGATCCCCCGCAATGGCGCGTCCTGGGTTCTGGGGGTCCGCTGCACCGCCTGCCATGACGCCTCCGCCCCGCCACTGCGGCTAGTCAGGGATCTCGCCACCCTCTTCTCCCAGCAGGACGACACACCGCCCCGCTCCACCACCGAATTGATGGAACAGCGAATCGGGGAGGTCAGCCGGGCAGTGGAGCAATTGCGCAGCGCCCACGGCCTGCTGTTCCGCACCCTCGAACAAATGGGCGATGCGCTGATCGTCGCCAACAGCGGAGGCACCGTCCTGCTGGCCAACACCGCGGCCCAGCACTATCTTGCAACCGCGGAAGAGGAGCCGGAGACCCTTCATCACCTGGGTGAACTCACCCACCACATCGCCATCGAGGGCAGCGACACTTGGGAGACGCTCTTCAAACAGGTCATGCTGGATCGCCGAAAGGTCCATTTCGAGGGTCGGCACAGTTCGGGCGCCGAGGTCTTCGTCCAGATCTCCCCTTGGGTGGAGGAAGACAACCACCTCTCGGGCATGATCGTCACTGTCGCCGATATCAGTTTCATGAAACAGAGCGAGCGCAAGCGCGCGGAGGCGCTGTCGTTCCTTTCCCACGACCTGCGCTCCCCCCTCACCTCGTTGCTGTCACTGGTGGAACTGTATCGACAGAAGAACAGCCATATCGCCCCGGAGGATTTCCCGACCCATGTGGAGCGTTATACCCGGAAGGCGATGAAACTGGCCGACGGTTTCCTGCAGATGGCGCGCGCCGAAAACGCCACCTCGGACAGATTTCATGAACTGGAATTCATCGGCATCGTCCACAACGCCATCGACGAGGGGTATTCGAGCGCCCTGAGCAAGGAGATCAAACTGCAACGTCACATCGACATGGACGAGGCGCTGGTGCTGGGCGATGCGGACCTGCTCGAACGCGCCCTGTTCAACCTCATTCACAACGCCATCCAGTACAGCCCGGAAGGGAGCCGAATCGACATCCGGGTCACCGTGAGCAACGACCGGGTGGAATGCTGTGTCGAGGACCAGGGGCCGGGAATCGCCCTCGAACACTATGAAAGCATCTTCAATCCCTTTCAGCGCCTGTCGGACGGAAGCCAGATACACAAATCCGGCACGGGGCTGGGCCTCGCCTTCGTCAAGATCGTCGCCCAGAAACATCATGGCGCCATCTCGGTCGCAAACAGCGGCCAGGGTGGCGCCCGCTTCTGCCTGACGCTGCCCCTCGCCCCAACCGGCGAAGGCTGATCAGCGGAACATCTTCCCCGCCATCCCCAGCAGATCGTCCACCACGGAACCATCATGATCGGTATCCAGAAAACCGCTCAGCACATCCATCAACCCGCCCGTCGATGATGAGGCTGCACTGGCGGCATCACCGCCACCCAAGGCGCCGGAGAGCACCGTCTTGCCAAGGGAGCCCATCACCATGGTGGCCACCACCGGCAACATCTTTTTCATGATTCCGCTGGCCAGTCCGGTGCGCGCGCTGGCCTCGCTGGCCACGGCCCGGCTCACCTCCTTGCTGCCGAAGATATGACCGAGAATGCCATTGCCGTCGTCCGCCGTCTCCGGCCGCCCCAGTATCTCCGGCCGGTCGATGTATTTCGCATGGTCGCCACCCTGCAGCGCGCGGATCAGTTGCGCCCTCCGGTCTTCGTCCGACATCTCCCTTTGCAGACCACGCGACACCGCCGGCGCCAGATGCTTGATTGCGTCCTGGGCCTGGTCCTCGCCGATGCCGAAATGACGCGCCAGTTCTTTGACCGCCTGGCTGTTCTGACCACCCAGAAGTATGTCCATCACGTTCATCATGTACCCTCCACAGGTCGATTCCACAGGGGCGCTCCCCTCTTCCTCCGTCACTCTCATCGACACGCCTGACCCTGTCAATTGCCGACCCACAGCCCATTGTGAAATTTTGTCAATCGACGGCAGCCAACGGCCGCGTCGTCGTTCTGGACACCGCCGCGCCCTCGACGTGATAATGGACCCTGACGCGCCGACCCCTGCAGCAATGGATATCCCATGGAAACCCACACTACTCAACCGTCATCGCCACGACCTGAACGGCGTCTCGGCTGGCTGAAGATTCTGGGCATCGTCCTGCTGACGGTGGTCGTCTCGGTGGCCGTCACCCTGTGGATAGTAAGAACCTATATCTTCCCTCCGGAGTTCCAACCGGTCACGCTGTCAGCCAGCGAGGAGCGGGTGCTGGATGCCAAACTGCAACGTATCGCCCCCTTCGCGACCAATCGGCATCAAGGCGGGGCGCAGACATCCGCGGCGGAACCGCCCCCCTCCGGTGACAAGCCGTTGCAACCGGAACCCTACAGTGAGGAAGGCGCGAACCGCACCCTCCATTTTTCCGAGCGGGAACTGAACGCCCTGCTGGCAAAAAACACCAATCTGGCCCAGCGGGTCGCGATCGATTTGTCGGACAACCTGCTCAGCGCCCGGATCCTGGTGCCGGTAAACGAGGATTTTCCGGTCCTGGGCGGCAAGACGGTGCGCGCCCGGGCAGGCCTGGAGGTGGCCTTCGCCAACGGCCGCCCCATCATCCGATTGAAGGGGGTGTCCATCATGGGCGTGCCTGTACCCAACGCCTGGCTGGGGGGATTGAAGAACATCGACCTGATCCAGGAGTATGGCGACAGGGAGGGGTTCTGGAAGGCATTCGCCGACGGCATCAAGGCCTTGAAAGTGGAAGACGGACAACTGACCATCGAACTCAAGGAGTAGCGCCACGCCGGGTTAATACATCGATGATGAGGCGCGGCATGGCAGCGTCGCGCGCCTCCTGTCGCACCCATGCCTTTTGGATCCCGGGCCTTGCCGGGATACGCGTTCCCATGGACATCCCAGCGTCATTCCGAAGTTCCGTGAGAATGGGCATGGGGGGGTGGCAGCGGCTTTCCCTCCAGGACCGCCCTCGCCGCCGCCAGGGGATCCGTTTCACTGGTGGCCACCACCTGCACCCCCCGGGACGCCATTCGCTGAACGAAGCCCGCCCCGCAGCTTGCGGTGATTATTAACCCGGCAACACTATATATCGCATTCAGGGCTTCAGGCAGGCGCCGGAACAAGGCGCAGTGCGCAGGCAAGGGTCGTTCCCTTGCCAAGCACTGGAACGCGGGTCCGGTGCCTGCCTGAAGCCCCTAACCCTATGATATTCAAAGACAGGCCGCGGCGTGCCGGCCCGCAGACTGCGTTGTCCCATCTTGCTGTAGGATGGCTACAGCGGCGATGGGCCGCCTTGCTGCGAACCGGCACGCCACGGCTGAATACGATATATAGTGTTGCCGGGTTAATAGCACATCGACGGTATCGAGGGGATGTTCCACACCGTGAAAATTGTGCATGGCCATCGCCTTGGGGAGGTCCAGTCTGTCCGCCTCCCTGAGGTCAGCGGCCGTCTCCCCCTCGTAGATAAGAAAACGGCGGGTCTTGCCGGCGTGACCGGTCACGGTGCGGAAATTCTGGCTGCATATGGCAATCTTCATCGATCTTTTCTCCTTCACATCTGCCCAGCGGCATGTGCGCCTCTATTGATGGAACGCCATGCTGTCAGTAATGCCCACAGAAATGCGTTGATATCCGTCAACGATTCACGGGCTTCCATTGCGTCATACTGTGCCCGATTTTCGAGAAACGCCGATGCAACGCAAGACATTCAAAGACTTGGTAGCGGAACACGCGGAACACGTCGAGGAACGGTTTCCCTGGGATCTGGCCGATGAAATGACGCAGAACGAGGATATCCTGTTATTGGATGTCCGCTGTCCCTCGGAATTCGACGAGGTGCATATAGCGGGGTCGATCAACGTCCCCCGCGGCATCCTCGAAACCGCCTGTGACTACGGCTACGAAGAGACCGTGCCAATACTGGTGGAGGCGCGGCAACGCCGCATCGCCGTCATCTGCCGGTCGGGGAATCGCAGCGTGCTCGCGGCCTACACATTGAAACAATTGGGCTACGAATCGCCATTCTCACTCAAGACCGGCCTGCGCGGCTGGAACGACTACGAACAACCGGTGGTGAACGGCAAAGGGGAAATCATCCCCACGGATGAGGCGGAAAAGCGCCTGACCGCCCACCTCTCCCCCGAACAGATGGGACCGCCGAAAAACTGAAGGTCTCCTCCTTGCCGACGTCACCGCTCGAGGAGGAGCACCCGGTTGTTCAGCGCCTGCAGTGGCCGGCTGTTGTTCCCCATGAGGGCATGCAACTCCTGGATGTAGACGCGCGGCACGTCCACTGGATTCATCAGCACCAGCCAGCGGACCCCCTCTGAACAAGGGGGAATGGGCAGCGAACCCTCATAACTGAGATAGTCTCTGCGCAGAGGCAACAGAAAAGTGGCGTTTATCCCCATCTCGCGGTTGTAGTAGTGTTCGCCCTGGCCGGAGGGCAGTCGCTCAAGGAGACGGAACAACACATTGTTGTTGCGCCGGCCGCCCCGGACGAAGACGGCCACGATGGCCACATTTCCCGCACGGTCCTCATGCACGAGATGGATCTCCATATCCTGCCGCTCGCCATACAGCGTATGCTCGCTGGGCGTATGGAAATGAAACTGCTTCAGGTCATAGCGATGGGAGCCGAACAGGATGTAGCTGCCCGGTTCATAGTCGACCTCCACCGTATTCCCCGTATTGACCATCGACACACGATTGGCGCGATAATGAAATGACAATGGGGGCATGCGTACCGGCAGGGGGTTGCGGATATCCACCGGCGACTGCGCCTTTCCGCGTGAACACTGACGGAATGCGGCATTCAGTTCCCCCCAGTGCGCGGGACCCTTCTCGCCCTGATAACCCCACTCCGCCGCCGGTTCACCCGCCGAGGACAGAAAGTCCCCCCAGCCACCGACCGCATACGACGCCCAGGGGGCGCTGGCGCCACAACCCACCGCCGCCGCCATCAACCACGCTCGCACATGTGTTCTCATACCTTCTCTTCCGTGCACCCATCCGGGACTCTTCAAGTATAGGCGACCCGCGGTCGCGGGATGATGGCTCACCCCGATCCTCTTTCCCAACCTCAAAAAAAAGCCCCCTGCCCTTAACCAAGGCAGGGGGCTCCCCTTTTTTATTAACCCGGCAACAATATATATCGTATTCAGCCGTGGCCTGCCTGAAGTCCTGAATGCGATATATATTGTTGCCGGGTTAATAAAGTCGAGTTTGAACCGTGATCAGTGGCCCGTCACTGTTGGCTGATATAGAACTCGATCAGCTTCTCCACATCACCATCCTTCAGCTTCTTGAATTTCTTCCTCATCTTCTTCGGCACATCGCGTTCACCGGAAGCAATGAGTTCAAACTGATGTGTCAGATAACCCCGCCACTGACCGGCGAGAATTGCCGCATCGTCGTCGGCATTGGATCCCCCATCGGAGTGGCACTTTTCGCACCGCTTCTTGTGCACCTTGGCGCCTTTCTTCGCCAGCTTGGCATCGAACTTCTGTTTGTGCGGTGTAAACGTCTGTTTGGCGTAATAGGCTGCAACGGCCTTGATGTCGTCTTCCGACAGATCCTTCGAAATGGCCTGCATGTCGGTCTCGTCACCGTCCTTGGGCTTGTATTTCTCCGCCGGGCGGTCGCCTGCCTTGTACTGATTCAGGATGTCTTCCAGCGCGGCCGCCGAGAAACCGGCGATCGTCGGCACCTTGGTGTCTTCACTGTTGCCGTTCTTGCCGTGGCACTTGTCGCACTTGTCGGTGAGTTCCGACGACTGGGCCACCAGCGGCGCGAGTGTCAACAAGGCCGCGGCGCTGGCCACGGCGATTACTCTCTTCATGGATGTTGCTTTCATCACTCCTCCTGCATTGTTTGCATTCTTGGACTTTGGGACCGGTTACCGCCTCAACGCGGCGTCTCCCCCACTCAGACTGCGAGAATCATTCCCGGTTCAAGGAACACCTTACGAAAAACCGGTCCGATTTTCAAAATCCGGGCCTTTTTGACAAAAAATTTCAAATTGCGCCATCATTAGGAATTTCGATCCGCCCAAAGGCGACTCCATGCCCCCGACACATCAGATCAGCTCGGAATCGGTCGCCACCTCGATCAGCACAGGCCCTTTCGCCTCCAACGCCGATGCCAGCGCCGCCTCCAGCGCATCCGGCCGCTCGACCCGTAGCCCCGTGCCGCCACTGCTCTCGGCAAAGGCGGCGAAATCGGGGTTCTGCAAAGCGGTCTGCCACACGCTCCAGTGGCCCGCCCGTTGTTCCTTGGAGATCTTCCCCAACTCGCCGTTGTTGAGCAGGACATGGATGATATCCATGCCATACTTGACCGCCGTGGTGAACTCGGCCAGATACTGCCCCAACCCGCCGTCGCCACTGATGGCGATCACCCGCCGGCCATGGTGTGGGCCCTCCACCTGGGTCGCAGCCCAGGCGCCCAGCGCCGCCGGCAGGGCAAAGCCGATGGAACCCAGATAGCCCGACATCAGCACGGTCTGCCGCTTACACTCGAAATAGCGACCGAAGGAGTAGGTGTTGTTGCCCACGTCCACCGCGATCACCGCGTCTTCGGGACACCACGCCGAAAGCCGGTCGAACAGCAAGGCGGAGTTGAGCCCCTGCCCCCGGTCGCGCCGTGCTCGCCTCGCCTTCTCGGCCCGCCACTGCGCCCAGTGCGATGCCAGTTCGGGTGTCCGGTCCTCCCATGGGTCCATGCCCGGCAGACGGTCGCACATCCTCCGCGCGGTGACGCCGATCTCACCCCACACCGGCACCTCCACGGGATGGAATTTGCCCAACGCCGCCGGATCGAAGTCCACCTGCACGATCGGCTTCTTGGCGCTGATGCCGGTATGATTGGAAAAGGAGGCGCCGAACACCAGCAACAGATCCGCTTGGTTCATACAACCACTGGCCACCGGCGTACCACTGCGCCCCAACACACCCGCCGCGAGGGGATGATCGTCGGCGATCTGGCCCTTGGCCTTGAAGGTGGTGAGCACCGGGGCATGCAACCGCTCGGCCAGGATGATCACCGCGTCCATGGCGTCGCGCGCACCATAACCCACGATCACCACCGGCCGTTTTGCCCGGATCAGGCGTTCAAGCGCCGCCTCCAGCGCCTTCTCCGGCGGGGCGATGGCCGTGGTCTCCGCCAGACGCCCGCGCGGGCCGGAGGGGGCATCGCCCTCCCCCGCGGGGATTACCTGCACCTCGTCGGGAAAGATGAGGTGGGCCACGTCGCGCTGCACCACCGCGTGCTTCAACGCCAGCGTCATCAACTCGGGGTGGCGGCTCCCCGGCAGCACTGTCTGGCTGAAGCCGGCGACCGCCTCGAAGGCGGCGGCGAGATCGATCTCCTGAAACGCCCCCGGGCCAAACACCTGGGTGTTGACCTGGCCCGTGAGCGCCAGCACCGGCGCCCGGTCCACCTTGGCGTCCCACAGCCCGGTGAGCAGGTTAGTGGCGCCGGGTCCGGCAATGGAGAGGCAGGCCGCCGGCCGCCCGGTGAGCTTGGCATAGCCGGCACAGGCGAAGGCCGCCGCGCCCTCGTGGCGGATGCCGATGTAGGTGAGACCACCCGCCGCCTCCTGCTCGCGCATGGCGTCCGCCAGCCCCAGGTTGGAGTGACCCACCATGCCGAAGACATGGGTCACCCCCCAGTTGACCATCGTCTCCACCATCAGGTCGCTGACAGTGCGGGTACGCTCCAGCCGCTCCACCACCTGCACGTAGACACCATCGTCCCGCACCTCCAATGGAAACACAGGCACGCCGTCATCGAATCCGCCAGGGGATTTTCCGCTGTGTGGATCGAAGTCCCAGCCGTGCCAGGGGCAGCGCAACCAGCATTCACCCCCACTTGTGCATTCGATGCTGCCCTCTCCCAACGGGCCACCCTGGTGGGGACAACGGTTGTCCAGCGCCCCGTACCGGCCCTTGTGGAATGTCAATGCAATCGCCTGACGGCCCGCCTGTACCGCACGCACCTCCCCCGCCTGCATGTCGCCGGGTTCCGCCACCTTGTACCAGACCCGACGCAGCCCCTCCGAGGCGTCGAAGTCCTCCTGGGTGAGTCGCTTGTGGCTGCCGTCGCACAGCGGCGGGGTCTTGGTATGCTTGCACTGGCAGAAGAAGTACCTGTCGGCCTTCTCCGCGGTGAAGGCCACCGGCTCGAATACGGTACCCTTGTGGGAACCGTCACAGAAAGGCTGGCGCTTCGAACGGCCGCAACTGCACCAGTAGACCGTCTCGCCGGCCTTGAGGTCCACCGGTTTGGGCCGGGTATCCGCGATTCTGGGCGTGCTCATGGTATGCTTTTCCCCGGATTGTCTGCCGTGCCCGCCACGATACTGGAGACACGGTGGGAAAGGAACCTTTGCGCCATCTGGGGGCTGAACACATGGAAGAACACCATCGCCGCCGGTTGTGGCTCGCCCCGCTTCTCATCGCGCTGCTTTTCCATAGCGGCACAAGGCCGTGGGCAGACGCTGACAACCCACCCGCGCTGATCCTGGCGCAGGTCTATCACCGTGGCATCGACCTCCGCCGTTACTGGGTCAGCGAGAAGCTCGACGGCATCCGCGCCTACTGGAACGGAAAACGTCTCATCTCGCGCGGCGGACACGCCTTTTCGGCGCCCGACGGCTTCACCCGGGGCTTTCCCCCCACTCCCCTGGACGGGGAACTCTGGTGCGGCCGCGGCGGCTTCGAGCGCCTGAGCAGCATCGTACGCGACGGCTCGCCCAACCCTGCCGCCTGGTCCGATGTCACCTACATGGTGTTCGACCTGCCCGCCTCCCCCGCCCGCTTCACCGCCCGGCTCGCCACCCTGCGCCGGATGTTCCGGACACTCGACGCCCCTCACATCGAACTCATCCCCCAGCGCCGGATCACGCGCCATGAGGATCTCATGCAACGGCTCGCGGAGGTCACCGCCGCGGGCGGAGAGGGGCTGATGCTACACCGTGGCGACAGCCTGTATCGCCCCGGCCGCAGCCGCGATCTGCTCAAGGTCAAGACCTACGAGGACGCCGAGGCGCGTGTCATCGGCCATCTCCCGGGCAAAGGGAAGTACCGGGGCATGCTGGGCGCGCTGTGGGTGGAGACGCCGGAAGGGCTCCGCTTCCGCATCGGCAGCGGATTCACCGATGCGGAACGCCGCTCGCCGCCGGTCATCGGCAGCATCATCACCTATCGCTTCAATGGCCGGACCCGCAACGGCATTCCCCGCTTCGCCCGCTTTCTGCGCGTCCGCCACACATTCTGACCGCCCTCTCAATATTTTAATTCTCCTGCCGATCTCCTCCTACAGTATGGAGGCCGTGGCCAGGCCACGCGTCTTTTCCAATGCTCATCGGGGTCCTGCCACGCAGACGGCAGGTATGACCCCGGAACCGTATAACTTGAAGAAACAGGTGAGCCAATGGCCGTTGAGCGACGTTACAACAAACGATATCCAGTGGACATGCGCGTGGAATATACCTATCGGGGGCGCCGCAGGCTCCTCTCCCGCGCTCAGGACATCTCTCTCCAGGGCATGATGCTCAGGACGGAATCGATCACTCCGCCGAAGGGCATGTTGGTGGAACTGCATCTCAAGGTGGGCAGCCGGTATTGGGATATCCCCGCCGTGGTGGCCCACAGCCGGCCGGGGGGCATGGGGGTGATGTTTCATGAACCCCAGCCCGTATTGTGCCGCCTTGCCACAACGGCGCTCGCCTCGTAGCGAACGCCCCGGCCTGTCCCGCTGCACAAACCGGCGACCGATGTTGCAAAAACGCGTCAAGGACCATGTCATCCATGAAATCCCCGAAAGCATTCCGACTCACTTCCCTGTTTAGCGGCGGCACCCTGATCCTGCTCGGAGCCGCCCTTGCCGCCGCCTCCATCGTGACCTCCGTTGGCGTGAATCGTATCGTTCAGTCGGCCCAACGCACCGAACTGGAGGCCCAGCTAGACGCGATACGCAATACCTTCCGGACGGAAGCGCGCGGCGCGGAGATGATGGCCACGCTGGTGGCCGGAATCCCTTCGATCAGCGCCGCCATGGCGCAGGGCGACCGCCAGGCATTGCTGCATGAACTGCAACCCGCCTTCAAGCATCTCAAGGGCGCATACGGCGTCAAACAGTTCCAGTTCCATACCCCGCCCGCCACTTCGATGCTACGCATCCACAAACCGGAAAAATACGGCGACGACCTGGCCCTGTTCCGCAAGACCGTGGTCGAGACCAATGCCCGCAGGCAGACCATAGGTGGACTGGAAAAAGGGGTCGCGGGCCTTGGCATCCGCGGGGTGGCGCCGGTATTTCATGACCGGCGGCACATCGGCAGCGTTGAGTTCGGCTTCGCCGTGAACGCCGCCATCGAGGCCCTCCGAGGCACCAGCCGGTTGCGCGCCCGTATCTATATCATGGACGACGACACCCCCCGTCAGGTCGGCGCCACCCAGGACGACCTCCCCCACGGCCTGTCCGGTGAAGACCTGAAAAAGGCGTTCTGGGGCAAACCTCTGTACAAAGCCATAGACACGGACGACGGTACCCGCGGCACCCTGGCCGCCTCGCTGTCGGACTTCTCCGGCAAGCCCATTGGCGTTATCGAGGTCTTCTCCTCGAACGACCGGATCGCCGGCATGGCGCAAGACCTGTCACGTGAACTCGCCGTCATCGCCATCACCATGATGTTGTTCGGCGCCCTCTTCTCCTATCGCCTTTCGCGCGGCGTCTCGGCCACCCTCTCCGCCGCCGCCCGGGCATTTAGAAACCTTACCACGGGCAACGCCACATCGAAATTGGAACGCCCCGCCCTGGCCTCACGTATCGTGGAGGCGACCCAACTGCTGGATGACGTGGAGCATCTGCAGACCCATCTCGGCGCGATCCTGGCGGAAGACAACGACTCCAGGGAACCGCTGCCCATCTCCCTCGCCGAGGACCTGCGGGCCGCAGCCCATGAAACGGCGCTCATAACGGAACGCCAATCCACTGAACTGGAACGGCTGTCCAGCCAAACCGATGCCATCGGCGCAACCATCGAACGGCTGTCACCGCGCACCTCTCATACCATCGCCCCCAGTGACGAGGTTACCAGCCAGGTAGAGGAAGGATTGCAAAAAGCGTCCCAGGCGCACCAGGCCGTCGCCCGGTTGGCGGATGAAATCAAGGGTATCCAGGAGGCCATCCAGGGGCTGAAAGGCAATGCCGACAGCATTTCGCAAGTGCTGGCCTTCATCGCCACGGTCACCGAACAGACCAATCTGCTGGCCCTGAACGCCGCCATCGAATCCGCCCGCGCCGGCGAAGCAGGCCGGGGTTTTGCGGTGGTCGCCGACGAGGTGCGCACCCTTGCGCTGCGGACCCAGGAGGCGACGGTGGACATAGAGAAGCGCATCAACGCCCTGCACAACGGGGTGGACACCGCCAGTGCGGAGATCGACGCCATTCAGGAAAACGCCCTCCAGGGCATCGGCAGGGTGGAAGAGACCCATGCCTTCATCCAGACGATGACCGACCGGCTCGCCCAGGCCGGTGACCCGGAACAGCAGAACGCGCAACAGGCCGATGATCGGCTGACCGCGGTACAGACCATTGCCACCCAACTCCGTCATCTGGCAGGCAGCGCCCGGAAGGCGCGTGAACTCAGCGAACATGTGCACGAGATCGCTGAAGAGATGGCAAACCAAAACAGCTGATAAAAAGAGAACACCGAGATGTTTTCCAGATCCCTGTTACGGCCCGCCGCCGCCCTGATGGGCAGGCTGAGCTATTCGCGCAAATTCGGCCTCATCTTCGTCATCTTTCTCGTCCCGTTGGTCGGTCTGAGCGCCATGCTCATCAAGAACCTCGACCACAGCACCACCACCCTGCAGCAGGAACACAGGGGACTGGAATACATCGGCGCCATCCGCGGGCTGCTGGAACACATTCCCCAGCACCGCGGCATGACGAACGCCTATCTAAACGGCGACAGGACGTTCAGGCAGAAGATCCTGGACAGGCGCCGCGCCATCGAAAAGGACTTCGTCCACCTGACCGGCATCGACAAACGCCTCGGCCAGGGGCTCCACACCGGCAACCGGGTACAGAACCTCCGCGCCCACTGGCGGCGACTGGAGAAGAACGCCCTGGAGATGAACGCCCGGGACGCCTTTCAGGCGCACAACCACCTGATGGCGGAGGTGATCGATTTCATCACCTTGATCGCCGACAATTCCCGTCTGATCGTCGACCCTCAGCTCGACACCTACTATCTGATGGACATCCTGGTGCGGCGCCTGCCGGGTTTTACCGATACCCTCGGCCGGGCGCGGGGACTGGGCGCCGGCGTCGCCGCGGCCCGGCATATCACCCGCGATCAGAGGGTGGAGTTGGTGCGCCTCACGGAAAACATGCGCAACAAGTTGCACGAACTGCAACATGCCCTCGAGATCGCCGCTCGCGAGAATCCCGATTTCATCGGCCTGATGAAAGGCCCCGGCCACGACGCGGTGGAAAAAACCGACCGCTTTCTGCACCTTTTGAACAAGGATCTGCTCGATGCCGCGGCCATCGGCATTCCGGCCACCCAGGTCTTCGACGCCGGGACGCAGACCATCGGCGCGGCCTTCGCGCTGTATGATGCCACGTTTCCCCGCCTCGACAGCACCATCGCCGCCCGCCACGCCGCCACCTCGACGACGGAAACCGCCACCATCGTCATCGTACTGCTTCTGGTGCTGGTCCCGGCCTATCTCTTCTCCGGTTTCTTCGTCAGCGTCACCGACAGCGTACAGCGCATCAACGGCGCCACCCACCGTCTCGCGGAAGGTGACATGGCGGCGCGGGTGGAACTGGATGTACAGGACGAGATGCGCCAGATCGCCACCAGCTTCAACCAGATGGCGGCGCGCTTCCAGGACACGCTGACACATATCAGCGCCTCCGCCCATCAGGTGTCATCCGCCTCGGAATCGCTCTCCGGCATCACCGAACAGACCCGCACCCGCAGTCAGGAGCAGCAGGTCCAGACAGAACAGGTCGCCACCGCCATGACCCAGATGAGCAGCACCGCCCACGAAGTGTCACGCAATATCGACGACACCACCCAGGCCGCTGGCGAGGCCGAGCAGGAAACCAGAAGCGGCCACGCCGTGGTCAACCAGGCCATCGCCGCCATTCAGGCGCTGGCGGCCAGGATCGAGAGTGCCTCCGAGGTCATCCAGGAGGTGGAACGCAACAGCGCCACCATCAACACCGTCATGGAAGTGATCCAGGGTATTGCCGAACAGACCAACCTGCTGGCCCTCAACGCGGCCATCGAGGCGGCCCGGGCAGGCGAACAGGGCCGTGGCTTCGCGGTCGTGGCGGACGAGGTCCGCACCCTGGCCAGCCGCACACAGGATTCCACCGAGGAGATCAGCGCCATGGTGGACAAGCTCCAGTCCGGTTCCCGCCAGGCGGTGGCGGTGATGATGGAGAGCCGCGAACAAACGCGCGCCGTGGTGGAACAGGCGGAACAAGCGGGCGCCTCCCTCTCCGGCATCGCCGAAGCGGTGAGCAGGATCAACGAGATGAGTTCACGCATCTCCCAGGCCGCGCAACAGCAGAGCGCCATGGCCGAAGAGGTCAACCGCAATGTGGCGAACATCACCCAGCTGGCGCAGCACACCTCCACCGGCGCGGAACAGACCGCAACGGCGAGCGCCGGCCTGGAATCCCTCGCCGCCGAACTTCAGGGCCTGGTGCGGACCTTCAGGATATAGCGGCTAGCCGCTGTACACCGCATGGGGCAGCCAGGTGGCCAGCGCCGGCCACAGAGCAAGCATGCCCAGCACCAGCAGCTGGATGAGGATGTAAGGTATCACGCCGCGGTAGATCTGCATCGTGGTCACCTCCTCCGGCGCCACCCCGCGCAGATAGAACAGGGCGAAGCCGAAGGGCGGGGTCAGAAACGAGGTTTGCAGATTGATGGCGATCATGATCCCAAGCCAGATGGGGTCCAGGCCCATGGCCAGCAGCACCGGCCCCACGATGGGCACCACCACGAATGTGATCTCGATGAAATCGAGGATGAACCCCAGCAGGAACATGACCAACATCACCACCACCATCGCCCCCACCACCCCGCCGGGCAAGTGAGTGAGCAGGTCCGCCACCAGATCGTCCCCACCGAACCCCCGGAACACCAGCGAGAAGAGCGCCGCGCCGATGAAGATCAAAAACACCATGCTGGTCACGCGGGTGGTGGAACGCATCACCTCGCGCAGGGTCTCCAGGCCGAACTGGCGCTGCGCCACCGCCAGCAGAATCGCACCCACAGCCCCCACCGACGCCGCTTCCGTGGGAGTTGCCAGCCCCCCCAGTATCGAACCCAGCACCGCCACGATCAGCAACAGCGGCGGTACCAACACGCGCAACACCCGGCCCCACAATGCCCGCAGATCCTCTTCCCGCGCCTCTGCGGGCATCGCCGGCACCCGCTCAGGCCGCCACCACGCCACTCCCAGCAGGTAGATGATGTAGAAAGAGACCAGTAACAGGCCGGGGATGATGGCGCCGACAAACAGATCACCGACGGAGACGGTCTCGGGTGAGAACACCCCCATGTCGAGTTGCGCCTGCTGATAGGCGGCGGAGAGCACGTCGCCCAGCAACACCAGGATGATGGACGGCGGGATGATCTGCCCCAGGGTGCCCGAGGCGCAGATGGTGCCGGTCGCTATCGCCGGGTCGTAATCGCGGCGCAGCATGGTGGGCAGCGACAGCAACCCCATGGTCACCACCGTGGCACCGACGATACCGGTGGAGGCGGCCAGCAACATGCCCACCACCGTCACCGAGATCCCCAATCCCCCCCGAAGGGGACCGAAAAGGGCCGCCATGGTGTCGAGCAGGTTCTCCGCCACCCGCGAACGCTCCAACATGACCCCCATAAAGATGAACAGCGGCACCGCGATCAGCGTCTCATTGGTCATGATGCCGTAGATGCGGTTGGGCAGCGCCTGCAGAAACGCATCGTCGAACAGCCCCCCCAGATCCCCCAGCCAGGCGAAGACCAGGGCCGTGCCGCCCAGGGAGAAGGCCACCGGGAAACCAAACAGCAGCACCCCACACACGGCGGCGAACATGATCAGCGGCATATACTCCGCCATCACTTCGCCTCCCCTGCGGGCAACGGCGCCTCCAGCCGGTCGATCACGCCCCGCAACACCAGCAGGGCGCGCACCGCCAACGCCACCCCTTGCAGAATCATCAGCACCGGCATCACCAGGATCATGGTCTTGAGCAGCCAGACGCCGGGCAGGCCGCCTGCCTCACGCGAGCCCTCCTGCAACGACCAGGACTCCGCCACGTAATCCCATCCGATAGCGAAGATAAACACACATACCGGCACCAGCAGCAACAGGGTGCCAAGCAGATCCACCCACGCACGCCCCCGCTCGGAAAAACGCCGGTAGTAGATATCCACCCGCACATGGCCTTGATGCTTCAGGGTATAGGCCGCCGCGCCAAGAAACAGCACCGCGTGCATATAGGTGATGGATTCCTGCATGGCGATCCAACCCAGGTCGAAGGCATAGCGCAACACCACCACCAGAAAGGTGACCAGGACCATGAACAGCGTCAGCCAGGCCAGCAGCCGCCCTACCGCCTCGTTGAGCGCCTCGCAGCCACGCGCCAGTTTGAGCAGAAATCGTTGCATCCCGCCTCCGTCATGGGTGAAACCGGGGCAAGCATAGAGGAAATTTCCTACAGGGAGAAGGGGATAGGGAAGAAAATGCCGGACCGGCGGGAAATCGGGCCGCCATGATCCCGACACGGCCCCAACGGCCGGAGTGGAAAACGCGGGACCTCAACCCCAACCGGAACGCGTGTGTTCCGGGGACACGCTACCAGCGAAACAACACCCACTGCGGCACGGAGATATTGCGCGGGTCGTCCTCCCGTGCATCGAGTTCACCATCGCCGTCGGTGTCGAGCAGGTAGTAGGGCGGACCCACCTGGGGCTGCACCCGAACCATGTAGATCTGGCCGTTGATGCGATATTCGTAGAGCGTGCGGTCCTCTTCCTTGCGGATCGTCACCTCCGGCTCGAGCGCTTCGTCACCGGTCATGCCCGCCGGCATCGCTGGCGGGGGCGGCAACGTTTCCGCATCCTTGGGCACCGGTTTGGCCGCATGGGTCAACCCACTGAATAACAGCGCAGCGAGCGCCAGCAACATCGTTCTCATGTGTCTGCTTCCTGTGCCATGTGGCGTTCCAATATTATTACAGATCCAGCAGGATTTCCCTCTCCTCGGCGGAGGGTTCGAATCCGCGCGTTTCGTAGTGCGCGAAGATGATGTCCACCACCTCCTGTGGCTCATCGCAGATGCGGATCAGATCCATGTCCTCCGGGCTGATGGTCCCCTCGGTGACCAGGGTATTGCGAAACCAACCCACCAGACCACGCCAGAAGGCCTCATGCACCAGGATGATGGGGATTCTGCGCGATTTGCCGGTCTGCACCAGGGTGAGGATCTCCGCCAACTCGTCCAGCGTACCAAAACCGCCGGGGAACACCACATAGGCCGAGGCGTATTTGACAAACATCACCTTGCGGGCAAAGAAATGCTGGAACTTCAGACTGATGTCCTGATAAGGGTTGCCGCCTTGCTCCATCGGCAACTGGATGTTCAGCCCGATACTGGGCGCGCTGCCTTCATAGGCCCCCTTGTTAGCCGCCTCCATGATGCCGGGACCGCCACCGCTGACCACCGAAAAACCGCTGTCCGCAAGCAATCGCGCCGTCTCCTCCGCTGTCTTGTAATAGGCATGATCGACGGGGGTCCGCGCGGAACCGAAGAAGCTCACCGAGGGGGCGATATTTGCCAGCCGCTCGAAGCCCTCCACAAACTCCGCCATGATCTGGAAGATACGCCAGGACTCGTGTGTCAACTGGCCATTGGAGATCCGCTGCTGCAGTCGGACATCCTGATTTTTCCTGTTCATCCTGCCTCTTGTTTCCTCTGTTATCCCGGCAACGGGTTCTGCATAATACACGCCCCGTGTACCGATTGAACCGGTATACCTGTTTTCGACCGTCAGGGTGACCAAAGAATTTCCATGCAATGAACACAGGCATTATAGGACTCGGCGCCATGGGCGCCGGCATGGCCATCAACCTGCACCGCGCGGGCTGGCTCACGGCCGCCTGGAACCGCACCCGTGCACGGGCCAACGCCCTCGCCGCCGAACACGGTCTGCCACTGGCCGAAGACCCCGCTGCACTGGCCGCCACCTGCGACCTGATCCTTCTCTCTGTATCGGCCGATGACGACCTGTTTGAAGTGCTGGAGGCATTGCGGCCGGACCTGCGCCCAGGCACCGTCCTCATGGACACCTCCACCGTCTCGGCGGAGAGCGCCCGACGGGCGGCAAAGCTGCTGGAGACACGGGACTGCGCCTTCCTCGATGCCCCCGTCTCCGGCGGCCGGGAGGGGGCGGTGAAGGGCACCCTGGCGATGATGGTGGGGGGCGACGCAGCGACCCTGGATCGCGTGCGCCCAGTGCTCGCCGCCATCACCGCGCGGGTGGTGCACATGGGGCCGGTGGGCAGCGGCCAGGCCACCAAGGCCGTGAACCAGATCATGGCCGCCGGCATCAACCAGGCAGTCACCGAGGCGCTCGCCTTTGGCGCCGCCCAAGGGCTCGACATGGCGCGCGTGATCGAGGTGGTGAGCGGCGGCGCGGCGGGCAACTGGTTTCTGGAGCACCGCGGCCGCAGCATGCTGACGGGCGACTTCGCGCCCGGCTTCCGCGTCGCCCTGCACCACAAGGATCTTGGCATCTGCCGGTCGATGGCGGAGGCATCGAATGTTCGCCTGCCACTGGTGGCCAAGACGCTCGCCGACTATGAACGCCTGATGGCCGAAGGTCACGGCGACGAGGACATCTCCGCCCTCTACCGGCTCAAACGCCCCACCGATGTCTGACCTCAATCCCCGACAGAAGGATGCCGTGGCGTATATCGACGGTCCCCTGCTGGTGCTGGCCGGGGCCGGCTCCGGCAAGACCCGCGTCATCACCCACAAGATCGCCCACTTGATCCGGCGCTGCGGGCTGACACCGCACCAGATCACCGCCGTCACCTTCACCAACAAGGCGGCGCGGGAGATGCGGGCGCGGGCCGGACGGCTGCTCCAGGGCCGGGACGCGGAAGGACTCAATGTCTCCACCTTCCACACCCTGGGGCTCAACATCATCCGCCGGGAGCACAAGCGCCTGGCCATCCGTCCCGGTTTTTCCATCTTCGACGCCCAGGACGCCGAGACCCTGCTCAAGGAACTGCTGCAACGCCACGGCCTGGACGCGGCCCGCGCCAACGACATTCAGTGGCGCATCTCCGCCTGGAAGAATGCCCTCGTCGACCCTGACGCGGCCCTCAGCCACGCCGGGGACGACCTCACCGCCGGCGCCGCGCGGCTCTATGCCGACTATCAACGGGCACTGTCGGCCTACAACGCGGTGGACTTCGACGACCTGATCCTGCGCCCGGTGCAACTGTTCCGCGACCACCCGGCGATCCTTGACCACTGGCAGAACCGCATCCGCCACCTGCTGGTGGACGAGTACCAGGACACCAACCTCAGCCAGTACGAGCTGGTACGCCAGCTGGTGGGCGTGCGCCAGGCCTTCACCGTGGTCGGCGACGACGACCAGTCGATCTATGCCTGGCGCGGGGCGCGGCCCGAGAATCTGGCCCAGCTCAAACAGGACTTCCCCCGTCTGCGCATCATCAAGCTGGAACAGAACTACCGCTCCACCGGCCGCATCCTCGCCGCCGCCAACCGGCTGATCGCCAACAACCCCCATGTCTTCGACAAACGGCTGTGGAGCGAGCTGGGGCCAGGTGAGCCGATCCGCGTCCTCTCCTGCCGCAACGAGAACGACGAGGCAGAACGGGTGGTGTCGGAGATCATCCGTCGCCGCGCCAGCGGCGCCCGCCACGGTGACTTTGCCATCCTCTACCGCGGGAACCACCAGGCGCGGCCGTTCGAACAGGCGTTGCGCCGCCACCGCATCCCCTACTTCCTCAGCGGCGGCACCTCCTTCTTCGCCCGCACCGAAATCAAGGATCTGCTCGCCTACCTGCGCCTGCTGGCCAATCCCGACGACGACGCCGCCTTTCTGCGCATCGTCAATACCCCCCGCCGCGAGATCGGCCCCAACACCCTGGAGAAGCTGGCCGCCTACGCCTCGGAGCGCGGCGCCAGCCTGATGCGCGCCTGTGGCGAGATGGGACTCGCCGGGCGGCTCACCGACCGCCCGAGGGAACGGTTGGCGCGCTTCGCCGAGTGGATCGAAGGCCACGCCCACGCGGCGGAACAGGGCAGCCCCACACAGGCCGTGGAACGATTGATCGGCGACATGGATTACGAGGGCTGGCTGCATACCACCTCCGGCAGCCGCAAGACGGCGGAGCGGCGCATGACCAACGTGCGCGAACTGCTGGAGTGGCTGCGGGCGCTCGAAAAGGGCGAACTGCAAGAGCGCACCTTGGCCGAGATGGTCAACCACATGACCCTGATGAACATGCTCGACCAACAGGAGGACGGGGGGGAGAAGGACCAGGTCCATCTCATGACCCTGCATGCCGCCAAGGGACTGGAGTTCCCCCACGTCTTCCTGGTCGGCATGGAAGAGGAACTGCTGCCCCACCACAGCGCCATCGAGGATGAAGATCTGCTGGAGGAGCGGCGGCTGGCCTATGTGGGCATCACCCGTGCCCGCCGCACCCTGACCCTGACCCTCGCCCGCCGCCGCAAGCGTTTTGGGGCGATGGTGGCCTGCGATCCCAGCCGATTCCTGGACGAACTGCCGCCGGAGGATCTGGAACGGGAAGGCGGCGACAGCGATATCTCACCCGAACAACAACGCGAACGCGGCGCCGCCCACCTGGCCCAACTGCGCGCCATGCTGAACGACAGTTGAGCACCTCATGGTCGAGCGAAAAGAAACGGGGCCTGAGCCCCGTTTCAACCTTCCCGCCAAAGACTTGAATCCCTGTTACCGCGGCTGCTTGCTCAACCAGTCCGCAATGGCCTCCATCTCCGCTTCGGAAACCGTCGCGACGATGCCCTTCATGATCGCCGTCTGACCATTGTTACGCGCGCCGCTCTTGATATCCTTCATCTGTTGCAGCAGGTAGACCTTCTTCTGACCCGCGATCTTGGGATAGACCGTCATCGGCGTGGTCTTGGCATCGGGCCCGTGGCAGGCGGGACAACCCTTGGCTTTGTACAGGGCCGCACCGTCGCCCCCCCCTGTGGCTGCGGTCGCCGCCCCTGCACCCGCGGAGGCCGCCGCCCCCGACATGCCACTCATTCCCGACATGCCGCCCATCCCGGACATGCCGCCCATCCCCGACATGCCGCCCATCCCAGACTGGCCACCCATCCCGGACATAGCGCCCATCCCGGACATGCCGCTCATCCCAGACATGCCGCTCATCCCGGACATGCCACTCATACCGGACATGCCCTTCTGGGCACCCCCTGCCGCAGGCGCCGTGGACACCTTACCAACCGGCGCAATACGTTCCACGACCTCTGGACGGCTCTCGGCCCACGCCGAACCGGCGATCAGCGCCGAAACCAGCCCCGCCAGCACGAGATGGCGCCTGTTCAGGCAGTTGGATGCGTTTGTCATGGTTTTCCTCCGTCAAATCGATTCTTCTGCAAACACGATCGTCGCTCGAAACCCGCCGGGTATAACCGTCAAACGCCGACAGCCGTGGATTTGGATCCACTTACAGTGTTAAATCCGACTGGTCCCTGTATCGAGTATACCGGCCTGACCACCAAAATTCGAACCTGGACGCGGCCTTTCTCCGGGCACACACGCATTTGGAGACCGCCCCATTGGACGAACGCCGTCGGGAACGGTAACATGATGCGCTTCTACCCGGAGTACCCGGGTGGCCGGAGCGTTTCGCGCCCGTAGCTCAGCTGGATAGAGTGTCGGCCTCCGGAGCCGAAGGTCACAGGTTCGAATCCTGTCGGGCGCGCCAACTTCCCCTCGCCACGCTTTTTCCGGAACCCCCGATGGATCACGGCTGGCGGAGCCGCGCGGATTTTGCAGTATGCGGCCCAGATACGCCGGTTCCACCTCCCGGGGTTTCATCCGCATGGCCTGACCCCGACCCCACCGCGTTGACCCCTTCGCCAAGACCGTCCTTCACGCTGGAGATCATGGCTGGACCCGATGTACTGGGTTTCCGGGTCGAAAGTATGGATTACGGAGAGCCCGCCCCCCGAGCCAATATCCGGTCCAGGTGGTTGGCAAAGCGCTGCCGGTCGTGCTGGCTCATGGGAGGCGGGCCACCGGTATCGATCCCGCTGGCGCGTAAGGTGTCCATAAAATCGCGCATGTTGAGCCGGGACCGGATGTTGTCGCGGGTATAGAGTTCGCCGCGGGGGCTCAGCGCCACCCCACCCTTGTCGATGAGTTCCGCCGCCAGGGGGATATCGCTGGTGATCACCAGATCACCCGGCGCCACCCGCCGGACGATCTCGTTGTCGGCCACATCGAAACCGGACGCCACGTGCAGCGCATCGATATAACGCGACGGCGGAGTACGCAATGGCTGGTTTGCCACCAGGGTGACGGGGGTGTGCGTGCGTTCCGCCGCGCGGAACAGGATCTCCTTGATCACCCCCGGACAGGCGTCGGCGTCCACCCATATCTTCATCTTGGTTCGGCCTCTCGCGTCATCGGCCACAGTATATTATTAACCCGGCAACAATATATATCGCATTCAGCCGTGGCCTGTCTTTGAATATCATAGGGTGAGGGGCTTCAGGCCCGCGCCGAGATCGGGGCGCAAGTGGACCGACGCGGCATTCACAACTGCCAGTCGGGCTTACGCTTTTCGATAAAGGCGTGCACGCCCTCGCGGCCTTCCGGCGAAGTGCGGATCTCGGCCAGGCGGGCCGCCAGTTTCTGCGGCGAGATCGACTGCGGGGCAACGCAGCAAGCGAACAATGCCTTGGCCTCCAGCAGAGCGGCCGGACCGCCCAGCAAAAGTTTTTCCGCTTCCCGTTGCACGGCATGGTCGAGCCTCTTTGGCGGCACCCGCTTGTGCACCAGCCCGGCACGCTTGGCAGCGCGCGCATCGAAGTCCATGCCGGTCAGGATCCAGCGCTGGGCCTGGCGCTTTCCAACCGCGGTGATGATATAGGGTGCGATCACGGCGGGCACCAGCCCGAGACGCACCTCGCGAAACGAGAAACGCGCGGTCGACGCAGCGAGGGCGATATCACAGGCGGCGATGAGTCCGATGCCGGCGCCAAAGGCAGGGCCATTGACGCGCGCCAGGGTAGGCACGTCCAGCCCGGCCAGCCGGTCGAGCACACGGGCCAGTTGTTCCGCATCGTCATAGTTGAGATAGAAGTCCGCTTCCGCCATCTTCCGGACCCAGTGGAGATCCATGCCACTGCAAAAAACATCACCCGCTCCACTCAATATAAGCAGGCGGACATCAGGATCGGCGCGCACTTGGTCGAGGGCCATCACCAGTCTGCCGACCAGCTCGCCATTCAGCGCATTCGCACGTTTGCGACGATTCAGGGTCAGGGTGCAGACACCGCGCGTATCTATGTGCATTTTCAAAGACTTTCCGGCCATCTTCCACCTCCTTCGGTACCTCTGTGAATCCAGGCAGTTCCCGGCTGCCTCAGTAGTTATGACCGGCAGGGCCGTTTCGTGTTGCCAACGGTTTCACCGCAGGATTGTGTGCTTGATCGACAGACGCCCGGCACCGCGGCCATTCTTTCATCTACTCCCCTGCCACCGTTCCTTGGCCGACTATACTCGAAGGTAACAACCTACCCGTTTGGTGGGCTTTTAGAGAGCCCTGCGACCCGGAAGGACCGGTCGCACAAATTCATCGCGCCCATCGATGAAGAGGAACCAATCCGGATCAACCCTTTTCTAATCAAATGAGCGAGCCCATTTTTGGAGCAAAACCATGAGCACCCAGGAAGCACCGAAGACACCGGGGCACCAGCGATTCATGGATGTGATGAAGTCCTACACCCAGGCACACAAGGCGCGCCATTGGGAAGGGACTTTTGGCGAATTTCTCAAAGATATCCTACCTGCGGCGCCCGCCCGGATTGCGCGCACGAGCCACCAGTATGTGTGGGACATGCTTCTCTGGCATGCGGAAAAGGATCGCGAATCGACGGCCAATGTCCCCCGCTTGTTCACCCAGGAACTGTTCGGGATCGATGACGCCCTTTTGCGAGTCGTCGACTATTTCAAGGCGGCCAGTGCGGGGTCGGAGGTGGGACGGCGTCTGTTGCTGTTGCTTGGCCCTCCTTCGGGCGGCAAGTCGAGCCTGGTGATCCTCCTCAAACGCGGATTGGAGGAATACAGTCACACCGAGGAGGGGGCCATCTATGCCCTGAAGGGCTCTCCCCTGCACGAATCTCCATTGAACCTCATCCCCTCCAGCCTGCGGGGCGAATTTCGTGAGGACTTCGGCATCGAGATCGAGGGCGAACTGAGCCCGCATTCCCAGGTCAGGCTGGAAGAGGAGTACGAGGGGGATTTCATGCGCTTTCCGGTGGAACGCATCTTCCTCTCCGAAGCGGGACGGGTGGGCGTCGGCACCTATGCCCCCCATGACCCCACCACGGCGGATATCGCCGATCTGGTCGGCTCGGTGGACCTCTCCAAGGTGGCCGAGTACGGTGACGAGGGGGATCCCCGGGCCTGGTCCTGGTCGGGCGCCGTGTATGCGGCCAGCCGGGGGGTGCTGGAGATGATCGAGATCCTCAAGGTGAAACGGGAGTTTCTCTATCTGCTGCTGACGTTGACCCAGGAAAAGAACGTCAAGGTCGCGCGCTTCCCGCTGATCCACCTCGACGAGACCATCGTAGCCCACACCAACCTGGCGGAGTTCCGCAAGTTTCTGCAGGAGAAAGAGAACGAGGCTCTGCTCGACCGCATGGTCATCATTCAGGTCCCCTACACCCTCTCGTATCTGGACGAGGCCCGGATCTACACCAAGCTCATCACCTCGGCGCCCACCTTTCGGGACGCGCACCTGGACCCCCATGCACTCAAGGTGGCCGCTGTCTTCGCGTGTCTGACCCGCCTGAGCGATTCCGAACGCGAACAACTGGACCGGAGCAAAAAGGCGCGGCTCTATGCCGGCGAGGAGGTGGAAGGCTACACCCAGACCGAAGTCGAACGTATACGCACCGAAAGCAGGGAAGAGGGGCTGGGCGGGGTCTCGCCACGCTTCGTGATCAATGCAATCTCCAATGCAATCATCCGCAGCGAGGTGAAGAGCCTCACCTCGATGGAGGTGCTGCTGGCGATCAAGGAGGCCATCGACACCGACGCGCGCATGGACGAACGCCAGAAGAGCGCCTGGATGGATTTTCTGGTCACCGCGCGCAAGGATTTTTACAACCGCTGGGTGAAGGAGGATGTCCACAAGGCAATGTTTGCCTCTTTTGAAGAAGAGGTGCAGAACCTGCTGGACAAATATCTGGACGAGGTGGAGGCCGCGCTCGACAACCGGGAGATCACCGACCCGATCACCGGCGAAAGCCGCAAGCCGGACGAACGCTTCCTGCGCGCAGTGGAGGAGACCATCAATATCTCGGACTCGGGCAAGGACAGCTTCCGCCAGGAGGTGGTGCGCAAGGCAATGGTGGCCTTCAAGCGGGGCGAGAAATTCACCCTGGACAGCCATGCCCGGCTGCATGAGGCGATCGAACAGTACCTGTTCGAAGAACGCCGCGATGTGTTGCGCCTGGTGACCTCCGCCGCCCGTCCGGACGAAGAGGCTCAGGCCAAGATTTCGGCCGTGCAGGAACGGCTGGTGAGCGAATACGGGTATGACGATCACAGTGCGGCAGAGGCGCTGAAATACGTCACCACCCTTTTGTCCCGGGAATAACGGGAGAATCCGACAGGTGACGACCCAAGGCAACTGGTATGACCTCTTCTCCCGCGGCGCACGCGACTGGCTGCGGCACAACCAGAAGGTGCGCGATGCCGTATGGCGCAGTCTGCCGGAGACCTTGAGTGGCGCCGACATACTGGGCAACCCCGACCGGCGCACGGTGCGTATCCCGGTCCATCTGCTCGAACACTACCGTTTCCAGTTGGCCCGCCGCGAATCCGAAACCGGTGTGGGCCAGGGGAGCGATGTTGAACCCGGCGATGTCCTGCGCCCACCGCAAACCGATTCCGGTGAGGCGGGCGGAGGCAGTGGCGAAGGCGAGGGAGAGCCCCATTTTGTCCTGGAAATGAAGATCTCCGACATCGTCGACTGGCTTTGGGAGGAACTGGAACTGCCCGACCTGAAACCCAGGGCATCGGGACCGGTCGTGGAGGAAGAGTGGCAACGCGAGGGACTGGATCGCCATGGCGCCCGGGCGAGGCTCGACCGCCGCCTTACCATGAAGGAATCCATCAAGCGGCGAATTGTGCAGCCGGAAGGCGCCGCTATCACCGACGACGACCTGCGCTACCGTCAGTTGGTGCGCCGACCACGGCCGGCGACCGCCGCCGTCGTCATCATGGCGCTGGACGTGTCCGCCAGCATGGACCAACGATCGCGGCGCATGGCCAAACACCTGTTCTTCTGGGTATTGCAGGGCCTTCGCCGCCGTTACCGGCATATCGAGACCGTGTTTATCGCCCATACCGTCACCGCCTGGGAGTTCGATGAGGCGGCCTTTTTCAAGGTATCCGCCTCCGGCGGCACCGTCGCCTCGTCCGCCTTCAAAGCGGCCCACGGCATCTTCACCTCGCGCTACGATCCATCACGCTATAACGGTTACCTGTTGTACGCATCGGATGGAGAAAACTTTCGTGAAGACCGGGAGGCGGCCTTTGCAAGCCTGGAACGCCTGGGAGAACAGATCAACTTCATGGGTTATGTGGAGATACTGCCCGATGTGCGGGGCGCCACGGACACCGAGACCGGACGGATCTTCGATCGCCTGACCCAGGCCGGGTTGCCCGCGGCGCGCTATGTGCTGATGGACGAGGAGGACCTGTGGGACGCCATCCGCACGTTCTTCCGGCGGGAAGCGGAGCAGGCCGCATGAAACCCCTACCGGAACTGCGCCACTATGAACGCGCCTTCAACCATCTGGCGCGGGAACTGGGGCTGGATTACTATCCCCTGGAGATCGAGCTGGTGCCGGCCGATTTCATGATGGAGATCTCCGTCTACGGTCTGCCCGTGCGTCTGCCCCACTGGTCCTTCGGCGTCCGCTACATCCATCGCCTCATCCAGCACCGCATGGGCCACTCCAAGCTCTACGAAGTGGTCTTTCCAGGTAACCCGGGACAGGCGTATCTCACCGACACCAACTCCGTGGTGGAGAACACCCTCGTAATCGCCCATGTGCTGGGACATGCGGATTTTTCGAAAAACAATCAACTGTTCCGCAGCGTTCAGGAACAACAGGGCCACCACATCGTGGAACAGGCCGCCGCTCACGCCCGGCGCATCGAGGCGGCCATCGAGACGCATGGCGCCGAGCACGTGGAACAGGCCCTGGATGCCGCCCTCGCCCTGGAGCCCCATATCGACTGGCACAAGGCGTTGCGGCGACCGCGCTACCCCGAACGGCCGGAAGAGGAAACCCGATCCGAAGCGGCCTCCGATTTCCAACGGCGTTTCGAGGCCCTGACGGGGGAGGTCAGAAAACACGAGATCCCGGCACCCGGACAACGCGCCCCTATCCCTCCATATCCCGAGCGGGATCTTCTCTGGTTCATCGCGAACTACGCCCCCGAGATGGAGCCCTGGGAGAGGGACATCTTCCTCACGGTGCGCGAAGAATCCCGCTATTTCTACCCGGTGTTCGCCTGCCAGATCATCAACGAAGGCTGGGCCTCCTACTGGCATGCCCGTCTCTTGAGGGAGGCCGATTTCCTCGAGGATCAATTCTATATCGAGGCGATGAAAACCCATTCCGATGTGGTGCGGCCCTACGCCGCTACGGAGCAGGTGGCCCTCGCCATCAATCCCTACCACCTCGGCTTTACGCTATGGAACAAAATCGTGGACCAACAGGGAATGGAACAGGCCTGGCGGATCCGGCAGAACGAAGACGACTTCGCCTTCGTTCGCAACCATCTGGATACGGAGACGGCCAACACGCTTGGCTTGTTTCTGTATTCCAATGACAGGAACGGCAAGGTGACGGTCATCGATTCGGACATCAACGCCTTGCATGAAGCCGTGCTGGCATCCAAGTACAATTATGCGGCCCCTCATATCGTGGTGGAAGAAATCCAGCGTGACAACGGTCTCATACTGCGTCACGATTACACGGTCGACGGAATCGGCCTGGATCCGGACAGGACCCGGAAAGTGCTTCAATATATCAAGAAGATCTGGCGCCGGCCGGTGCAGATCCTGACCCTGGACAAGGACGGCCACGAAGTCAGCATTGCGGCCTGATCGAGCCCGTCCGATCCTTGAAGTCGTCTCAACGGTGCCCAAGAAGATGAAGAAAAACAAAAACCGGGGGGCCAGGTCCGCCTCGCTCTGCCTGCTCGCAACATTGTTGACCACGCAGCTCCATGCAGCAGAAACGACGGCCTTTGCGGGAGGCGACGGTGAAGATCACGACCTGACCCTCGCCTATCGAACCGCGCCCTTGTGGCAGACGCAATGGATGCGCCGGCCGGTCACCCTCGGCCTGGAATATTCCCTGGGACTTGTTCATTCATCCACCGAACCGTATGCCCGCAACCTTTTTCATATCGGGGCCACGCCCGTCGTCCGCTGGTGGATCACCCCGGCTACCGGGGTAGAACTCGGCATCGGCGCCAATCTGTTCTCCGGCACACATATCGCCGGCAAGCAGATCAGCACCGCCTTCCAGTTCGGCGATACCGTCGGCGTGGTCCATCGGCTGCAAGGCCGTCCCTGGCGACTTGGCCTGCGCTTCATCCACTACTCCAACGCCGACATCAAACGACCCAACCCGGGCCAAAACTACCTTCAGCTCCATATCGGCTACGCCTTACCTTGACCCGCCTTGGCGACGGGCCGGCGCCCGCCCCTGTTTCAGTGCCGCGCCCGGCGGGTGACCACGATCTCGGAGTACGGGTCCCCCGATGCGACGCATCGGGTCTGGTCCACCCAGAAGGAGGTGGGGGAGCAGTTGACCCGCTGATAGTAGTCAGATGTCAGTTCTGGATAACTCACGATGTCCCCCTCGTACATGAGGTTCATGATAGAACTGGCCACCCCCGCCATACAGTAATCCACGCCGTGACCGGCGCGGCCGAACCAGCGAAGATAGCCCAACGATTCATAGGGATGCCATGCGCGCAGCACCAATCGCTCGTCAGGGATCAGTTCGGCGATCCGCCATACACCCCACCCCAACGCGTTGATGCAGGAGACGATACCCTGGATCCAGTCGTCACGCTCACGGATCATGGGCAGCACCAGACCCTTCCACACATCGGAGGTCATGATACCCCCCATGGTGTTGAAGCCGCACACATGACCCGCCTCGATGAGCATGGCCCGGATCAGTTCCAGCCCCTCGAGCTTGAAGTACTGGCGAAAATGGTAGAGGGTCGGATAATCGTAGACCAGCAGATCCGCCAGATCCGGGAGATCCGCCATGCGTTTGCTGAGCTGCTGCTCGAAACGGAAGGAGATCAGATTGTAGTAATCGGCAAACATGCGCGTGAGATTGACGCCGAAAGCGGGAATGAGTCCAGTCTCCGGATCACCCAGCAGTGGCGCCTTGGCAAGCTCGGAGACGATCAGCCGTTCATCGATGTGGTCGGCGAATGTCTTGGAGGGCGCCTCCGCCGAGGCGCCGGGGGCCTCTTTCCCGTCGGGCTGCGCCGGGTGGAGATCGAAGAGGGCAGCGTCCACTCCGGCGCCGGAGCGGAGATGCAACAGGGTCTGCGGCCTGCCCATGGAGATCGCCTGCTCGGTGATCTCTCCGTCGAACGGCCGTTCGAATATGGCCGAAAACGCGCCGATGGCATACCCCAGGTCGAAGTATTCACTGGGTTCCAGCGGCGGCTCGAAATTGAGACAAAGCGCCTCGCCGTAATGCGACGAGGGCACCACGACATCGATCTCGTCCGACCCTATGTTCTCGGGCACCTCGCGGAGATTCAGGATGCCGTAACCGCCGGCCCGGAACAGGTCGGCGGCATAATCGAGCCGGTCTCGCCGGTCCATGGCGGGATGTGCCTCGAAGTGCCGGCGAAGCGCGAGATAGGCGACCTCCGCCGCACTGCGCGTCAGGATCTCCGCACTGCGCACATAGGTCGAGTTCTGGATGGTGTACTGCAACACCCGGTTGTAGTGGTTACAGTGGAACACCACGGGCTGATCGTCCACGCTCATCACGCCACGACCGGCGTCAAAGGTATATTCGACCTTCATATCGAGTGACACACTCCTCTATCGTCATCCTCATTGGACAAGGCGCACCCGGACGTGCATAGTCCCCCGCCATGGACAACGGCCAACTCATCCTGCACCCGGACGATCCGGCTTATTCGACCGCGCCTGCCACACTATCGAAGGCGCTGGCCGAGACCGGTTTCATTGGCGATGCCTTCGGCAAGCCGGAGGAACAGCGTTTTCTGGCGGGCGAGCGCTTCCTCCAGCTCATCACCTTTATGGGCTGCTCGCCCCACATCGAACTGGAACCGCAGCCTGACGGCAGCCTGAACTTCTGCCACATTCGCATTCATGGCCCACTGGATCAACCCCTTGTGCTGTGGGGTCGCAACACCACCGCCCCCCGCTGTCCCGCATGCCGAAAGCGCATCACCGACTGGCGGGGAAGGATCGGTGAATGGGAACGGTTGGCCGAAGCGCCGTTCCCCTGCCCCCACTGTCACGAGGCCATTGCGCCGGTCCATCTGGACTGGCGCCGGCAGGCCGGAAGCGGCCGAATCTTCGTAGCGGTGCAGCAGGTGTTTCCCGGCGAGGCCGTTCCGGTACCGGAACTGATGGAGACGCTGGCCCATGTCAGCCACGGCGAATGGGGGCACTTCTATCTTCTGCAGGAAAACGATGATTGATTGACCGCCCCCCTGACGGCCTGGGCAGCCGTTGGACCGACAGACCGGGGGGCCGGATCAATCCCCCACCACGCAGCGATTCTTGCCGTCCGCCTTGGCCTTGTACAGCGCCTTGTCGGCACGCGCAAACACATCCTCCGGGGTATCGCCCCCGCGGAATTCGGAGATGCCGCAAGAGAGGGTCAGGCGCACCGGCTTGGCGCCCGAGTGGAAACCGGCGTTTTCCACCCGCTGGCGCAGGTCGTCCGCCACCTTCATGGCATTCCTCTCATCTGTCCCCACCAGCAGCATGGCAAATTCCTCGCCCCCGTAGCGGGCGATGAAATCCGTCTCTCGCAGACGCTGCTGAAACGTGCCGGCTACCACCCGCAGCGCCTTGTCCCCGGCCTGATGACCGAAACGGTCATTGACCTGCTTGAAATCATCCATATCCCATACCATCAGCGACAGCGGCTCTCCAAACCGGCGCCAGCGGCTATACTCCTGCGCCAACCGCTCATCCCACGCCATCCGGTTCGGAAGGCCGGTTACCGCGTCCAGCAAGGCCTGATGACGGGCTTGCATCATCCGGCTGCGCAACTCGTGAGTCTCTCGCTCCACAGTGTCCAACCGTTGCCGGAGCGCTTTTTCCCGTGCGGCATCTTCCTGAATACGGCGTTCATATTCGGCCTGGTGCTGATCCACGGCATTTTTGATCGCCACCAGACGACGGGACACACTCTGTTTGAGTTGAACCAGATCCTTTGCCGACGAAACGCTTGCCGCAAGTCCCCCCACCTCGGCATTGACCTGATCGCTCATGGCCTGCCCCATCTCCAGGGCATCCACCCGGCGTTGCTCTCCCCCCTGCAACGATTCATCCAGCTCATTGAGATGCTCGGTGAGGGTGGCGAGAAAGCCCTCCGTCTCCCGCAACTCCGTCTCCAGGCTGCCCATGGCGTCGGCCACCATTTTCACCAGCCCGGAAATCACGGTCTGCCAGGCATCGGGCCTTGCATCGGCGGCCGTCAATCGTTTCTGGTGCGCCTCGATCTCTATCCGCCAGTGGGGAGGCCATTCGATCGTTTGCAGAAGCTTCGCCAGGGCCAGGTTCGGCGCTTCTCCTTCATCTTCCCCAGGGGGGCCGCCAAAGACACGGTTCAGGAAGCCCCGTTTTTGGGGCGCCGGAGGATGTTGCGGAGAGAGGAGCGAGAGAAATTCCTTGAGCTGCGCGTCCGTCAGCGCCTCTACAGGTTGGCTGGATAGATCTTGTGACCACTGCCGGACCGCCCTGCTCTGCGCATCCGGCAAGGCCGCTGCATCGATCAGCCGGTCGATGAAATCTCCCGCAACGGACACCGCGTTTGTGTCGTCGGAGATCCGCATCAGGGTATCGGAAAGCTCATCGAGACGGGGTTTCAAGGCCGGTGAAACGCCGTTGCGCAAGGTATCCCGCAGCGCCTTGAGATGAGGGTCCAGTAACGGATGGTAGCCTTCTGCCGCGAGGGTCAGGCGAATGATGATGCGACTGAGCAGGGCTTCGGTATCGGCGTACCGCGCCTCGTCCTGGCGTTGCTGGTCAACCAGACTACGGAAACGCTTTTCCCAATCTTTCGCGGCAGTCATGCGCCGGCTCCTCGCCCCGTCACGTAATGATCGACAAACCCTCCGGCAAATCGACCTCCATGCTCACCGGAAGATGATCTGACAATGGATAGTCCACGACCTCCGCCTTGCCGATACGCAAGGACGATGAGACGAGGATATGGTCCAGATTGCGCATCGGCCGCCAGCTGGGAAAGGTTTTCATATCGCATTCCGGCGCGCGGAGATTGGCGCTCTTCACCAGGCCCTTGAGTTCGCGCGCATCGCAGCCGCAGTTGAAATCGCCCATCACCACCAGATAGTGGTATTGACTGACCAACTCGGAGACATAGGCAAGTTGCCTGCCTCGCGCCCGGCGTCCAAGCGCCAGGTGCATGATGCACACCGCAAACGCCGCATCGGTATTGGTGGCGTACTCCAGCAACATGGCCCCGCGCCCCGGCAGACCCGGGAGTTTGTGCTCGACCACCGCAGTCGGCCGGATACGGCTCAGCACCCCGTTGCTGTGCTGCGCCAGCTTCCCCAGACTGCGGTTGACCTGTTTGTACCAGAACGGAAAACCGGCAAGCTGCGCGAGATATTCGGTCTGATCCACAAACCCGCTGCGCAGACTGCCGGAATCCACCTCCTGCAGTCCCACGATATCGTAGCGATGCAGCATGTGTGAAATGCGATTCAGGTTGACCAACCGCTCCCGGTGCGGCAAGACCTGTTTCCAGCTCTTGGTCAGGTATTCCCGGAAATGACGGGTATCGACCCCTGCCTGGATGTTGTAACTCAGCAGTCTCAGACGCGAAACCGCCTCGCCCGCGGTTTCACGGTAGATGTCTCGTGCGGCTTCGCCCATTTTGACCCTCTGTTTGATTCGATGCGGCATCATGCGCCTCACTGTTGCATCATCCATTGACCGGCAACCCGCGCTATGCACGTCGGGGAGCACCCTGGACGCCCTTGTGCAACAGGCCAATGATCGGAAGCGCAATAATTGCTATTAACCCGGCAACACTATATATCGTATTCAGCCGTGGCCTGTCT